>CAYUBS010000028.1:0-25409 GCA_964443145.1 uncultured Wenzhouxiangellaceae bacterium | reverse complement strand
GACGCAGTCACCAAAGCCATCACGATCCTGGAGGATTCTCCTTTTTTCAACGCAGCCCGGGGCGCCGTCTTCAATGCCGACGGCAAGAATGAGCTGGATTCATCGATCATGGATGGTTCCAACCTGGATGCGGGCGCAGTCACCGGCGTACACAACGTCAGAAACCCGATTTTGCTGGCGCGCAAAGTGATGACCGATTCAGTTCACGTGATGCTGATGGGAGAAGGGGCGGAAAAATTCGCACGGGACAACGACATCGTTTTTGAGGATGACAGTTATTTCTTCACAGAATACCGTTGGCAACAACTGCAGAAAGCCAAAGCGAAGGCGACTGGCGAAGACAAGACAAGCTCTCTTTCCGAGTCACCGGACCAGTGGTTCTCCACGGTCGGCGCGGTCGCACTGGACGCAAACGGTGACCTGGCCGCCGGGACATCAACCGGCGGCATGACCAACAAGCGCTGGGGCCGGGTTGGTGATTCACCGATCATCGGCGCCGGAACGTATGCAGATAATCGTTCCTGTGCCGTCAGCGCGACCGGCCACGGTGAGTAT
Organism: uncultured Wenzhouxiangellaceae bacterium; assembly: GCA_964443145.1. Classification (GTDB taxonomy): domain Bacteria; phylum Pseudomonadota; class Gammaproteobacteria; order Xanthomonadales; family SZUA-36; genus JAHEFT01. The sequence goes on along the minus strand of CAYUBS010000028.1, from coordinate 24,854 downwards.
TTCATCCGCGCCACAGTAGCGCGCGATATCTGCGCCCGGGTTCAATTCACCGGCGTGACCCTGCAGGAAGCAGCAGATCAGGTGGTCATGCAACAACTGGTCGAGATGGGCGCAAGTGGCGGCATCATTGCAATGGATCCGCAGGGCAATGTATCACTCACTTACAACACGCCCGGTATGTACCGGGCGAGTGTAGACACCAACGGTAAGGTGCACGTGGCTATATTCGGGGATGAATAAGACCAGATTATTTGTGGACGACACCTTCTCGCGAGGCCAGACCGTTCAGTCTCTGCCACAGCAGGAAACTGGCGTTGGCGCGATTGAGCGTGTAAATGTGCAGGCCCGGAGCGCCACCCGCCAGTAGCCGTTCACTCAGATCAGTTACCACATCCAGGCCAAAGGCCCGTATGGCCGCTCCATCGTCGCCGTATCCCTCCAGTCTGCGGCGGATCCACTGGGGAATTTCCGCGCCGCACATGTTCGAAAAGCGGGCAAGCTGACGATAGTTGGTAATGGGCATGATGCCCGGAGTCACCGGGATATCGATCCCGACCCGGGCACAGTCATCCATAAACCGGAAATAACTATCAGCATTGTAAAAATATTGGGAAACAGCCCCGTCAGCTCCCGCATCAACCTTTTGCTTGAAGTAATAAAGCTCGGATTCAGGTGATGTCGATTCGGGGTGAAATTCGGGGTAACAAGCGACTTCTATGTGAAAAAAATTGCCAAATTCGCTGCGGATAAAAGCGACCAGTTCATTGGCGTACTGAAAAGGTCCGGGCCCTGTCATCCCCTCGGGCCGGTCACCGCGCAACACCACCAGTCGTTTGACGCCGCCATCACGGTATGACGTCAGAATTTGCCTCAGCATCTCCTCGTTTTGCGCCATGCAGGAAATATGTGGCGCAACCGGCACATCGGTCTGCGCGGAAAGGGCTTCAACGGTGTCACGGGTGGCCTCCAGCGTGGAGCCACCCGCACCGAAGGTTACGGAAAGGTATTCCGGTTTGAGCGGCGCGAGCTTTTGCCAGGTCGACTCAAGGATGAGTTGCTGTTCCGCCGTCCTTGGCGGAAAGAACTCGAATGATATCCGTGGCGCTGCCAAGGGTCAGTAGCGGTAGTGATCCGGTTTGTACGGACCTTGCTTTTCGACGCCGATATAACCGGCCTGAACATCGGTCAACTCCGTCAGCTTGGCGCCGATACGCTCCAGGTGCAAAGTCGCGACCTTCTCATCGAGATGCTTGGGCAGCACGTAGACCTGGTTTTCATAACGTTCACCGTGGCACCACAATTCAATCTGCGCCAGCACCTGGTTGGTGAAAGACGCCGACATGACAAAGCTGGGGTGGCCGGTAGCACAACCGAGGTTCACCAGGCGGCCTTCGGCCAGCAGGATGATGCGCTTGCCGTCCGGAAAGATGACGTGGTCGACCTGGGGTTTAATGCTATCCCATTCGTAATTTTTCAGGCTTGCCACATCGATCTCGTTGTCGAAGTGGCCAATGTTGCAAACGATCGCCTGGTGTTTCATGGCAGCCATGTGGTCATGGGTGATCACGTGGAAGTTGCCGGTGGCGGTCACGAAAATATCCACCTGGCTGGCAACATCTTCCAGGGTCACGACGCGAAAACCTTCCATGGCAGCCTGCAAGGCGCAAATGGGGTCGATCTCAGTAACCCAGACCGTTGCACCCAGGCCTTTCAGGGACTGCGCACAACCTTTACCGACGTCACCATAACCTGCTACGAGGGCGATTTTGCCCGCAATCATCACGTCGGTGGCACGCTTAATGCCATCGACCAGCGACTCACGGCAACCGTAGAGGTTGTCGAACTTAGACTTGGTAACAGAATCGTTAACGTTGATGGCCGGGAACGGCAACACGCCATCGCGGGCCATCTGGTAAAGGCGCTTGACACCCGTTGTGGTTTCTTCGGTCACGCCCTGGATTTTCGACAGGGCTTTCGTATACCAGCCCTGCCTGCTGTCCAGCCGTTTGCGGATCGAGTTGAACAGAGCCACCTCTTCCTCACTGGAAGGGTTGTCCAGTACAGAGATGTCTTTCTCAGCTTGCGCACCGAGATACAGTAACAACGTGGCATCACCGCCATCGTCCAGGATCATGTTGGCAAAGTCTTCTTCTTTATCGCCTGCACCCCAGTTGAAAATCTGGTGGGCAAACTCCCAGTATTCATCCAGTGTTTCACCCTTGAACGCAAATACTGGCGTGCCACCGGCTGCAATGGCGGCGGCTGCGTGGTCCTGGGTCGAGTAGATGTTGCAGGACGCCCAGCGCACTTCTGCGCCGAGGTCGATCAGTGTCTCGATCAGCATCGCGGTCTGGATGGTCATGTGCAGACTACCGGCGATACGGGTGCCTTTGAGGGGTTGCGAGGCACCCAACTCTTCACGCAGAGCCATCAGGCCGGGCATTTCGGTTTCGGCAATCGCAATTTCCTTGCGGCCAAACTCAGCCTGGTCGATATCAGCCACGTAATAGTCGTTCTTTTTCAATTTTTCAATAACAGCATTCATGGTTATTCTCCTGGTGTAGGGAGCGGTTTCAGATACCGGCCGCAGAACGAATCTGTTCAACGCGGTCGACTGCTTCCCACTTTACGTTTAGATCTTCCCGACCCATGTGGCCATAGACTGACAGGGGCTGGTAGATGGGTTTAATCAGGTCCAGCATCTGGATGATGCTGTAGGGCCTGAGGTCGAATTCCTGGCGGACAATCTGCTCTATCTGGTGCGCCGGAACGTGTTCGGTTCCGAACGTATCCACAGTCACCGAAGTCGGCTCGGCTACGCCGATGGCGTATGAAACCTGAATTTCCAGGCGATCAGCCAGGCCGGCAGCAACGATGTTTTTTGCCACGTAGCGGGCTGCGTAAGCTGCAGAACGGTCGACCTTGGACGGATCCTTGCCGGAAAAAGCACCACCGCCGTGGCGGGCCATGCCGCCATAAGTATCAACAATGATCTTCCGGCCAGTGAGGCCTGCATCGCCAACCGGACCGCCTACTTCGAATCGGCCTGTCGGGTTGATGTGATATTTGGTGTTTCCATCGAGCCATTCGGTAGGAAGAACCGGCTTGATGATTTCTTCCATCACCAGTTCTCGCAGATCGGCCTGGCTGGATTCGGCGCTGTGTTGGCTGGACAGAACAACCGCGTCGATACCTACCGGCTTCCCATCTTCATAGCGAAAGGTAACCTGGCTCTTGGCATCGGGACGCAGATGAAAGCGGCCATCTTCTGTAGTGCGTCGTATAACGCTCTGGCGCTTGACCAGTTCGTGTGCGTAGTGAATAGGTGCAGGCATCAACACGTCGGTTTCATTTGTCGCATAGCCGAACATCAAGCCCTGGTCGCCGGCGCCCTGGTCTTCCGGCCGCTCACGAGAGACACCCTGGTTGATGTCGGGTGACTGTTTGCCAATGATGTTCATTACCGCACAGGTGTGGCCATCAAACCCTACCTCGGAAGAATCGTAGCCAATGTCCACGATAACTTTACGGATCAGGTCTTCCAGGTCGACCCATGCAGTGGTGGTGATTTCACCACCCACGATCGCTACACCGGTCTTAACCATGGTCTCGCAGGCCACGTGAGCCGCGGGATCCTGCGTGAGAATTGCGTCCAGGACGGCGTCAGAAATCTGGTCGGCGACTTTGTCCGGATGGCCTTCTGAAACGGACTCTGAGGTAAATAAATAGCTGCTCATTTTTGGTCTTCCTCGCATGCCGGGCCAAGCCCGCCTGATAATTACATCTTTCAATCAAGATAAAGAGATATGTATTCTATCTAAATTGCCAGGGCAACGCAAAATAATTGACCTTGACCATCTAATGTCATCAATACTGGTGCAAAGTGGTGAGAACACATTAGAATTAGTCGCTCTTATTTCGGAACAACCCAGAGAGCAATAATGCCAAAAACACTCGCTCAGTCTCTTCTGCAGAACTTTCTCGGCAATGCCGCCGATTGGTACAAGCTGACCATCGTTCTGTTCCTGGTGATAAACCCCATCGTGATGATCACCATGGGCACATTCGTGGCCGGTTGGTTGCTGGTCGCAGAATTCATTTTTTGCCTGGCAATGGCACTGAAGTGCTATCCACTGCAACCCGGTGGCCTACTGGCCATTGAGGCGGTCATTCTTGGATTAACCTCACCAGCCACTGTTTATCATGAAACCGAGGGCAACTTCGCGGTAATCCTGCTTTTGATCTTCATGGTTGCCGGTATTTTCTTCCTCAAAGAGCTGTTGCTCTATATCTTCACCAAGCTCCTGATCAAGGTTAAGTCAAAGACCATGCTTTCCCTTCTTTTCTGCGTGGTGGCAGCCGTTCTGTCGGCTTTCCTGGATGCACTGACGGTGACCGCCGTCATCATTACGGTTGCGGCCGGGCTCTACCAGGTTTATCACAAGGTCACTTCGGGTAAGGGTTTTGACGATGACCACGACCATGCAGACGATACGGGAATAGGAGCCGAAACCCGAACCGACCTCGAGGAGTACCGGGCCTTCCTGCGTAACCTGATGATGCATGGCGCCATCGGCACTGCACTGGGTGGTGTTTGTACACTGGTGGGCGAGCCGCAGAACCTGCTCATTGGTGAGCTTGCCGGCTGGGGGTTTGGAGAGTTCTTCGTGCGAATGGCACCCGTCAGCATCCCCGTTTTCATCGTCGGGTTGTTTACCTGTGTAGCCGTCGAGAAAATGAAGCTCCTGGGTTATGGCGCCGAACTGCCGACGGCCGCAAGGCGCATCCTGGAAAGGTATGACGAGCTTGAGGACAGCAAACGGACACCCAGGCAGACCGCCGTGCTATTCACTCAGGCCGGTGTCGTTGTATTCCTGGTATTGGCCCTGGCTTTCCACTGGGCCGAGGTGGGCCTTATCGGACTGGCCGTCATCGTGCTGGCAACTGCCTTTACCGGCATTATCGAGGAACACCAGTTGGGACATGCATTTTCCGAAGCCCTGCCCTTTACTGCGTTACTGGTGGTCTTTTTCGCCGTGGTGGGTGTGATTCATGACCAGCACCTGTTCCAGCCGATCATTAATTACGTATTCACACTCGATCAGGAATCCCAGGTACCCGTGTTCTTCATGGCTAATGGCATCCTGTCCGCCATATCGGACAACGTTTTCGTCGCAACGGTTTACATCAATGAAGTGTACGCAGCGCTGGAAGCCGGCGACATTACCCGGGCTCATTTCGAGGAACTGACGGTAGCTATCAATACCGGAACGAACATCCCGTCGGTGGCAACTCCGAACGGCCAGGCGGCGTTTCTGTTTCTGCTGACTTCGGCACTGGCGCCCCTGATCAGGCTCAGTTACGGAAGAATGGTTATCCTGGCGCTGCCCTATACGATTACGATGACCATCACCGGCTTGCTGGCCACGATCTACATACTGTAAGGCTTACCAGCTTCCGGAATTTTCCATCGTGGACCAGGGTTCCAACAAGGGCAGTGCTTCGCCGCTCTGCAGCAACTCGATCGAAATCCCATCCGGTGATCGTACGAATGCCATCCGCCCATCGCGCGGCGGACGGTTGATAATGACGCCGCCATCCATCAGTTTCTGGCAGGTTTCGTAAATGTTGTTTACCGCGTAAGCGAGGTGACCGAAGTTGCGGCCGCCATCATAGGGCTCCGGCTCCCAGTTATAGGTTAATTCAACCTGTGCTTCCTCATCGCCTGGTGCAGCAAGAAATACCAGCGTGAATTTTCCCTGCGGCACATCCTTGCGTGAAATTTCGACCAAACCAAGATTATTGCAGTAAAAATCCAGAGATTCTTTGAGATCGGTCACTCTGACCATGGTGTGCAGGTATTTCATTAGCAGGCTCCGAAGGTTAGGATGGATCAACTCCCGACATTATCCCTGCCATGAACGCGACAAACCAGAACCCCCGACTGTCCCTACTGCGTGAAGCTGCCATTTTGCAGGTGAAATTGCTTGCCGATGGTATCCGGGACGCCATACTGATCCCGGTTTCTTTGCTCGCGGCGCTTCTCGGGTTGCTCGAAGGCGGTGACAAATGCGACGCTAAATTTCGCAGGGTGATCAAACTGGGCCGTCGCAGCGAACGCTGGATCAACCTGTTTGGTCAACAAAGGCCACTCGATACCTCAAGCCCCACAGGCTCCATTGACAATATTCTGGGACAGGTTGAAGCCGTGGTGCTGGATCAATACAAGAAAGGACGCAGCGCGGCCGAAACTCGTGCAGCCGTCAGAAAGGCCATGCAAAAAGATTCTGAAGAACCCGGGGAGTAAGCCGGATCTAGTAGTTTCCCTTGATGTAACTGGAAAGCTGTTCGACCTCTGCCTCTTTCTCGTGAAGCAGGTGTTTGACCAGATCCCCCAGCGATACAATGCCTACCATCGCATCGTTTTCAGTGACGATCAAATGCCGACAGCGGCGCTCAGTCATAGATTCCATGGCGACACGGGGTGCATCCGATACATCAACCGTAAACAGTGGTGAAGACATGACCTCGGAAACAGGCGTGTCGCGGGATGAACGGCCCTGCAGGACGACTTTCCGGAGATAATCACGTTCAGTAAAAATCCCGTCTGGCTGATCCCCATCCTGGATCACGATTGCGCCGATGTTGGCTTCTGACATGACGCCTATGGCATCGAATACCGACGTATCACTTTTTATAGTCAGACATTCTCTGGACTTGTGCTCGAGGATTTCCCTGATCGTTGACATGTGTTTTTCCTGGCGGCCGATTCACTTCTATTATACGAGTGAAACCCCTAATCTTCATCCTGCCTTGAAACGACAGTGTACTCAGCATCTATCACGTCGCCCTTTTTATCACCTGACGGGGTCGTGCCCGGGTAGTCCTGCCCACCCGGAAAACCACTACCGGTAACCCCCAGCTTTCGCCTGATCCACCACATGCGTAACCGCAGTGCCACCCAGGCGACCAGGCCAAGGCCCATGGCAAAGACCAGGATGAACACACCAAAGAAGAAGGCGCCTGCGAGTGCAAGCACGGCCACGATCCCTGCCAACAGGCGGGACAAGGGGTTCATAGGCGGTGGACCAATCTGATATTGCATTCAGCCAGCCCTAAAAGATCAGATTCACGACGGTGAGCATGACGATGATAAAAATCACGCTCATCGGAGTGCCGACACGAATAAAGTCGGCAACGCGGTAACCGCCCGGACCCATGATCAGTGCATTGACCTGGTGGGTCGGCAAAATAAATGCATTGGACGTCGACAATGCAACGATCAACGCGTACATGGCCGGATTTGCCCCTGTTGCCAAAGCGATACTGACGGAGATCGGCACCAGGATAGTGGTCGCACCAACGTTGGACATGACCAGACTGAAAACGGTTGCCATCACAGCCAGCGCAACCTGGATCGTAATCTCCGGCACATCACCCAGTATCATCATGATCTCCTGGGCAATCCAGGCGGCCGTGCCAGTTCGTTCCATCGCCTGACCCAGAGGAATCAGGCTGGCCAGCAGGAAGACTGTTTTCCAGCTCACGGACCGGTAGGCTTCATCCATGCTGAGCACACCCGTCAGAACCATGCCCATCGCACCGACCAGCAAGGAAATGGACAACCGATAGTCAGAAAAAACAATCATGCTCATGGAAATCGAGAAAAAAACCAGCGCATGGGCAACTTTGTGCGGCCGCTGCTCCTCCTTTGGAATATCGGTCGCGACGATAAAGTCGCGCTCCTTGCCCACAGCTGACAGATCACGCCAGGTGCTGTGCGACACCAGGCAATCCCCGGTTTCGAGTTCGGTATCGCGGATTTCTTCGGTCAGAATATCGCCACGACGATTGATGGCCAGAACACTGATGCCGTAACGGGTTCGTAACCGGGCCTTGCCAATGGATTGCCCAACCAGCTTTGAGCCAGGCGGAATAACCACTTCTGAAATACCCGCCCTGCTTTCGTTGAACAGACCGCCGAATGTGCGTAAGCGTGGCTGCACCCGGCACTGATTCTCCAGCGCATATCGACCTACTATGTCACGCGTACCCATCACCCCCAGGATCGTCCCAACCCAGATCATCTCGTCGGCGGGGGGAGCCAGCCTGGGTTCATCTGTGTTGCGAATGGCAAGCAACATCGGCGAACCTTCCATTTTCTCGGCGTCCTCGACGGTCATGCCAACCAGCGGGCTGTCAACAGTAACGAGCAACTCGTAGATGTCACCCTCGATACCGTAGACATCGGCGAAATAAGTCTTGGTCTTGGCGGGAACGCCACTGGCCTTTTCCTTGGTCTTGGGTAAAAGGAATTTACCCGCCAGTAGGAAATAGAGAATCCCTGACGCCAACAAAGCAATACCTATCGGGGTGACGTCGAAAAGGTGAAAGGTCTCCAGCGTCTGCACACCAGGCGGTAGCGACTCGTTGGCATTCTCAATCAGGTCGTTGAGCAGGATCAGCGGTGACGATCCCACCATGGTCAGTGTGCCGCCTAGAATCGCACAGGTACCCATCGGCATCAGAAGACGCGACAGAGGGATCGAGGTACGGCTGGATATCCTGGACATGACCGGCATGAACAGAGCCGTTGCGCCCACGTTCTGCATGATTCCGGAAATTAACCCGACTGTGCCGGAAATCAGCGGCACTATTCGGGTGACTGTCTTCCCACCCACCTTGAGAATGAAGGCGGAGACGACCGTCATCACACCGGTTCGGTCCAGCCCGGCGCCAAGAATCATCACTGCGATGATCGACAGAACCGCGTTGGAAGCAAAACCATTAAACAGGTCGGTCGCGGGCACCAGGCCGGCCAGGCCGATCACCACCATGACCAGGATCGCAGCGATATCGACACGAACGAGCTCTGACACGAACAAACCGATCGTTGCCGACAGGATCAGCAATACCAGGATCATGTCGGGTGTCAGTGTCAGTCCGGTTTCCATCAGTTCGCTTGTCTCCTGGTTCAGCCGGTATGCCTGAAAACGAGGTCATACACCCCATGGCCTAATCGCTCACCGCGCTTTTCATACTTGGTTTCCGGCCGCCATTCAGGTCTGGAACAGGTCTCACCCTGAGGTGCGATGTTCTCAAAAGCCGAACTGTCGTGCATCACTTCCAGCATATGCTCTGCGTAAGGTTCCCAATCAGTCGCCATATGCAGGACGCCGCCACTTCGCATTTTTTCCGCCAGCAGCGCAATGAATTGCGGTTGGATAATACGCCTCTTATGATGCCTTTTCTTATGCCATGGGTCAGGAAAGAATATTCTCACCCCTTCAAGTGAGTTCGCCGGAACTCGTTTTTTCAGCAGTTCGACGGCGTCTTCACAGGCGACGCGCACATTGTCGAGCCCATGTTCTTCAATCTTCAACAACAGGTGGCCGACCCCCGGCTTGTGCACTTCCACGCCGACGTAGTTTTCTTCGGGGTGGGCACGGGCCATCTGCCAGGTGGCATCGCCATTGCCAAAACCGATTTCCAGAATGACCGGCCGGGTGTTGCCAAACAGCGAACTGAAATCCAGTTTGGAATCGTCGCCGATTATTCCATAGGGCGACCATAATTCATTAAGCGCACGTTTTTGGCCTTCGGTGAGGCGCCCGCCACGCAACACGAAACTGCGCACCGGGCGTCGGATAGCCGGGTCCTTTTCGCTTGTTTCCTGTTCTCTGGGTTCACTGGTCATGATTTGCCCATTGTAGCAAGCGACACTTGAAAAATGTTCAGCTAAAGCCCAATCTGAACAGCATGAGCGAAGGAAATGAACAAGGGGCCGCCGGATACCTGGAACAGCAGATGCTAATCGCCATGCCGAGTATGGTGGACGACAATTTCGCCGGTAGTGTGACACTGCTGTGCCAACATAACGACTCCGGCGCCATTGGTATCACCATCAACCGCCAGTCAAAGTTTACACTCGGTGAAGTTTTCTCCCAATTAAACATTGACTGCCTTGATGACACCATTCGGCAGCGGGCCGTACTTGAAGGCGGACCGGTAGCCCAGGATCGCGGCTTCGTGCTGCACAGCCCCCGGGATGGCTATGAATCAAGCATGGGGGTTGGGCAGGACATCATGGTCACCACCTCCCGCGACGTGCTGGCGGATATCGCCGGCGGCTCGGGGCCTGAACGATTTGTCGTGGCGCTGGGTTATTCAGGCTGGGGCGGCGGACAACTGGAAGGTGAGATGCTGGCAAACGCCTGGCTCTCGGTTTCAGCAGATACCGACATCGTGTTCGAACTTCCGCTAACCAGTCGCTTTGACGAAGCACTTGGACGCCTGGGTATCAAGGTGGAGCAGTTGCTTCCGGATGCCGGACATGCCTGAAAACGCGCCCAGTGGCTATGTCCTGGGTTTTGATTTTGGCCTGCGCCGCATTGGGGTCGCCGTTGGGCAGACCGCCACTTATACAGCCAGCAGCCTGGAAACCGTCAGTCACGGCCAGAAACCGGACTGGGCGGCCATTGATCGGCTGATTAAGGAATGGAAACCGTCCACCCTGCTGGTCGGCCTGCCACTCGGCACCGATGGCGAAGAAACCAGGATGTCTCAAGCCGCACGCCGTTTCGGTGCCTCGCTGAAAAAACGCTACTCCCTTACCCCGGTCTTTGCCGACGAGCGGCTCAGCTCCCGGGCAGCAGAAGACCGCTTCGTCGAAATGCGGGCCAGCGGCGCGGCGCGGCGCAAAGACGCCGGCCAGCTGGATGCCATGGCGGCGCAAATCATTCTCGAAAACTGGCTGCAAAGCTGTCGTACTTGAGCAAATGGCCCATATCCGGAGTTTTCCTGCGATAGCCCGGACCGATGCCCGGGTATTGATCCTCGGCAGCATACCCGGCCGTGAATCGCTGCGCAGGCAGCGTTACTATGCACACCCGCGCAATGCCTTCTGGCCGATCGTCTGCCAGGTTTTCAGCATTGAAAATGAAGACTACGCGACCAGGGTCACCCAACTCTCCGAAAAAGGCGTCGCACTGTGGGATGTGCTGCAGGCCTGCTTTCGCACCGGCAGTCTGGATTCCGACATTGATAACCAGACCATTGTCACCAATGATTTCCAGGCCTTCTTCGCGGGCCACCCGGACATCAGCCGTGTTTTTTTCAACGGCGCCAAGGCTGAAATGGTCTATCTGAAACAGGTGCAGCCTCACCTGAAGGGTGCGGCTGCGAATTTGCCATTGCAACGCCTGCCATCAACCAGCCCGGCCCATGCCGCGATGAGTCTTGAGCAAAAGCTGGACGCCTGGCGGGTAATACTCGATTAGGGTTTAGAATAGTGCCATGAAAAGTATTTGCGTTTATTGCGGTTCCAACCCCGGCCTGCTCCCTGACTATTGCGCAGCAGCGCGATCGCTCGGCCATGAATTGGCAAACCGGGGCCTTGGTCTTGTATATGGCGGAGCCAGCATCGGCGTGATGGGTGCGGTAGCAGATGCCGTTCTGGAAGCCGGCGGGCAGGCTATCGGCGTGATTCCGCACAGCCTGGCCACACGGGAGGTCTCGCATGACGGCCTCGATGAGTTGATCGTCGTGGGCTCGATGCACCAGCGCAAAGCAAAGATGGCGGAGCTTTCAGATGGGTTCATTGCACTGCCCGGGGGCTGGGGCACTTTTGAAGAAATCTTTGAAATACTGACCTGGGCACAACTGGGCATGCATGAAAAACCCTGTGGCCTGCTGAATGCAGCTTCGTACTACGACCACCTTTTTGCTTTTCTTGACCACGCGGTTGAACAGAAATTTGTAAAGGCAGAGTTCCAGCCGATGATCATGATGGAAAACGAGCCCGGCAAGCTACTCGACCGGTTTGACGGATACCGCGCGCCGCGGGTCAAGAAATGGATCGGTCCGGAGGAAACATGATTCGCGTTCGTCTGATCGACCACATTGTGTTGCGTACACAGAACCTCGAGAAAATGGTCCATTTCTACTCGAAAGTGCTGGGTTGCAAAGTCGAGCGCAGCCTGCCGCCGGAAACCGGGCTGACCCAGCTGAGGGCCGGACTATCGCTGATCGATATCGTGGCTGTTGACAGCGAACTGGGCCGCAACGGCGGCGATGCGCCGGCCCGATCAGGAAACAACCTTGATCATTTCTGCCTGCAGATTGAGTACATTAACGAAGATGAGCTTCGAAACTGGCTCGATGCACAAGGATTTGGCGATACGGATCTCCAGACCCGATACGGAGCGGAAGGTTTTGGACCTTCGGTCTATATCTGTGATCCGGATGGGAATACGGTCGAACTTCGCTGTGAACGGAACGAGACGCGGGGATCGCCGTAGCGGTTCTGATTACTCGACGCCGAAAGCGGCCTCGAAGCGCCAGGTGCGCGTGATGTGCAGAATATCCACCCGATCAGTGATGTTATCCGGCAGTGGTGCATAAGGCGAAGCCAGTTGCACGATGTTGATGGCAGCCTGATCGATTGCCCTGATACCAGAACTGCGCATTACATCAATACTCTCGATCGTCCCGTTCTGCAGGATACCCACTGTCAGGATCAGGTCACCATGCAGTTTCTGCCGTCGCAGTTCGCTGGGGTAATTCAGGTTGCCCACGCGCTCAACTTTCGACACCCACCCGCTCATATAGCTGGCAAATTCATATTCCTTGGTATTGGCGGATATGAACTCACGCTTTGGCAGCGTTGATTTCCATTGTCTTTGGCGGCTGACTTCAGGCTGCATGCTTGCCATGTCCATGCTCTGCTGCATCAACTGCGAGGCATTTGGCTGTTCGGTTTCCAACTGCTCGACCGTGGTTTGCTGAAGACGTGCCTGGTCGTCAGTATCGACGGTGATGATTTCCCGGACTTCAAGCTGGGGTGACGGTGTTTGAGCGACGGCCTCCTGAATATCCGACCCGTCCCGTGGTGTAGGTAGTTCACCACTAACCGGCTGTGCCGGACGTGACGTCTCGGTCGTCTCACCGCCGCCCTTCTGAGATGCCTGCGCCAGGTAATCGGCCTTTTCCGGCTCGCTCTCCGAACGCCATTGCACCAGTACCACGTCCAGTGTGTCCGCCAGCCGCGGCATGGGATTGATGTTGAACCCGAAATTCACGCCGAAAAACAGCAGCACGTGTAGTGCAATCGCCGCCACCAGGAAAACCATGAAACGGTCTTCGGTCCAGGACGTATGTCTGTTTGAATTCGGCATCATGCCGTTACTACCTCCTCACTGCCTGATTGCTTCGAGCGCGTCGAACATCTCCCCGGCGATATTAAGGCCAAATTCCGCGTCCAGCTCCCGAATGCAGGTGGGGCTGGTCACGTTTATCTCGGTCAGCCAGTCGCCGATCACATCCAGCCCAGCAAAAACAATACCACGGCGTTTCAGTTCAGGCGCCACTTGTTCACAAATCCAGTAATCACGATCTGATAGCGCTATACCCTTACCGGTGCCGCCTTTTGCCAGATTGCCACGGAAATCCCCCGCACCCGGAATACGCGCCAGGGCAAACGGAACCGGTTTACCGTTGACCACCAGGATGCGCTTGTCTCCCTGTGTGATTTCCGGAATATAGCGCTGCACCATGACCAGGTCACGATCTTTTGCCGTTATGGTCTCAAGGATGACGTTCAGGTTGGGGTCATTCGGCTGCACCTGGAATATCGACTCCCCGCCCATGCCGTCCAGAGGCTTGACCACCGACAGTCCCTGCTCACCGACAAAGGCCTTAATCTCAGTTGAGCTGCGTGTTATCAGTGCCGGAACACAACATTGTGGAAACTGCGTGATGAAACATTTTTCATTAGCGTCGCGCAAAGACTGAGGCCGGTTCATCACGGTGACTCCCGCTTTTTCTGCCAGGTCCAGCACGTAGGTGGTGTAGACGTAGTCCATGTCGAAGGGCGGGTCTTTTCGCATCAGCAGGAAGTCCATTCCACCCAGCTCGAGATTCTGGCTTTCACCCAGCGTAAACCAATCCTCGTTGCGGTCGGTCACACTCAGCGGCCTCATGTGCCCAAGGGCCAAACCATCCCTCATAGTCAGATCTGAAGGTTCCATGTACCAGAGTTCATGACCGCGGCGCTGCGCTTCGAGCAACATTGCAAACGTTGAATCCTTATAAGTGACGATGCCGGAAATCGGGTCCATCACCACAGCGGTCTTCACAACTCCGCCTTTTGAGTTAAATGCGTCGGTCATATTACCTTCCTTGATCCCGATCGTTCACAGGCTGATATTATCGGTTTTGCCAAGCTGTTATTCCAGCACTCTTTCGCAGTATATATATTAGCTTGTTTACCTAAGCTGTTGTTAGTGCTGGTATCTCGGGATGAAAGTGGTAGACTAGAACGTCCCGGCCGCCTAAAATCGGAGGGGAAGTGTTCAGGTTCGGGTGCGCTAAAGCACCGGTATCGGATGATTAACCACGGATGGATATATGACTGAAGAACACACACAGGGTCAAACCAACGGGACGGCTGTCAAGGCCTCCATACGCATTCTTGTCGTCGACGACAGTTCAACCATCAGGCGCTCAGCAGAAACCATGCTGACCACCGAAGGCTACGATGTTGTTACCGCTGAAAACGGATTCGAAGCACTGTCCATGGTTGCAAGACACAACCCTGACCTGATCTTCGTAGACATCATGATGCCGCGACTGGACGGTTACCAAACCTGCGCCATCATCAAGAATAATGCACAGTACCGGTCTACACCGGTCGTTATGCTGACCAGCAAAGACGGTCTCTTCGACCAGGCACGGGGACGCGTCGTAGGTTCCGACCTCTACCTTACAAAGCCTTTTACAAAAGACGAATTGCTCGCTGCCGTTGCACAACACGCGGCAGCGTGATCCACGCTTAAAAGCGGAGTTCCATCAACAGGGAAAGTGAAGGGACGGATGAATTTGAATGGCAAAAATACTGCGTTCACGAAGCTGCTCGAATACGAGAAGCGCAGTGCGCAGTTTTCACCTGGCGCCGGCAACAGTGGCGAATCTTCCGATGAGTGGAGCGGCGTCACGTTCAGTGTCGGTGACATCCACATGGCTTGCAATATCGATCGCATCGGCGAAATTCTGCCTTGCCCGCAATCCACACCCGTACCTGGCGCCAAGTCCTGGATCGTCGGACTGGCCAACGTACGCGGTGAACTGCTCACCGTCGTTGACCTGGCCTGGTTTCTGACCGGGACAAGATCCCCGATTACGGCCCGCAGCCGTTTGCTTTCCACCAACCTGAACAAGGCCCCGCTGGGGCTGTTAATCGACGAAGTGTTCGGGCAGCGGCATTTTCTTGACAGTGATGCAGTACCCGTTGAGCTGGACGAGGACACGTTGCTGGGCACGATCATCAGCAAGCAACACAATTTAGGATCGGAGTCCTGGAAGGAACTGGACCTCGAACAACTATTCCACACGGCAGAATTTCTTAATGGCTCGACAATCTAAATCTCGGCTGCGCAAAAGCCGGTCACGCCAAAAAGGATTCTTCATGAGGCGAGATAAAGGGCAAGGGAAAATGACATTGACCAACTTGAAGCCCGGTTTACAGCAAAAATCCGCTCGCCTTTACGCGATGGTCGGCTTTTTGGTTCTTCTATTGGCCTTCGTGGCCATCACGTTTTTCCTGATCACCAAGGAAAGCAGGAATGAACAGCAGTGGATCAGACTCTCAACAGATCTTCAGGTGAATTCCCAGCAGGTTGCCAAATCAGCTATTGAAGCAGTAGATGGCAACAGCAGCGCATTCCTCAAGCTTGACGAGTCCAGCAACATCATCACCGATGCGGTGGCTGCGCTGAACCATGGCGACCCGATTCGTTCCTTGCCTGCGCTTTCTTCCACCCATTCAGACAGGCTGCAAGAACTCAGTGACACCTGGTCCAGCCTCAATACCAACACCAAGAGCATTCTTGATCGGGAAGTACTGATTCTCAATCTGGCTACCGCCAGTAGGTCGTTCATCAATGCAATTCCTGAAATCCAGGAATTGACCGACGAGGCTGTGCGCGAGCTGACACGCAGTAAGGCGCCCAGCAACCAGGTGTTCGTCGCCGGACGCCAGCTGGTTCTGTCAGACCGTATTCTTCGGCATCTGAAAGAAATGCTGCGCGGGGGTGCCGGCTCAGAAGCCGCGGCCCAGAATTTCTCCCAGGAGATCGAGTATTTTGAACAAACCATGGATGCCCTGCTCGAAGGCAGCAAAACAGTCGGCGTCACCCAGGTACAAAATTCCAGTGCGCTAAGGGCTTTGAATGATGCCCGCCTGATTTATGACAACGCCCGACCCGAACTGGAAACCGTGCTGGTCGCCAGCAACGACATACTGGCCGTGCGCAACGCGGCCGGCCAACTGTTCACCGATAGCCTGAAATTGTTCGATCTCAGCCGGGAACTGTCCGATGCCGTACTGTACCGCTCGGACAACCGTTTATGGCCATCTTTATGGTCAGGCTCACTGGCGCTTGTCATCATTCTGATTTCGATCGCGTTGATGGTCTGGTCATTCCTGAACGTGGAACGGCGCCGTGCCATTGAAGCGGGCATGCAGAATCAGAAGAACCAGCAAGCCATCATGCGCCTGCTGGATGAAATGAGTTCACTGGCTGACGGTGACCTGACGGTAAAGGCAACGGTCACGGACGACATGACCGGCGCCATTGCAGATTCAGTCAATTTCGCCGTCGAGCAGTTACGCGAACTCGTTACAGGCATCAACATCACGGCACAAACCGTTTCAGAATCCGCCAACGAGACGATGGAAACGACCGGCCTGTTGGCCGCTGCCTCCGGCCAACAGGCCGAACAGGTGCGCACTGCCACCGACCTGATTAACGAAATGGCCGAGTCGTTTGACGGCATGGCAGCGCGCTCTCGGGAATCCAGTGAAGTTGCCCAACGCTCAGTTACGATCGCCCACAGCGGCTCACAAATGGTGCAGCAGACGATCAAGGGTATGGACACCATCCGTAACCAGATCCAGGACACATCGAAGCGCATCAAGCGGCTGGGTGAGTCCTCGCAGGAAATCGGGGACATTGTCGAGCTGATCAATGGTATTGCAGAACAAACCAATATTCTCGCCTTGAATGCGGCCATCCAGTCTGCCTCAGCCGGTGGTGCCGGTCGCGGCTTCGCGGTGGTGGCTGATGAAGTTCAGAGACTTGCCGAGCGAGCGACCAATGCGACTCGCCGGATTGAAATGCTGGTCCAGAACATTCAGGCGGACACATCAGAAGCGGTTGTATCTATGGAATCTACGACATCCGAAGTGGTTTCCGGTGCGGAGAAAGCGGAGGACGCCGGTGAGGCGTTGATGCGCATTGAATCCGTATCCAAGGACCTTTCAAAACTGATTGAAGATATTTCTCAGGAAGCACAGGCACAGTCGAGCACAGCGACCAAGATTTCCGAGCAGATGAACAGCATTCGTGATGTCTCTATCCAGACATCTGAAGGCAGCAAGCAGTCCGCACAATCCATGGGCAGGCTGGCCGACCTTGTTCACAAGCTCAGTGACTCCGTTGCCGACTTCAAGTTACCGAGAACAGGGGACAGCGGAAATGATGCTTAAAGGATCACATTCCAGCGCCGCCATAGGCTGGGTACGCGAGGATCTCGACGATTGCCTGGAAACGGTTCGTGAGAACCTGGAGGCATTTGCAGAGGATACCTCACGCCGCGAACCCCTGGTGAACGTACAGGAAGAACTCGAGCAGCTGAACCTGACGTTCCTGACCATGGAACAACATGGCGCCGGCATCCTGACCGACGAGATGATCGCCGTTGGCGGCCACATGCTGCACAATGGCAATGCCAATTGCGATGAGTCGCTCATGGCTCTGACCGATGCGGTGATCGTCCTGCCGTCTTACCTTGACCGCCTGCAGGCGGGGCATGAAGACCTGCCCATTCTGCTGCTGCCAACCCTCAACGAACTGCGCGCGACCTACGATGAGTCGCTGTTGTCTGAGGGCACGCTATTTGCACCCCAGCTCGACGTTATCATTCCAGAACTGAGTGGCAGCGAAGCGGATGCCATCGCCAATTCCGACTTCGCGGCATTTGCCCGCCGGATTCGAAGCCAGTACCAGGGAGCCTTGCTGGGTTGGCTTAAAGAACAATCGAAAGACGCTTTACTGGGGCCGATGAAAGAGGTCTGCAGAACCTTGTATATCCGCCTCGGCCGTAATGAGCTAAGACGTCTCTGGTGGATTGCCGAACTCGCCATGCAGGGCTTACGCGACGGCGCGATAGACAATGACTTGCCGCTGCGCCGGCTTTTCGCACGACTGGACCTGACCCTTAAGGCCATGATCGAGGACGGTGAGTTTGGACCACCCACGGAAACCATCACCGCACTCTCACGCGCCCTGCTCTTCTACGCCGCACAGGCGAGACCCGGCAGCAAAGCAACAGACATTCTGCGAGAACGCTTCAAGCTGGAAGAGCTGATACCTGATCGCGACGCACTTTTGCGTGCCAGGGGTGCAGTCACCGGACGCGACGCAGGGCTGTTCGAGTCCATTGGCGAAGCTGTACGCGAAGAGCTGAGCCAGGTCAAAGATACGCTGGACATGGAACTGCGAACCGGCCGTGTCGACGCCGAGCAACGCGGCGAAAGCAAGACATCGCTGCGGCAACTGGCGGATACCCTTAATATGCTTAACCTGCCGGTACCGGCCAAGGCGGTGGAAGACTTGCTTCCTGCCCTGGAGGAGACCGACGGCGTTACCAATATGGACCTCGATTCACCCCTGCTGGCGCTAGCGCAGAAACTGCTGGAGGTCGAAGCCATACTGGCAACGCACATTCAATTGCTGGGCGAACCGGTAGAAGAACAACCCAGCCGTGGATTCATTTCTCTTCCGCCCAATGAACTGAACCATATCCTCAGCCAGTTGCTGGATGAATGCGTCACCAACCTGCACGAAGCACAGGATGCAATCCGAAAACGCCTGGATGATGATGACGAGGCGGATTACCACAAGCCGCTGGCAGAGATTTCCGGTGCTCTGAGTATGGCCGGGATGAAGGAAGTTGCCGTCCTGACCGATAAACTGGAGCGGACGCTCAATGCGGGACTGGCCAACAACATCGAAGATGTGGCCAACCTGGAAGCACTGACCGATGCGGTAGCAGCCCTCGAACTGTACCTGGCCGGATATCGGGATGGTCAGGGCAGCAGCCTGCGTTTCCTCGAAGTCATGCAATCCCGTCTGATCGGCCTGCCTGAAGCCAGTGCCGGCGGCGAAGAGGTTCCCGAAACAAAGATCACGCTTTCCGGCACCAGCGAGGCTCGACGCGAGCCGGAAGACAAAAGCACAGCAGACACACCGCAAATCGATCCGGCAATGCTGGGCATCTTCCTGGACGAGTACGATTCTGTGCGGATTCAGATCAGGAAGGCTCTGGAATCCTGGCTAGCCAATACGGGCGACAGCAAGGCATTTACCGAGTTGCGACGCGGATTCCACACACTCAAGGGTAGCGGCCGAATGGTCGGCGCCCTGGAAATGGGCGATTTCTCCTGGCGTATAGAGGAACTCCTCAACAAGCTGGTCGAGAATCGCATCACCCATAGTGAACCGGTTTCCGAAACCGTCAGGCTGGCGGTACATGCGCTGGATGACCTGCGCTCACGCCTGCTCGGCGAAGAAACTGAGTTGGACGAGGCCGCCATCAAGAGCCTGTCGTCGTTTGCACGCACGCTGTCCGGTGGCAACCAGCCGGACTTGCACAAGCTGCAATCAGACTTGCCCGACTCGTTGCTGAGCCGCACGCTCGAAGAGCCTGCAGCGATATCCGGGCCCAAATCGAAATCTGCGGCCGCCGCGCCGCCCAAGGCCTCCGAAACAGCGATCAAACTGGATTCGCCGATACCCGACAGCGGCATAGACCCAACCCTGAAACAGTTGATGGAAGGGGAGATTCTTGGCTATGTTAATGAACTGGAAGGCTTTGTTAACGGCCTGATCGCCGGTAAAAGCCAGGCGGCTACGCCCGAGTTAATCAGGGCCATGCATACGCTGGCCGGCACCTTTGCAATGGCGCCGCTCGGACAGGAAGCCGAGGTCGCACGTTCCCTCGAGAATTACCTGGAAAACCGGCTTGCTAAAGACCGCAAGGTGACCGTCGGCGCAACCGGGGCTACCCAGCACTGTCTACACCGATTCCACCAGCGCCTTCATGTTCTCCAGGACGGCAATCCGACCAGTTATCCCGTGGATGACTCCGAACTGATTGCAGAACTGACCGCCCTGGCTGCACTCGAAGACTCCGGTAAGCTAAAGACAAAGGCGGAAAAACCGGCAGTCGTCAGCAAGACCCCTGCCCCTCTGCAGGAAGTACCAGAAACACAGGATCAAGCAGAGGCCAGTGCGGAAGATTCTGGCCGGATTACGATCGAAGAAGGCAGCATCATCTCCATCTTCCTGGAAGAAGCGGTCGAGGTGCTGGAGCGTTGCGATACCTTGCTCAACACCTGGCGCGACAAGTTGTCCGATCGCAAGCTGGTGCAGAACCTGCAACGTGAAATACATACATTCAAGGGCGGCGCGCGGATGGCCGGCCTTGAAGGCCTTGGCAACCTGAGCCATGCAATGGAAACCCTGCTCGAGCATATTGCCTCGAACCGGCAGGAGGCCACCGTCGCCGCGGTCCAGGCACTGGAAGAGGGTTGCGACTGCCTGAACATCTGGGTCGAGCAACTGCAGTCCGGCCGGATGCCTCAAACCGATGAAGCGCTGGCCCACTTCGAGAAGAGAGTTAATGCGCTGCATCTGCCGCCGTCGGATGACGCCACTGAACCGGCAAGCAGTGAAACACTGTCGGTACCGGCTAAAGCCGGTGACGAAGCCGATGTGCATGTTGATCTTTCGGAACATGTTCCGGAAACTGCCGCAGTCGAACCCGCCCGCAAGGTCCGCAAAGCCACGAAGAAACGTGCAGCACGCAAGGCCTCTGCCCGCGTTTTCCGCGAAATCGAGGATCGGCCCTCAGGATCACATGATGACTCTGCTGTAGGCGCACAGATTCGCGTCGGTGCAGAACTCATGGACAAGCTGGTCAACTACTCTGGCGAAATCAGCATCTACCGCTCACGGCTTGAGCAGCAACTGGGCCACGTACGTTACAACCTGAAGGATGTGGACGTAACCGTGGAGCGCCTGAAGGAACAGTTGCGCAAGATGGACATGGAAAGCGAGGCACAGATGGCGTCGCGCTATCAGAAAGCTTCCGCCAAGACGAACACGGAATTCGATCCACTCGAGCTGGATCGGTTTTCAAACATGCAGCAATTGTCCCGGGCACTCTCCGAATCTGTAAGCGACCTGACCAGCCTGCATGAAATGCTGGACGATTCGGTACGCCAGGCAGAGAGCCTGCTCACCCAGCAGTCCCGCGTCAGTTCCGAGATGCAGGAAGGCCTGATGCAGACTCGCATGACGCCATTCGGCAGCGCCGCACCGCGCTTGCGCCGCGTGGTTCGCTCTGCGGCTGCTGAAACAGGCAAGCTGGCGAGGCTGCAATTGCGCATGGCGGGCTCCAGCGATCAGCTGGACCGCAACGTGCTGGAACGCATTACCGCGCCCCTGGAACACATGCTGCGTAACGCCATTGCACACGGCATCGAATTACCCAAAACCAGGCGTAAAGCGAAGAAAGAAGAAGAAGGCAGTGTCGTTGTCACGGTCGAGGCCGAGGCTACCGAGTTCGTCATCCGGGTAGAAGATGATGGCGCCGGCATTGATATCGACGCGGTGCGCAAGCGCGCCATCGAACGCGGCATGCTGGGCGCGGACGAGGAAATCGATAGTCACCAACTGGTGCAGTTTATCCGCAAGAGCGGGTTCTCCACTGCTTCGACCGTTACCGGCCTGGCCGGACGCGGCGTCGGGATGGACGTGGTCAACAGCGAGATCAAGCAGATTGGCGGCTCCATGGACATCGATACCGAGCACGGCAAGGGCTCGCGTTTCACGATACGAATTCCATTCAGCCTGGCGGTTATGCAGGCCATCGCGGTCAGCGTCGGCGACCGTCCGTTCCAGATTCCGCTGAACAGCGTCGCGGGCGTGGCACGCATGACCCCGTCGGAGTACACGGCCCTGATGAAGAGCGAGTCGCCGGTCTATGAATTTGCCGGCGAAGAATATCCCCTGCTCGAACTCGAACCGTTGCTGGGTGCGCCAACGCTGCCGTTGGACAGTGACAATGTATCGTTACTGATGATTAGTGGTGGCGAACACCAGGCTGCTTTCCGGGTGGCTGGTCTGCAGGGACACCAGGAAGTCGTCATCAAACCGGTGGGACCACAAATCAGCAGCATCCCGGGCATCCTCGGCGGCACCATCGCAGCCGATGGCCAGGTGATGATCATTCTCGACATGGGGCCATTGATCTGGCGCGGACTGGAACGCACCGAGGAGCCGGCCGTGGAAGTGGCAGAAGCCGTCACCGAAGTGGCCCGCCAACCGCTGGTCATGGTAGTGGACGATTCCATCACGATGCGCAAGGTAACTTCGCGTGTGCTCGACAACCACTCCATCGAGGTGATGACCGCACAAGATGGCATCGATGCGATCGAGAGTCTGCATGACCGGATTCCAGACCTGATGCTGCTGGATATTGAAATGCCGCGTATGGATGGCTACGAACTGCTCGAGCATGTGCGGGCTGACGCACGGCTACGTCACGTGCCGGTGGTCATGATTACTTCACGCGCAGGCCAGAAACACCGTAAGAAGGCCAGGAGCGCCGGTGCCAACGGCTACCTGACCAAGCCTTACCAGGAAATAGAGCTGGTTGAAACCGTGGGTGAAATGCTGGATATAGAGCTGATACCGAGAAGGTCAGAATGAATACAACCCGAAAAACGGCAGGCAGAAAGAAAGTGGGCGCCAAGAAGGTCATGCGCCGGTCCGGTAAAAGCCCGGAAATCCACTGCATGATGATTCCGGTGGATGAGGAAACGTTGTTACTGCCAACCAGTGTCATGGCTGAAGTTCTCGATTACACACCCCCGGAGTCCATGGAGAATTCACCTCCGTGGCTGCTCGGCCAGGTTGAATGGGAAAGCCGGCAGGTGCCGGTCTTCAACTTCAGTGCGCTGATCAATAATCAGGACCCGGACGCAGTCAACCCGCGTTCCAAGATCATGATCCTGAAATCACTCTCAGATTCCGCCCGGGTCCCCTACCTGGGCCTGCTACTGACCGGCCTGCCCCGGCCTGTAGTCATCAAGGAAGATAGCCTGATGGCTACCGGTGACGAAAAAAAATCATTGGGCGTTTATAGCCGAATCAAGGTAGAGGAAAGCGAAGCCATCATTCCAGACCTGGACCGCCTCACCCACCTGGTGACGCATGCCACGTTTGGCGCCTTGCCAATTACCCGGCTGGACACCTAGCCCAAATCACCGGCCAACGCCTGCACCACGGCAACTGCTGCCGGCGCTGCTGTTTCTGTTCTAAGCACACGCGGACCCAGGCTAACAGCCTGCACGCCCCGCGCGTCCATCAAATCCAGCTCGGCTTCGCTGAAACCACCTTCGGGACCCACGACCAACTGTAGTTGTTTCGGCATAGTCAGCCGGGTCAGCGGTGACTCCGCACCCGGCGCGAGGACCAGGCGAGTGGCAGCATCACCGGCAACCAGCCAGTCCCGCAAAACGAGCGGTTCACGCACTTCAGGCACCACGGCCCGGCCGCATTGTTCACAGGCTGAAACCACCACGGCCCGCCAGTGATCGAGCCGCCTGGCCAGCTTTTCAGCTTTGAGACGGACTTCTACCCTCTCGCTGAACAGTGGCTGGAAGGCGTTAACACCTAACTCGGTGCATTTTTGCAGGGTTTGATCCATACGCTCACCCCGGCTAATTGCCTGCACAACGGTGATACCCAGAGGCGATTCCTTTACCGCCGGAAGACTGCTGATGACGGACAGGATCAGCTCATTGCGGCCAGGCCGGACCACTTCGGTAACATAGTCCCGGCCATCGCCATTGAATACCACGATGGTCTGGCCCGCGGTTACCCGCAGCACACGGGACAGGTAGTGGCCCGTTTGGCCAGCCAGTGTTATCTCATGGCCGGGCTCCAAAGCTTGATCTGTATGAACACGATGTATACGCACTTTGATATCATTCCCTATCTTTGACAACGCTGCAAAATATTATGGAAACCTTTCTCAAATCCGCCCTGACGGCCGCCGAAGCCGCTGCGCAAGAAATCCTGCACTATTACCGCGGCGATTTCGAGGTTGAGCTGAAAGCCGACCAGACCCCGGTGACCGTCGCTGACCGTAAAGCCGAGGAAATCATCCGCGGAATTTTGCTGGGTGAATTTCCGGATCACGGCTTTTTCGGCGAAGAAGGTGGCAAGGAACAGGCCGATGCGGAATACCTCTGGCTGGTTGACCCGATAGATGGAACCAAGAGCTTCGTGGCCGGCTATGGCATGTTCTCAACCCAGATCGCACTGATGCACCATGGCCGCCTGGTGCTGGGGGTGTCATCAGCGCCGGCCGCCGGTGAAATTGCCTGGGCAAGCAGACGGGGCGGTGCTTGGCTGGATAGCTCTCCAGTGCGGGTGAGCGACAAAACCTTGCTGCGTGACGCCTCGATTTCCACCGGCAACCTGCAGACCATGGCAGGCTCTTCCCAGTGGGCCAGGCTGGGCGAGATTCTCGCACAGGTCAACCGCACCCGCGGTTATGGTGACTACTACCATTTTCACCGGCTCGCGGCCGGCCAACTGGACGCCGTCATAGAATCCGATGTCAACATTCTGGATATTGCGGCGCTCAGCGTCATCGTGGAAGAAGCCGGCGGTATTTTTACCGACCTGCAGGGACGACCACCGGGACTGGACACCACTTCT
>CAYUBS010000027.1:0-25503 GCA_964443145.1 uncultured Wenzhouxiangellaceae bacterium | reverse complement strand
GCCGGGATGGCGTGCATAGACCGTCTGGTAGCGCTCGCGGTCTGCAGCCGTGTCTGCGCGTTCGATATAGGGTGGCAGTGGCATATGCCCAAGCTGCTCCAGTTTCTCACCCAGGCCGCCGCCATCCAGGCGCAAGTTGAAAAACGAACCTTCGCGCCCGGTCACTGCCAGCGCCGAGCCATCTTCAAGCACAATCAGGGTTCCAGCGCGGGGTGTCTTGCTGGCCCGTATCTGGGCCAGGCACTCGCTATCGTCGATCAGGCGTTCCAGCATTACCTCGACCTGCCCGCCGGTTTCCTTGCGCCCGAACAGCCGTGCAGGAATAACGCGGGTATTATTAAACACCAGCAGATCCCCCTCGTTCAACAATCCGGGTAAGTCTCGAAAATTGCGGTCACAGGCCTGCCCGCCCACCCTGGGCAAATGCAGCAGACGGCTGTCGGTTCGCCGCACCAGCGGCTGCTGGGCAATCAGCTCTTGCGGCAGATCAAAATGAAAGTCACTGCGTTTCAAAACAAAATCTCTGCGGGGGTTGCGCGGCATTATAATGTTCCGCTAGCCAGGGTACGAGTTTCATGGAAAAACTTTTAGACAGCGCCACGCAGCTGGACCGGGAAGATGTACTCGGCCCCTTCCGCGACCAATTCTTCATTCCACGTCAGGATGACGGCAGTCCGCAACACTATTTCTGCGGCCATTCGCTGGGACTGCAGGCACATTCAGTCGAGGCTGTCGTGCAGCAGGAACTGCACGCCTGGCGGAAGTTGGCCGTGCGTGGCCACTTTGAAGGTGACCAGCCCTGGATGGATTGCAGCAAACGTCTTTCCGGTGCACTGGCGGAACTGGTCGGGGCCAGCCCGTCAGAACTGGTAGTGATGAACACGTTGAGCGTCAATCTCCATCTGCTGATGGTGAGTTTTTACCAGCCACACGGCAAACGTTGCAAAATCCTGATTGAGAAACATGCGTTTCCTTCCGATCGTTATGCGGTGGAATCACAACTGCGTTTTCATGGTCTGGATCCGGCGGAGAATCTGGTGGAACTGGAGCCAGCCGACGGCGGGCTCCTGCTGGAAGAAAGTACGATTGAAAGGTATCTGCAAGAGCATGGCGAAGACATTGCGCTGGTGTTGTGGCCCGGCGTGCAATACATCAGTGGCCAGGCATTCGACCTGAAACGAATTGCAACAGCTGCCCGCAAGGCAGGGGCAAAAGTCGGCTTCGACCTGGCCCACTTTATCGGTAACCTGCCCTTGTCACTGCACGCCAGTGGCTGCGACTTCGCCGCGTGGTGCCACTACAAGTACCTCAATGCCGGCCCCGGCGCGATAGCCGGCTGCTTCGTTCACGAGCGCCACCACGGGGCGCTCGACCTGCCCCGTTTCAATGGCTGGTGGGGAAACGATCGCGCCAGCCGCTTCAGAATGGAACAGACGTATTCACCTTCAGCCGGCGCAGCAGCCTGGCAACTGTCGACCCCTCCCATCCTGTCGATGGCCCCGTTGGACGCCTCGCTGAGGTTATTCCTGGAGGCCGGCATGGAACGCCTGCGCAATAAGTCACGGGCGTTAACGGCTTACCTGCAGGAAGGAATAGAAAATCACCTGGATAACGTGATCGAGATACTGACGCCTGCTGATCCGCAACGGCGGGGTTGCCAACTGTCATTGCGGGTGCGCAGCGGCCGCGAGCGCGGCCGCCATCTGTTTTTATACCTGGAAGAACACGGTGTGTTAACGGATTGGCGCGAACCCGACGTAATTCGCGTGGCTCCCGTTCCTCTGTACAACCGGTTCGCAGACTGTGCTGCGCTGCTTCAGACCATTTCGGATTGGGCAGCGCTTACTGGCACTCCATCATGTCCGTCAGCTTGATGATCGAGTCGGTGCGTTCAACCGATCCACTCAACGGTGCCCCGAACACGTAATCCAGTGTCCAGCTGCCGCTTGTCTCGCTTGCGAAGCTGCGTTCCAGCATACCGACCGTTTGTGATGCCACCGAGCCCTTTTCGCAGACGGCACAGTAGCCGCTGAATTGCAGCATCGGAATTTCACTGTTGGTCGGAGCCGGATTAACCACGTCCTGTGCATACAGCCAGCGTGGCATACCCACATCGTCAAACAGGTAGTGGATCTGCGACTGAGTGAACGCGTTCACCAGTACACTGGCGCCCCCCAATCCATCAACACCGCGGTACCACAAGCCGGTATAGCTCTTGGCTGAGCCATCGATTTGTGGACAGGTCAGGGAACTGATCGGCTGCATACGTTCTGATCCGGACTGGCCAAACAAGGTGTAGCTGAACATGGTGTCGTTTACGCCCAGGCGGGTGATCGTGACACGACCAACGCGGGCGAAATGCTGCTCCGCGCCGTCATTGGTAAAGCGCAACAGATCCGATGACCAGATATTGCTGCCGGAAATCGGGTTGCTTGATATGTACCAGGCCGGTTGTCCATCCTCATCGTAGGTGTACCAGATCAGAGCCCGAAACGAGCCAGCCTCGTTGTATTCATAACCCTGGCCAAGCCCCGGGCGGGAACTCGGTTCCCAGAGTCCAGGCTGGGCCGCGAGCGGATCACCCGTCAGATTGGCGGTAGCCTGAATACTGACGGAACTGGGTGAACCATTGCTATTACTCAACACCGCGTACCAACGACCGGGGTCAACTCCAACAACGGTGATAGATGGCCCTGCGCCACCCGTGCCTTCGGCAGACACAAGGGTCGCTGCATCCGCGGCCGAAGCGGCGAACGGCGGTTCGCTGAATGCATCATCAAAATCAAGCCGTTTCAGCTCAAGCTTCAGGCCGTTGTTCTGAGCCTCATCGGCTCCTTCGGTGAACACCGTCAGGCTATCGGCACCGGGAGGTACGTCAATGAAAATTCGATCGTGCACATCGCCTGCATCCAATGCCAGGCGATGGTTTACCCCGTTGATCAGCGGGAAGGTTTCCGCAGCGGAAATACCCACTCGATTAAAGCGAATTGGAATCACGCCGATATTATTAGGTGTATCGCGGTCATTGCCGACACCGATCGCTCCGAAGAACTGATCGCCCGGCAGTGCATCGAGGTTATCCCAGCTCACCCGCAAGGGAATTGTTGCGCCCGCTGCGATGATTCCCGGTCCACTAACGGCCAGGTTGCTGTCGGCGGATGGGCCGATCCCCGCGTGAATAAGCGGAATGTCATCGCCACCCGGCTCTGTTCCAGTCCAGTTCTGGACAAGAATCCAGTAATTCCCTGGCGGCAGGTCGTACATTTCGCAGAGCTCTAGCTCAGCAGAAGAGGTGCTGGCACATAGCTGCTCTGACTCGTCGGCCCGCGAGTTTCCATTGTCATCGCGCCCGACAAACAGGTCGACGTCTTCTGCGGTCGACTCCAGCGTTTCCGCGTAAAGCCAGAGCGCGCCGAGTGGCATCGAATGCCAGGCTGTATACACGCCGTCGCCACCATCGTAGGCAGTTTCGAAGCTTGGATCTTCGATCAGGTTCAGGACTTCGTAACTGGGTCTGACCAGGCCACCGCTGGTGAAGGTCGCGTCCGGCAATGCAACCAGCCCGGAGAGCGTGAGTTCCTGCCAACCGCCGTTGCGGTCGTCATTCATGATCCAGGTTTCAGGCAAGTCACCGCCATCAGAGTAAACCGCAGCCGTCAGGAACAGGTCCGGCGAACCAGCGGCACTCAGGCGCACATTGCCGTAAACCCAGTCACCGACAACACCCGAGTCTGCTATGTCCAGCGTGATGGTCAACTGGCGGCTCGTGCCATTGCCGAGGGTGAAACTGGAAGGGCTGATAACGACCTCCGTCCCCACTGGAAATCCAACTGCGGTTGCCGTCCAGCGACCCCCGCCCATCATGTCAGTGACCTTGCGTTGGAAACTGCATTCCGCCTGGCAATCTGAATTGACCATACCCTGCAGATTCAGCTCACCGGGCTGGCCACCTGTTGCAGGGTTCGCCAGGGTGAAATCTGAGTGCGTGACCTCCAGGTAGAGGCCCGCGTTGACAGCCTTCCCGATCTGCGGGCGGCCGGCGCCACGTATATGCGGAGTGGCCGGCTCGTTGCCACGATCGGTCGCCACTTCGGCTGTCGCCGTCAATTCAATTGCCGACGCAATCTGGTTTGGAGTCCAGTCCGGGTGAACCGACTTAATCAGTGCAGCGGCACCGGTCACGTGAGGCGAGGACATGGACGTGCCGCTCAGCGTCAGGAAACTCTGCCCCAGGTCTGAAGCAGCCAGTATCGATGTTCCCGGTGCTATGACGTTCGGCTTAAGGACATCAGCAACCGGTGGCAGGCCCGGACCGCGCGAACTGCTTACGGACACCTGGTCACCAAAGCTATCACTTTCCACCAGGGCATAGCCGCTGATCGAACCTTCGTGGTTACTTCCACTGGCCAGCCAGCCACGCAAGATGTCCCCGTCTTTAACACCAATGTGGGTTGCCGGCAGACAATGATCGTCCGCCACAACAGACTCACCCTGATCTTCCGTGTTGGCCAGGATGTAACCTCCCGCCCCGGCCAGTAAAACGTTCTTGCCTTTCTCGACCCGGCCATAGATGCCGCGGTCACAAACGACGATTTCGCCGTTAAAGGGTGTCTGACCATCCCACGGATTGGACAGCCCCAGGTTGGCGCCGCAACTGGGCTGTAACTCGGGTTCCCCCTCGGCACACAGTGCATTTCCATAATCCCGCGCGTGGACAATTTTCCGCACGCCGATTCCTTCGGTCAGGCTGGCCCCTACCAGATCCGGTGGCGGCGTTGTGTCCCCGCCTGAAAGCCCCTGTACGGCGCTGCCGAAAAGCACATTGTGAGTCGCGTTCCCCACCGCAGTAATCCACGGCGCATTGGCCGGTGAGCCGATGGTACCCGGATTAGGCCCGTCATTGCTCGCGGACGTGGCCACGAACACACCGGCGCTCCGCGCCGTGAGGTAAGCCCGGGCGACGCTGCCGAAACGCCAGGGGTCGCTGGGACCCGAACCGACCGAGTAGTTGATCACATCAACGCCATCTGCGACGGCTTGATCAATAGCGGAAAGTATCGCTGACCCCATGCAGCCGCCACTGTCCGGACCGGATGGCTCGCCCTGGAAACAAACCCGGTAGGCGATAATATTGGCGCGCGGCGCTACGCCGGATATGGTGACATTGGTGCCGTCCACAAAGGTATTGACCCGATTGCCGGCGGCGGTCGATGCCACGTGACTGCCATGGCCACTATTGTCCTTGCCGTTGGTGTTTTCCTCTACCACGTCCTCGGTGTCGGGGTCATCCGTGACGAAATCATAGACGCCAATGAGCTTACCATTGCACTGCGCCCCGGAGAGCACATCGGTGCACAGCCCCAGTGCGCCGGGCAGTGGGTTGGTGTGGGTGTAACCATCAATTGATGGGTTGGAAAAAGACGGATGATCCCAGTTGATTCCGGAATCGATGATTCCAACGATAATGCCCTCACCCCGGGACTCAGAGAATCCGGCACTGCCATCCCAGACTTCGCCGGCTCCGATCCACTGAGGGCCCGCGAAGGTTTGCAAATGATGTTGCGTATCGGCTTCCACCAGGTTCACCAGCGGCGATTGAGCCAGTAATTCTGCCTCGGCAGCACTCAGGTCGACGGCCAGACCATTGCTTACCGCGCGGTACTTATGTACAGATGACAGGCTACGTCCCAACGTGAGGGACGCTTCGGCCAGGAACTCCTGCTGGCGCTCTTCCAGGAACTGCAGGTAGGCCACAGACTCCGGGGAACGCATATTCAATTTATTTTCACCCGTGCTTAAGGTTGCCGTAGCAGCCATCCGGGCCTTGCCATTGCCTCCGGGAACCGAGAGGGTCTGTCCCTCGTATGCTGCCAGCGGCGGGTCCAGTAACTCGATCACATAGCGTTGCAGGCCGGAGCTTGTTTCATTGCCCGAACGGGCCTCAAGAACAGGCGTTGCGAGCAACAGCAGCAATAACGCAATTAGGGTCAACCCTGATTTTCCGGTCATTTCTTCAGTCCTTCTATTTCTTGATACGAATGTCATCCATGACTCCTGACGGGGTTTCTCATGGTTACCAATTCCTCTGCACCGGTCGGATGGATTCCGATCGTGCAGTCAAAACGCTCCTTGGTCAGCCCGGCTTTTACAGCCACGGCAAAACCCTGCACGATTTCCGGCGCATCCATGCCTACAACATGTATACCGACCACTTTCTGGCTCTCGCGTTCCACAATCATTTTCATCATGGTTTTTTCATCCCGGCCGGACAGCGTGTGCTTCATCGGCCGGAACTCGGACAGGTACACGTCGATGGCTCCGATGTGTGTCAGCGCGTCTTCCTCGCTGTAGCCCACCGTTCCCACCGGGGGCTGTGAAAATACCGCCGAGGGCACGTATTCATGGTTGACCGGACGGGACAGGCCGCCGAACACGGAGTCCGCAAACGAGTGACCCTCGTAAAGGGCTACGGGGGTCAGGTTCACCCTGCTGGTGACGTCACCCACGGCAAAAATGTGTTTAATATTAGTTTGCGAGAAGTCGTCCACCACGATGCGGCCGTCAGCCCGAACGTCCAGGCCAATCTCTCTCAATCCGAGGTCGCGCACATTGGGCACGCGGCCGGTAGCGTACATCACCTGGTCGAATTCCAACTCTGTGTCGTCGCGCAAGGTCAGCAACAGGCCGCTGTCCTTCCTGTCGATTCGCTCAACGTCCGATTCCAGTCGCAGATCTACACCCTTCTTGACCAGTTCCTCACCCACCACTCTCCGGACATCGTAGTCGAAACCGCGCAGAACCGCGTCACCACGGTAGAGCTGGGTAACCGCAGAGCCAAGTCCGTTAAAGATACCGGCAAATTCGCAGGCGATAAAACCGCCCCCGACCACCGCAACACGTGGGGGTAGTTCTTCCAGGTGAAACGCCTCATTGGATGTAATGGCGTGTTCGATACCCGGGATTTCCGGCGCCCAGGGAACACCACCTGTGGCAATCAGGATTCGTTCGGCGCTGATGGTCTCGTCACCCACCTGCAGGCGGTGCGGATCGAGGAAGGAACCCCGCCCATTAAACAAAGTCACCCCAGCTGCGGACAGAAGTTTCAGGTAGACGGCATTGAGACGGTCGATTTCAATGTCTTTCGCGCGAATCAGGTTTTGCCAGCTAAAACTGGCCGGACCGATGTCCCAGCCGTAACCGCGGGCGTCTTCCAGGTCCTCCGCGTAATGCGAGGCATATACCAGCAGTTTCTTGGGCACACAGCCGCGAATCACGCAGGTACCGCCCACCCGGCTTTCCTCACAGATGCCGACACGTGCACCGTGTCCCGCAGCGATCCGGGCAGCACGAACCCCGCCGGACCCGGCACCGATGACAAACAGGTCAAAATCATACTCGCTCATAAATCTACTTTTCTCCTGAAAGCAGGCGCACTATACCTTTTCTCCGAACCCTCTGCATGACACTACCAGACCGTCTTTTGACGAAATAAATTACGAAAAGATGTATTGATCTGAATCATTAGGACACATAGAATCTCTTGGACTTGCTGTCATGGTTTCCGTAGCATGGCGCGACAATGATTATTCTCGGCCTGGAGCTTCATGCTTTCTGTCTCTGACATCGTATTTGAGCGCTACTTTGAACCGGTTTTCCAACCGGTTAGTTTTGACTTGGAAGGCTCGCAATTATTGCTGATTACCGGCGCCAACGGCTGTGGTAAAACCACGCTGATCCGGGTCCTGACCGGCATCCTTCACCCGACTTCCGGCACCATCGAAAACCGGGCCGGGATGATGGCATACGTCGGTCACTACCTGGCTATCAAAGACGACCTCAGCGTGCTGGAAAATCTGCGTTTCATGCGCGATTTCCTGGGCACCTCAAACACAAGTTGTACGGAACTCATCGAACAGGTCGGCCTGACCCGGGTCGCAGAACAGCAGGCTCGCACCTTATCCGCCGGCCAGCGTAAACGTTGTGCACTGGCCCGTTTACTAGTCAGTGAGGCGAAGCTCTGGTTGCTGGATGAGCCCTATTCGAACCTGGACCAGGAAGGTGTTGAACTGGTTGATGAGATGCTCGACAACCACCTTGGTGCTGGCGGTGCCTGTGTACTCGCCACCCACGGTGCGCATCGCCCCGAATGGGCTGGAACCGTCGACTATCACCTGGTTTCAGGAGCGGGCATATGAGTGCAGTACCCGTCAACGGTAGCCTGTCGAAGGCATTTTTTGCGCTGCTGCGGCGCGACCTGCTGCTGGCATTCCGGCGCCGTACCGAATTGCTGTTTCCGGTTATATTTCTGTTGGTAGTGGTCAGCCTGTTTCCGCTCGGCATAGGCCCGGGACCGCAGTTGCTGGCCAGAATCGCTCCGGGCGTGATCTGGATTGCCGCATTGCTGGCCACGGTTATCTCGCTAGACAGCCTGTTCCGCTCGGATTTCGAGGACGGGACGATGGAGCAATTTGTCATTAGCGGCCACCCCCTGACCCTCATCTCACTGGCCAAGATCGTTGCCCACTGGCTGGTCGCAGGCCTGCCCATCGTTTTACTCTCGCCGCTATTGGCTTTGTGGATGAACCTGCCGATTGAGTCACTCGGGGTGATGATGCTAACCCTGGCGCTGGGCACACCCATCCTGAGCCTGATTGGTTCGATTGGAGTGGGCCTGACCGTCAGCCTGAAGCGTGGCGGCCAACTGCTGTCACTACTGGTATTTCCGCTCTATGTCCCCATTTTGATCGTTGCAACCGCCGCAGTAATGGCGGCCTCTGATAGCCTGCCCTACACACAGTTTTTAGGACTGTTGCTGGCTGGCCTGATAACATCGCTGACTCTTGCGCCGTTCGCGGCCGCTTCAGCACTTAAAATCAGTCTGTCATGAACTCAAATACAACTAAAAAGACCAAACCCAGGAAGAACGCACTCGTGATGTTTATTCACAAAATGGGTTCACCTCCCTGGTTCTATCAATTCACCGGCAAGTTCATTCCCTGGTTCTGGCTTATTTTCGGTGCTCTCACCGTCTGGGGGCTGTACCTTGCTCTGGTCAAGGTGCCGGCCGATTACCAGCAGGGTGAAAGTTTCCGCATCATGTACCTGCATGTGCCAGCCGCCTGGATGTCGATGCTGATCTACTCATTGATGGCGGTGATGGGCTTTATCGCCCTGGTCTGGCGCATCAGGGTCGTCGAGATACTGGCCATGTGCAGCGCGCCGATTGGCGCCGCGTTCACCATTGTCACCCTGACTGCCGGCTCCCTTTGGGGGCGCCCGACCTGGGGAACCTATTGGGTATGGGATGCGCGACTGACCAGTGAACTGGTACTGCTGTTCCTGTACCTGGGTGTGATTGGTCTGTACAACTCGATAGATGAACCCCGCAAGGCAGCGCGTGCGGCCTGTTTACTGGCCCTGGTCGGTGCAGTCAACCTGCCGATCATCCACTACTCCGTTAAATGGTGGAACACCCTGCACCAGGGCAGCAGCATCAGCCTGACCGGCGGCAGCAGTATTGACCCGAGTATGCTCTGGCCACTGCTGATCATGGCGATTGCCACCAAGTTTTACTACGCAGCCAACCTGCTGACCCGCTCCCGCGTGACATTGCTGGAGCAGGATATTCGCAAGTCCTGGGTGCGCGAAATTCTGAGGGAGAAAAGCTGATGAGCCATACTCCGTTTATCTGGGGCGCCTACTCCATCGGCGCTGTGGTTCTACTCTGGTGCGCCGTTGCGCCCCTTATACGCAAGAAGTCCATCACCCGGGACATCAGGCGTCTAATTCAAATTGAGGAACGTTCCCGTGACTCCAACACGTAAAAGAAGACTTATTGCTGTTTTGTTGATCGTGGCCGGTGTCGGCACTGCCAGCACCATTGCTTTTTACTCTTTGCAGGAAAATCTGCTTTATTTCCAAAGCCCCAGCGAACTGGCGAAGCAGCCAATCCCCGCCGGCAGACAGTTCCGCCTGGGCGGCCTGGTCAAACCCGGCAGCGTCACCCGCGAAGGCCAGAGCCTGGCAACCCGCTTCGTCGTGACTGACGGGCCTGAGGAAGTCGTGGTGGAATACATCGGCACCCTGCCCGACCTGTTTCGTGAAGGCCAGGGCGTGATCGCCAGGGGTTCGCTGGATGACTCTGGCCTGTTCGCAGCGTCAGAAGTACTGGCCAAGCACGATGAAAACTACATGCCGCCTGAGGTGGCCGATGCGCTGGAAGAATCCGGCCACGTTTCCTATACAAAAGACGAAAGTTAAGGCCCTGGAATGATCCCTGAAATTGGACAAATTATGCTCATCGGGGCGTTGGTCATCGCCCTCGTCATGGGCACCCTGCCGCTGATCGGTGCATCTACCGGTAACCAGCGCCTGATGAAGGTAGGCCAAACCGGCGCAATGGTTCAGTTTTTGCTGGTCGCAGGCTCCTTCGTGATACTGACCTGGGCCTTTATCGTGCAGGATTTTTCGGTTGAGTATGTCGCCCGCAACAGCAATTTGCTGCTGCCGATGGAATACCGCTTCTCGGCTGTATGGAGCTCACATGAAGGCTCCCTGTTGCTGTGGGAGTTGATCCTGTGCCTGTGGACATTCGCGGTCGCGCTGTTCAGCAAGAAGCTGCCGGACGATTTCCGTGCCCGCACGCTGGCCGTTCTGGGCTGGGTTTCAGCTGGCTTCCTGATGTTCGTCATCTTCACTTCCAACCCTTTTGGCCGACTGATTCCAGCCGCTGTTGACGGGCTGGACCTGAACCCGCTGTTGCAGGATCCGGGTCTGATCATCCATCCGCCAATGCTTTACATGGGTTACGTCGGATTTTCTGTTTCCTTCGCGTTTGCCGTCGCTGCCCTGATGGGCCAGCAGGTTAATCGCGAATGGGTGCGCTGGTCGCGTCCCTGGACCCATGTCGCGTGGGCTTTCCTGACTCTGGGTATCGCACTGGGCAGTTGGTGGGCTTATTACGAGCTGGGCTGGGGCGGCTGGTGGTTCTGGGATCCGGTAGAAAACGCCTCGTTCATGCCCTGGCTGGTGGGAACGGCGCTGATCCACTCCCAGGCGGTTACCGAGAAACGTGGTACGTTCCGTAACTGGACGCTGATCCTGGCGATCACTTCTTTTTCGCTTTGCCTGCTGGGCACCTTCCTGGTCCGCTCCGGCGTGCTGACTTCGGTCCATGCGTTTGCGGCTGACCCGACCCGTGGTGTGTTCATCCTGACTTATCTGGGCGTTGTAGTTGGCGGCTCGCTACTATTGTTCGCCGTTCGTGCTCCCGCGATGGTACAAGGCAGTAACTTTGCCGGTACGTCGAGGGAAACCCTGGTACTGGTTAACAATCTGATTCTCGTGGTTATCGCGGCGATGGTTCTCACCGGGACTTTATATCCGCTGTTGCTGGATGCACTGGACGCCGGCAAGATTTCCGTCGGACCGCCCTACTTCGGTACGCTTTTCGCGATACTGCTGGTTCCCATTGGACTGCTGTTGCCGTTGGGGTTTTATATGAAATGGCAGGAAGACAGCCTGAAGCGAATTATGGGCGAGTTACTGGTTCCGGCCATGTTAGCCGCGGTGGGCGCGGTGATCACCGCCATCTGGCTACCTACTGCAGGCGCCTGGGGCATTGCAGGTGTAGCCGCATCATTCTGGATCATGGCGAGTAGCATCCTTTACTTCCGCAAGCGCCTGAAGAAAAGAGGTGGCGGTCTGCCAGGGCGTGGCGAAACCGGCATGATCCTGGCCCATTTCGGGGTTGGCCTGTTCCTGGTCGGAGCATCACTGACCAATGCCGTCAGCACAGAAAAACACCTGCGTATGGAAGCGGGTGATTCGTTTGAGCTGGCCGGTTACAACTTTGTATTTGAAGGAACCCGCGGAGTGCGCGGACCCAACTATGTTGCCGATGAGGGCGAGTTCCTGGTCTACAAATCCGGCGAACGTATTGCCTCGCTGTATCCACAGAAAAGGCGCTATTCCACCGGCCAGGTCATGACCGAAGCTGCGCTGGATCCCGGCCTGACCCGCGACCTGTACGTTTCGCTGGGTGAGCCACTGGATGACAAAGGCGCCGTCTGGGCGATCAGGCTCTACCACAAACCTTTTATCCGGTTCATCTGGATGGGTGCACTGTTGATGATGGCCGGCGGTTTCCTTGCCGCCACCGACAAGCGCTATCGACGAGCAGTGGCGACCCGCACTGAAGAGCAGCCGCATAAGGCTTCCGGGCTGACGGAGGCGCCGGCATGATTGGCAGACTGCTACCGATCATAATCTTTCTGGCGTTGGGAATTCTGCTTGCGGTCGGGTTAAAGATCGCCGACCACAAAACCGAGATCCCCTCGCCGTTGATCGGCAAGGAAATGCCCGAGTTCACGTTACCCGTGCTTGGTGACACACAACGCCAGGTCAGCCGCGAAGACCTGATCGGAACTCCGTTCCTGCTCAATGTCTGGGCCAGCTGGTGCCCGACCTGCCGGATCGAACACCCCGTGATAGAAGACCTGGCACGCTCCGGAGTGATCCGCGTCATCGGGCTTAATTACCGTGACGAAGAAGCCGATGCACAGGCCTGGCTCGCTCGCTTCGGCAACCCCTACGAATTCACCCTGGTCGATTATTCCGGCCGTACAGGAATTGATTTCGGGGTTTACGCAGCGCCCGAGTCCTTCCTGGTCGATGCCGAAGGAACCATCGTTTTCAAACAAATCGGAGTAGTGTCCCCCGAGGTAATTCGCGAAGAGATCCTGCCCCGGCTTGAGCAGTGGAGTAAATCGCCGTGATGAAATGGACCCTGGGTTTGGCGCTTTTCCTGGCTTTGCTGGTGCCTGTTGCCCATGCGCAACAAACCCAGGTACAGGAACCCCTGGTGTTTAGCGACCCTGAAAAAGAAGCCCGCTACAAACACCTGACCGTAGAACTTCGCTGCCTGGTGTGCCAGAACCAGAACCTTGCTGACTCAGACGCACCACTGGCGCATTCTCTGCGTCAAGAAATTTATGACATGCTCCAGAGCGGCCAAAGCGACGACCAGATAAAAAGTTTCATGGTCGAGCGCTACGGCGATTTCGTGCTTTACCGACCGGCCGTGGGCGGCAATACCCTGTTACTGTGGCTGTTCCCCGGAATCCTGTTGTTGATCGGTGCCGTTGTGGTGTTTTTCACCGTTCGCAGCCGCAATCGCAAACTCACCGCACAACGTCAAGAAGGATCTAACTAGTGTTCTGGACAATTGCCGCAGCGGTGCTCCTGGCAGCCGCACTCATTACCCTGCTCCCCCTATTGCGCGATAAGTCACTGTGGAAGCCCCTCGCACTGGCGCTGGTCTTCATCCTGCCGGCCGGTGCCGCCTGGTTGTACCAGGAAGTCGGCACGCCGGACGCTATCAATCTGCGGCCTCCACCCCCGCGCGCAGCCAGCACGAACACAAACCCCAACGATCCCCACGCCACGGAATCGCAGGAAATGGATGCGATGATTGCGGGCATGCAGGAACGCCTGAGCGAATCGCCGGAAGACCTCGAAGGCTGGCTGTTGCTGGCCCGCACGCTCAAGGCCACCCAACGTTTTCCCGAGGCGCTGGAGGCACTGGAAACGGCCAACCGCATCTCGCCGGATAACCCGGTAGTCCTCACGGACCTGGTTGAAGCTCAGCTTTATACCACGCCCAATGGCCGGGTCAACGAAGAGATGCTGGCAACCCTGGAACACGTCCTCGAGATAGAACCGGGCATGCAAAAAGCCCTGTGGCTGATGGGGATCGCCTCCTCGCAGACCGGTGCTTACGCTTCCGCCGTCGACTACTGGCAGGAATTACTCGATCAACTCGAAGCCGGCACCCCGATTGCCCAATCCGTTCAGGAACAGATTGACGGAGCCAGAACACGAATTGGTATGGATTCCGGAACTCCGCCCATGGTTGCCGAGGAAGCCGCTGTTGAAGAAGAACCGGTCGTGGAAGACGACGGAAGTTGGAAAGGCGTTTCCGTCAATGTTTCCGCTGGCGAGACGGGTGAATCAAGAATTCCGACCGGAGGCGTATTGTACGTGATGATCCGCACAACCGGACCAGCTATGGGCCCACCACTGGGTGTGCGCAGGATCATCGATCCGGTACTGCCGCTTGAGATTACCATCAGCGACCAGGACAGCATGCTGCAGGAACGCCAGATATCGTCTGAAACTCAACTACAGTTGCAGGCCCGGATATCACTGACCGGTTCACCGGCAGCCACTCCCGGTGACTGGCAAAGCGTCCAGTTGACGGTAGCGCTCGATTCTGCAGAAACCGTGGAGTTAGTGATCGATCAGCGGGTAGAATAGCCTCCATCCTATTGGAGGCCAGCATGCACCTATTCCGGACCGGACGTCTTTGCGCCCCTGCCCTCGCGGCCTGGGCCCTGTTTTTCACACCCGCTTCCTTTGCGCAAGACCAGGAAGTCGAATACATTCCCACGCAGCTTTCGCCCACCGTCACGATGATCAAGGGCCGGGGCGGCAATATCGCGGTATCTTCCGGTGAGGATGGTGTCTTCATCATTGATGATCAGCTCCAGCCTTTAACCGACCAGCTTTTGGAAGCGATCCGCAGCATCAGTGACCGTCCGATCCGTTTCGTGATCAACACGCACTACCACGGCGACCACGTGGGCGGAAACGAAGCCATCGGCAAAGGCGGCGCCGTCATTATTGCGCACGACAACATCCGCGAACGGATGAGCAGCGACCAATTCAACCACTTCTGGGACAAGACCACCCCGGCATGGCCGAAAGAATCACTTCCCGTGGTGACCTTCAACGATCAGGTCACGCTGCACCTCAACGGTGAGGCAGTTAACGTGGTCCACGTGCCCCGGGGCCATACGGATGGCGACAGCATTGTCTTCTTCCCGCAAAGCAACGTGCTACACATGGGTGACATCTTCTTCAACGGCCTCTACCCATACATCGATCTGGACGGTGGCGGCACCATACAGGGCATGATCGCAGCAGTAGAACTGGGCATCGGGATGGTCGATGACAAAACACAGGTGATTGCCGGGCACGGACCGATGGGTGACCTGCAGGGATTGCGTGAATACCATGCCTTCCTGAGCAAAGCCCGTGACAACGTCCAGGCACTGATCGACCAGGGCATGAGCCTGGAGCAGGCCATCGAAGCCGAACCTACAGCCGAGTGGGATGAGATTCTGGGTAAAGTCTGGATAACGCCTGCACAACTGGTGACCTTCATCTACAACAGCCTGACCGGCGTGGATCATTTCACCCCGCTGGAATCGCAGGAAACCACCACCGAATAAAGCGGGTGTCCGCTGTCGCGGTACTTGCGTTCGAACGGACTCAGCGCCGGCGATACCTTAGGCGTTCCCGGCTGGATGTGCACACCCAGTAACCGGTTCACCGCGCTGGCAAATTCCAGCGCATAGATCTCCCAGTTGGTTCGCAGTTCAAGCCGTCCGCCCAGGCTTAACACGTCGGGGAACACCGGATGCCCATGCCAGCGCCGCTGCAATGCACCGGGCTTGGGCCAGGGGTTCGGATACAGGATGTAGTGTCGTTGCAATCGCCAGCCGGCACGCACGGCCAGCCTCCAGAAAGTAGACAGGTCCGCACGCAACCAGATAGCGTTCTCATGCCGGTAGGGAAACAAATCTGCACCGGTACGCGCGAGCCTGGCCGATGATTTGTCCACGCCAATCACGGTGCATTCCGGAAACATCCGCGCCAGCAGGCGGGTGCTTTCACCGGTGCCGCAACCTGAATCCAGGACAAGCGGCTTATTTTGGCCCTGTAGCAGGCTTTCAAGCTCCTTGAAAGCCTGAAGCGAAGGCTGGTGGTAAGGCTGCGACCAGACACAGGACTCATGCTTGTCCAGCAGTCCGTCGAGACGAGGATGAACCTCTGTTTGTGAGCTGAACACCTCCCGGGATGGATTTCGAGGCATCATTACCCGGCCCTCAATTTATATAGCAAAAAATTACAAGCAATGGAGGGCGTTAGCCCGGCTCCCAATGTATCATTACTCCCCATGACACAGTTACAAAATGCCCATACCACTCAACGCGGCGCAACCTGGTTTCTGCAGGTAGAGGAACCCTTCCGCTTTGCCAGCGGCGGACTCATTTCACGAGTCGATATCGCCTATGAGACCTGGGGAACACTGAACTCTGAACACTCCAACGCCATGCTGGTTATGCCCGGCCTGTCACCGAGTGCGCATGCCGCCAGCAGTGAAAAAAACCCGGAGAATGGCTGGTGGGAGCCAATGATTGGCCCCGGCAAGCCGATCGACACCGACCGTAATTTCGTTATCTGCATCAATTCGATGGGCAGTTGCAAAGGTTCGACCGGGCCCGCCAGCATCAATTCGAGAACCGGCAAGCAATATCGCCTGTCCTTTCCCGACCTCTATATCCAGGATATTGCTTCAACCGCGCAAATGGTGCTGCAGAGCCTGGGAATCACGCAACTGCGGGCCCTGATCGGCCCCTCCATGGGCGGTATGAGTTGCTTCGCGCTGATGAAGCAGATTCCCGACATCACACGTCATTTCCTGGCCATCTCCACAGCCGCCCGGGCCGAACCTTACGCCATTTCCATACGCTCCCTGCAGCGTGAAATGATCGTGCGCGACCCGCACTGGCAAGATGGCGCTTACACCGACGAAGACTGGCCCGAAACCGGCATGCGCCTCGCGCGGAAGCTGGGCATGATCTCCTACCGTTCCGAGCCCGAGTGGCGTGAACGCTTCGGGCGGCAGCTACAGGACCGCTACAATGAGCGCCTGTTCGGCATGCACTTCGCCGTGGAGTCTTACCTGGAGTCCGCAGCCCGAAAGTTCATCCGCAACTTCGACCCCTGCTGCTACCTCTACCTGTCCCGCGCCATGGACTGGTATGACATCAGCGAGGGTTACACCGATATGAAAGCAGCCTTCGCCGATATCGAACTGGAATCCTCCAAGGTTATCGGTGTGGAAACCGACGCCCTGTGGCCTGCCCACCAGCAAAAAGAAATCTGCCAGCAGTTTTCGCGCAAGGGAGTGAACTGCCACCTTGAGATGCTCCCGTCCATCCAGGGTCACGACTCATTCATGGTCGATTACGAGCGCTTCTGCCCCGCTGTCGAAGTCTTCTTACGAAATCTGGAATAAGCTCTGGTTCAAACGCACCGTCGGGGCTATAATTTGCGCCTTCGCGAGAAAACCACCCCATGCCGAAGTGGCGGAACTGGTAGACGCGCCGGATTCAAAATCCGGTTCTGGAAACAGAGTGAGAGTTCGAGTCTCTCCTTCGGCACCATTTCTTCTACCGTTCATTGTGTATCTCACTCATTAGTTCCGTTTTCCGGCTGACAGCGGATTCATTACACCGAAACAGACAAAGCGCTGATGTAGGATCGCTGGCGGAAATGCGATTCTCTGGAAATCCTGCGTCTGGGCGGCCTGAACCTGAGCAAACATGAATTAGGCGCAGCTTTTTGCAGGGTTTGCAGACCAGGTACCGCAACAAGCCAGAGTCTGATCAAGCTTCGGGTCTCTTTTGCAGTATGATAGTCCCCAAATCAAGCCGGGGTTAATACCGGCGGCAAGATAGCCAGTGGGAGAGTCGGTGTGAGTTTGATCGAAGAACTCAAAAGAAGAAACGTGTTCAGGGTGGGTTTCGCCTACGTAGTGGTGGCCTGGGTGATTGCCCAGGTAGCTGACCTGGTACTCGAAAATATCACCGCCCCGGACTGGCTGATGCAGGCTATTCTACTGATCCTGGCCAGCGGTCTTCCAATCGCGCTGATTATCGCCTGGGTGTTTGAAATGACGTCCGAGGGTCTGAAAAAAGAAAAAGACGTCGATCGGTCCCAATCCACCACACCAAAAACCGGCCGCAAGCTGAATGTACTCATCATTGGCATGCTGGTGATTGCACTGGGTTACTTTGCCTACGACAAATTTATCCTGAGGCCTGGCGGGGAGATTGAGCTCATTACAGCAGAGACTTCATTGGCGGAACCAGTACCTGCTGTGGCCGATGAATTACCCCGTGAAAAATCCATCGCGGTGCTGCCGTTCGCCAACCGCAGCAGCCGCGAGGAAGACGAGTTCTTCACCGAGGGCATCCACGATGACCTGCTGACCCATCTTTCCAAGATCGGGTCGATGAAGGTCATATCCCGCACCTCGGTATTACGCTACAAGGACAGCAAAAAATCCATTCCTGAAATCGCCGCGGAATTGAATGTCACCACCGTGCTGGAGGGCGGAATCCAGCGCTCCGGTGAACAAATCCGGATCAATGTGCAGCTGATTGACGCCAAAACAGACGAACACCTGTGGGCGGAAACATTCGACCGTAAGCTAACCGCCGAAAACCTGTTTGCCATCCAGAGCGAAATATCAACAGCCATTGCCAGCGCGCTGGAAGCTACCCTGTCAGCGGAGGAAGAAACCCGGCTGAAGGAAGTGCCGACCACCAATATGGCGGCGTACACTGCTTATTTGCGAGGCCGTCAGTTGCAGACGAGGCGCACCTCGACCGACCTGGAACAGGCGCTGGCTGAATTTACCCGCGCCACCGAACTCGATCCTGCTTATGCACTCGCCTGGGTGGGTGTGGCGGAATCGGCCAACCTACTCGTTGATTACGGCAGCCTGTCGGCAACCGAAGCCAGGGAAAAAGGGGGCCAGGCCATCAGGAATGCCCTCGCCATCAACAGTGATCTGGGTGAAGCCTATGCCTCGCTGGGCTTGGAATTTACCCAGCAGCAGAAATACAGTGAGGCAGAGGCCAGCTATAAACGCGCGATCGAGCTGAGCCCCAACTACGCCTCATCCTACCAGTGGTATTCCGGTTTGTTATCAAACATGCCTGACCGGCTTGACGAATCAGTGGCTATGATTGAAAAGGCCGCTGAACTGGACCCGATGTCTTCCATCATAAAGTCCAACCTGGCAGGCCGGCTGGTGGCATCGGGCCGCTACGATGAAGCGGAAGCGCAATTCCTGCAAGTGGCCGAACTGGACCCGGATTTTGCCATTAATTACAGCTCCCTGTCTTCGTTCTATGCTGATACCCAGGGGCGATTTGCAGACGCCTTGAAGTGGTCCAGGGTTGCACGCCAAAAAGACCCTGGAAGCGTCGAGCTGTTAAGGAGAGAAGCCACCATTTTTCTGCATGTAGAGGATTTTGAGGCAGTGGACTCCCTGCGTCGGCAAATGCTGGATATGGACCCGCAACACTGGTCCGTTGGCGCTGTTGACTGGACGGTGAACCTGTCAAAGCAAAATTACGCCGGTGCAATCGAAGCGGGGCAATGGCTCATACCAAGGGCAAGCAATCAGCCGATTTGGCAGGAGTGGGTTGCCTTTACTTACATGCTGGACGGCGACTTCAGCCGGGCACGTGAATTATTGTTCCAGGCATTCCCCGGCTGGGAAGATCCGGAAAAGTGGGCTCAACTGATTCAGGCGAATACTTTCGAAGCCTGCCTGGTGGCCGGGGTTCTTGCAGGAAGTGGCGAGGTCACTGAAGCCGATGCACTCATGAACCAGGTCACCGAGTACTACGCTACGCTCCCCTCTCAAATTGACCATGTCGATACTCGGGCGCCTGTGGATTGCTGGGCGGCACAAGGGGAGCATGACAAGGCACTGGATATGCTGGAGACCCAGATTGAACATGGTCACATCGCCTTCTGGTGGATCACTTATCAATGGCCCTGGTGGGACAATGTTCGCTCCGAACCCCGCTTCCAGGCCGCCATGCAAACCATCGCAGATCGGGTTGCCGAGCAACGCCAGTTGATGGATCAGATGAAGGAATTGTGATCAATTGCTATATCGGGCCAGAAGCGGAACAAAGAAATAGCGCAAAGATCCACAT
The DNA here is from genome assembly GCA_964443145.1 of uncultured Wenzhouxiangellaceae bacterium. Lineage (GTDB taxonomy): Bacteria > Pseudomonadota > Gammaproteobacteria > Xanthomonadales > SZUA-36 > JAHEFT01. Next base: position 5,635 of record CAYUBS010000027.1, on the reverse strand, counting down.
GCAGATTAGAAAACCATTTTTTTAAACAGCCCGGACCCTCAGAATTTACGTCTATCCTGAAACTAATCCGCCCCTCCGATTTCCTCACACTGTGCCTGTGAACCAGGGACTGCGCGGATAATGTTTACACTCCCTTCAAGATCGTCATTCGTTAGGTTGTAGCTCAGCGAAGCATTATTGCAGTCCGAAAAATCGATGCGCAACGTGCCAGCAACTACTGTGCTTGGTAACAACGGATCATCAAAACTGCCCCCCGTCGTCTCAAACACTTCGATATCAGCAACGGAACCTTCAAAATTTCCTTGTGCGGTCAGCCAGCGTTGACCGGATGCGGTGTCATCTCCATAAGTAAACCAGGCAACAAAAATGAATTTGGTACCACGCTGGTCAGTGTGAACATCAATTAGATAACCCTGTCCGGGTGTATTTTCATCGTACCAGGCACCATCCATGCCCGCGTTGATGTCAATAGACTCAATGGTGCTACCGGTGCGTTCCTCACAATTATTTTCAGAACCCGGAATGGCACGTTGTATGGGGAATATACCTTGGAGGTCCAGGGTATCGATGTCGTAACTCATCATACCAAAACCACAGCCTGTGAAACTCAGAGTTACATCACCTACTGGGTTGGTACTTACCGTCATTGGGTCATCAAACCGGCCGCCAAGCGTTTCATAGAGGGTCAGCTCAGCCCTGTTTCCAGCGTAATCTCCCTGGGCGGTGAACCAATGTTGCTCAAACGGCGTATCTGAGTCGGAATCGGTGAATGTAAACCAGGCCATGAACATGAACTGGCTTTCGGGGTCGAGGTCGATTAACTGGCCCTGACCCGACGTGACCGGGTTGAACCAGGCGCCGGTATGACCAACGTCGATATATGGAGTGTCGTAAAGAAAAACCGCACCATAACGTTCGCCGCCAATATCGGGCCAACGGTCTGAGCCAACGACCAGGGCGCCGTTGTGGTAGTCCACATCTATACCGAATTCAACGTTTTTGAAGGTCAGGCCGTCGGGAGGCAGGATTTTCTGTTCTTCCTTCCACAACCCACTCAAGTGGGAATAGACATAAACCTGTTGTGCGCCAGGTGCACCTACCACCAGTAACCCCTGGCGAAAACTCAGGGATTCACCGAAACGGTCGATAAACTCCGGCGCGCTCGGTGTGAGTTGGGTTAACTGTCCAAAATTGTTGCTGCCGCCCTCATCACGGTGGAAAATGTGTACTGAACCGGAATTGCTTGGTGATGGCACGTCATTACCGTTAGTTGCACCCACAGCAATGAAATTGCCGTCAGTCTGGACGCTAGTACCAAAACGGTCGTCCACCTCAGCATCGACTGGTTGGAGCTTCTTGAAAAAAGACCAGGTGTTGCCAGAGCGGCTATAAATTAATACACGATCATTATTACCATCGCCAACTACCATCAGGTCGTTGGAAATAGCCACTGATGCAGCAAATGTGGGATTTTCCGGGGCATCGGGATCCAGGAAGTGGGTGATTAGACCCCAGTTGTCGACGCCCCCCGTGTTTCGACCGAAGATCATAACGACCCCCGCGCCATTCTCACCACCTACCTTCGCAGATGGATCACCCACCACCAGGACATCACCCGAAACGTCCAGGATTTTGCCAAAACTCTGCACGCTTACATTGGCTATCGTCGGCGGTTCGATCCACTTATTGAACACCCAGATACCCGCATTGAGTGTATAGATTTCGATACCGTCATCGGAGCTGTAACTGACCGCGGTCACATCTCCTTTGGTGACGATTGCGCTGCCATAAAGTCGCGGTGTGACATCCTGCGGGCTCAGTTTACGCACGAAATCCAGTTGCCGTTGGTTATTGATATTGTACTCATAGGTGGCGCCAGCCTGGCCATCCTGTTCGGGTGCGGACATAAACACTGTACCCCGATTAACCCCGACAGCCCTGCCCAGGCGTCCGGTGGTAATCCCATTGATATCGGTCAGCAGAACGGTATCTTTATGCACGAATTCCATTGCCTGACCATTGAATGGAAAAAGAAAAACAATTAAAAACAAAGGTTTAAGTCGCATAGTTTTTTCCCGTATATTATTCAAATCCATTCCCAAACAATCCACTTACCATCAGGTTGCAAGAAAGTATTTGCTCTGACCGCTTGGAATAGAGGGGCCTGAAAGCTGGGTAATTGACGGATTAAACCCAGTTGCCTTCAATGATTCAGATGAATAATTTCTCGAATGAAATACCGCTTCCATACAGATTATAGGCAGCATTAAAGCTATATTGCCAGAAATTTGCAGGTATTGAGAATCCTAAAAATTCATCTTTACCTGCCGGATGATTACGTAAACTCAATAAACCAGAATATCCGCTTCCGACCCGAAGCACTCATTGACCCCGCCACGAGAATTACTTGGTATTCTATCTGCAGGATGAAAATCCCACTCGCCATCTTCCTGGCAGGCCTCTTGTGCATGCCTGGATATATCCTGAATGCGTGGCCTGATGAGGCCGCAGACGACCCGGTGCGGAACGGCATTCGCCTGAGCCAGCTTCAAACGCACCCAGTTCGATCGATCAGATATTGGCAACAGTCCGATCAATTTAAGCCACGGAAAATAAATATCGGTCCCGCCCCAGCGGAGTTGATCGAGTTCATGCATCTGGACAACGCTTTTCAGGGTTACAGCGAAAGGCCGGTGCCGGTGAGCCACGATTCTGAAATTTTACGCGACGTGGAAACCGCGATGGCGAGCCTCCCCCGGGCTGTCAGGCGCATTGCCGAACGCAGACTTTTTTACATCGCACTTGTCCGTGATTTGGGCGGTGGCACGGGATACATGGATGTAGTTGCCGGTGCCGATGGTTCGGTCGCCGGTGGATTTATCGTGCTGGACGAAGGGGCGCTCGACAGGACTGCCAACGCATGGGCAAGCTGGAGAGAGGGATCAGCATTTCAGCCCGGGACGGACTGGAGTATCGAGGTCCGGATTGAAGCGCCCGAAGACGACAATCGCGTGAACGCAATCCGATATATTCTGCTCCATGAACTGGGTCATGTTGCGGACGCCGTCCTTGGAGTCACGCAAATCGGTGGCGGAAACACCCAGAATATTGCCGACAACGGCTTCTATGAGCTTTCCTGGACTTATCCTCCACCGTCACAAAACACTGTTCTCCCCGGGGACACCATGCGCAGTCGCTTTGACGATGGATGGCCGGATAGAGAGAACCTGGGATTTTACTCTTTTGACGCTTCCAGATTCGATTTGGATGACGTGCTGCCCATCTATGGGTGGTTGCGGGAAACGAATTTTCCAACCTTGTACGCCGCCTCGTCTTCAGCCGACGATTTTGCCGAGTCATTTGTGAATTATGTCCACGTGGTATTGGATGGGCGGCCTTTTGAGATCCGATTGCAAAAAGGCGAGCATTCAGAGTTTCTGTTTGGCTCGTGCTGGGACTCCCCAATTTGTGCAGGCAAACGGGCGACCATGAAGCGCCTGATTCAAAGGGCAGAAATCCTCCATTAACCAGCTCATTTCAGGAAGGTTTTTAATCAACTCTCCACCCGTTCAATCCTGAATTTTTGCGAATTTGATGAGACCTTTGAATATCCTTAACTCATGTGCTAGTTGCAACTGAATAAAGCCTTCGTCGTAATCGCCTGTGCCAAGATCAAGCGCTTGCCGAACGCGTCCAGTTGATTCCACGTCTCAGCGGACAAAAACTCCACGCTCGCTGGATCCAGCGTCTCCGGGTCCCCAGCAATGAAAGCGAGCCTCTCAACTTCTTCGGGGACGCATGCCCGCTGTTCGTTCGTCAACGATTCTTCTAGATGGACAAGAAAATTGTTCTGTATTTCGAGAAGCGTCAGTGGGCCTGTCGAATCGACGTCAAGGTGCGGCTGTAGAACTGGTTGGCCCTCCATTACCAGAAAGATGAACTCACGCATTTTCTCTGGGTCTTCAGAGACCGCGCCTTCATGAAAAGTGAGCGCAATGCTTTCGAGCGGTGCCGGGGAAAACGCGATCGTTTGCTCGGCAATATCAGTTGCCAAGGTCTCTAATTCCAGTGGATCTGCACGATAATGCGGTGAGCTTGCCACGTTGATCACCACGACGTCTCCGCCGGCCAGCCAAGCCGTGGTATTGCCAGACACCTGCTGGCTTATCGATTTCGCCAATGGCTTAAGCTCTTTTGGCCAGAAATCGCAAGCACTGACAAGAATCGCAACCAGAAACATTAACTTGATAAAAAGAAGTCGCATTTTTTAAGCCACCAATCTGACAGACGTGTACCGAAGCAGTATCCGGAATAAGCTACCCGTTTATTTCTAGTAGCGTACAAAAGACTTACGTCGACGCAGGCATCATTGATGGGATCACCATTCAGAACCTGGATGAAAGTCTGCTATTCTTCTTTGCTCAGTTGCTCAGTTGTTCAGTTGTTCAATCACATGAGGGCGTGGCTATATGCGTATATACGGAAGACTTCTTGTAGTTTTGATCACGTTGGCCTGCATGGAGAAAATCAGGTAGTGAGCTATCAAGAGCACATTAAATTCGCACAGTAGGTCGTTGGTTAAGACAGACATCCATTATTTGCGAAGTTCAGGCGGTCAGAAAGTTCATGGTGTGGTCCAAAAAGCTAAAACCGATTTCAGGAATTTTCGCAGCCGCGCTCGCATTCGGGCTCGTGGCGTACTTTCTGTGGCAGCCTTCTCAGGTTGTTGATGGCAAAATGCCCCTGCAGAACCCTCCACTGTCGGCTGGTGAACCCCATGACCTTGAACCCCAAGATGTTGATCCCCGTACCACACTCCTGAGTTCGCGACCGCGTGGTGACGTCGAGGCTTCAGACAAACTGAAACGTATGACAACCCAGGTGACAGTTTCGCATGACGTCGCATTGGACAATTACAAGAACGACCTGTGGGACGAGATTCAGGCACATCCGCCCGAATTCAGGCAGCCTGGCGATCCCGCACTCGACGCAGATACGGCTTACAGACTCTATATGTATTTTGGCAATTGTTCTGTTTTGCTCAGCAGGGGCAACCTGCAGATCGAAAGGATTTCAAGTCGAGCGGAAACTGCAAGCGACAGGTCCCTGGAAGAACTTGAAGGTCGCCTGGATCGACTCATTGATTATTATGAGTTGTGCCTACCAATATCTCCCGATGTGGACAGCCGCATGGAAGCGGTGATCTGGATGTCCGAGGCAGTCCGGCTGGGTCATGAGATTGCGGAGGTCCAGTTCTATCAAAAGGCCATGGGGTTCATCATGCGACCCGATCCAAGCACCAATAACCCGCCGTTGGCCATGAAACATCCAGGCCTGGTCGCCGATTTCAAGACAACCTCGCGGCTCGGGCTTGCCCGCGCCCTGAAGAAAGGGCACCCGGAGGCCTACCAGGCCAAATCCCAGGCCATTCTCGAAGGATTGCTCTACCCAAAAGATCCAGCGCTTGCGTTGGCGTATGCGCGTAAAGCCGAAATCGAAGCGGCGAAGAACCATTTGATCCTCAGGGAAATTGATCATTGGAAGAAGGAAGCCACCAAGTACCTTAGCCAGGAACAAGTCGCAGAGGCCGAGCAGAAGGCACTTGAACTAGAATCTCCTTAAGACAGCCAGGCTC
>CAYUBS010000026.1:6851-25838 GCA_964443145.1 uncultured Wenzhouxiangellaceae bacterium | reverse complement strand
GCCTGTGCCCGCCTGCAGGGCCGGGAGTGGGTTGGATTCATCGCGTCATTGCTGCCTGAGCAACACGATCCCGATGGCCTGACTGTTTTGGCTAATGGTCCTTACCAGGAGCTTCCCGACTTCGACCCACAATTGCTCGAAGCATCTGCCAAAACCTGGGTGAGTCTCTATGGTTGAGTCAATGCCGGTACAAGGCCTGACCCTTGCATGGGCCTGGCTGCTGTTGTTGTTGCCGTTGCCGTGGCTTGTTCGCCGCTGGCTCTCCGCCGCACCGAGTGGCGGCTTGCAGGCGCTCAAGGTGCCATGGTTTGCGATGATGACCGAGTCCGAAGCCGACTGGATGAGGAAACCGGTACTGGTGGTGCTGGCTAGCCTGGTCTGGTTATTGCTGGTGCTGGCTGCAGCCAGGCCGCAATGGGTTGGCGAAATCGAAACGCTACCGGTAAGCGGTCGTGACCTGCTGCTGGCTGTGGACATCTCGGGCAGCATGGATACCCAGGACATGGTTCTGGACCAAAAAGCCGTAAACCGCCTCGCGGTTGTGAAAAAGGTGGCTGGAGAATTCATCCAGCGACGGCGTGGCGACCGGGTCGGCCTGGTGTTGTTCGGTAGTCGCGCTTATTTGCAGACACCGCTTACCTTTGACACTGAAACGACGGCCGTGTTGCTGGAAGAGTCTGAAATCGGCCTGGCCGGCCGGGAGACTGCCATCGGTGATGCGATCGGCCTGGCGGTTAAGCGCCTGCGTGATGACGCGGCCAGTGAACGGGTCTTGATTTTGCTGACCGACGGGGCGAACACGTCCGGCGAAGTTCAGCCGATGCAGGCAACCGAGTTCGCCGCCCGCGAAGAGATGACCATTTATACGGTCGGCGTTGGGGCTGACGAGATGATGGTCCAGGATTTTTTCGGTGCGCGGTTGGTTAATCCGTCGGCGGACCTTGACGAAGATACACTCAAGGCCATTGCTGAGCTCACCGGCGGCCAATATTTTCGCGCCCGCGACGCTAAAGCGCTGGCGGAAATCTACGAGAAACTGGATGAGCTGGAGCCGGTGGAGAGCGATCAGGAAGCCATAAGGCCGGTTGACGAGCTGTTTTTCTGGCCTCTGTCAGCGTCCTTCCTGCTGGTATTGATAGCGCTACTGCTGGCCATGTTGCCGGGCATGCGCCGGGGGGTAGTGCCGGCATGAGCGAGTTTGACGCACTGCACTTCATTCGCCCTTTGTGGTTGCTGTTACTGCCGCTGGTTCTGGTCCTGCCCTGGGCCTGGAAGCGTACGCGTCGTCCGGCAGGTGATTGGTCAAAGGTATGTGATCCGCACCTGCTGCGCTGGCTCAGTGTGGAGCAGGACTCGAGCCAGGTCCGCCGGGGTGGTTCCTGGCTGGCTGCACTGGCGCTGTTGATTGTAATTCTCGCACTGGCTGGTCCCAGTTGGCAGAAACTCCCCGACACGTCGTTTTCGGCGCGTGATGCCCGGGTTGTGGTGATGGACCTGTCACAGTCCATGCTGGCCCAGGACCTGCGGCCCGATCGCCTGACCCGTGCCCGTTTCCGGCTGGCAGATTTGCTGGCATCGACCGAGGAAGGCCAGGTCGGCCTGGTCTCCTATGCCGGCGACGCTTACATTGTATCGCCGCTGACCAGTGACATGAACACGATCGCCAACCTGCTGCCGGCTTTGCGACCCGATATCATCCCGGTAGCGGGCAGTCGTGCTGACCTCGCGCTGGATTTGGCCGCTGACCTGCTCAAGCGTTCGGGTCTGAGCCAGGGTGAAATTTTACTGGTAACCGATTCCGCGACCTCGCGGGATGCTGCAAAAGCCCGTGAACTCAATGACCAGGGGATTATCACTTCTGTGCTGGCGGCCGGCACGCCAGACGGGGCGCCGATACCCAGTGGCGGCGGCTTTGTAAACGACCGCTCCGGAAACGTTGTCATCGCGCGGCTGGACCAGGGCAAGCTACGCTCGGTGGCACAGGCCGGTGGCGGAAAATATACCGAATTAAGCGCGCCGGCCGATGTATCCGGCTTGTGGCTGGATCACGAAGGCAGTGAATTTGCCCGGCGGGACGATGCACTGGGTGAGCGCTGGAAAGATACTGGACCCTGGCTGGTGCTTTTATTGCTGCCACTGGCGTTAGTCGGTTTCCGGCGTGGCCTGTTTTTTGTCCTGCCGCTGATGTTGTTCAACGGCCTGCTGCTCTCCCCTGAGGCCCATGCCGGCTGGTGGGAGGACGTCTGGCAGAGAAAGGACCAGCAGGCCTGGAAGGCGCTGGCCAGTGATGATGCGGAATCAGCCGCAGCCCTGGCTCAGGATCCGGACCTGTCTGGCGAAGCGTGGTTTCGCAGCGGTGAATATGCAAACGCGGCCGACTCCTGGCGACGGGCAGAATCGGCGGACTCCCAGTACAACCAGGGCAACGCGCTCGCTCACCTGGGTGAACTTGATGCGGCGATTGAGGCTTACGATCAGGCGCTGGCGCTGGAGCCCGGAATGCCGGACGCGCAGCATAACCGCGCCATTGTGGAGCAGATGAAGGAACAGCAGGAGCAAGAGCAACAGGAGCAGCAACAGGACGGCGAGCAGGGGGAATCGGAAGACAGTGAATCCTCGTCCGACCAGCAGGGCCAGGAAGGCGAGGATAGTGAGAGCCAGCAGGAACAGGACGGCGAGCAGGGCGAAGAACAGGAAGGCGAACAGGAGCAGGAAGGTGAGCAGGGCGAGCCCGGCGATGAAGAAAGCGAGCAGGAAATGGAGCTCGCTGAAGCCTGGTCAGAGGAAGACGCACAAGCCATGGAGCAATGGTTACGCCGCATTCCGGATGACCCCGGTGGATTGTTGCGTAGGAAATTCAGAAATCAGCACCAGCGCCGCGGGGCGCCGGAGGACGAAAAGGAATCGTGGTAAAACTATGTTGAAGCACTTCAAAATCACTATCCATTGGACGGTGCTGGTAATTCTGGTTGCCCTCGCGTTGCCGCTACAGGCAAAAGTCAGTGTCGAACTCGACCGGGCGCGGATAGTCGAGGGTGAGACGATCACGTTAACCTTCCTGACTGATGATCCGGGTCAAAGCCTGGACGCCGATCTCAGTGCGCTGGAAAAGAACTTCGAGGTCCTCGACCGCCGTTCTGAAACGCAGCTTTCGATCGTTAATGGGCGCCAGACGGCTGTGGTAAGAATGCTGTTGACCCTGGAGCCGCGGGCCGCCGGAGAATACACCATACCGCCACTGACTGTTGGCGGTGAAAGCACACCTGCGATCAAGCTGACGGTTGACCCGGCGCCGGAGCTGGAACCGGGCACCCAACCCCCTGTATTTATCGAGGTGGAAGTTGCGCCGACCGACGGGCCTTATTACGTGCATGGGCAGCTGGGTCTGACCGTGCGCGTGTTTTACCAGCAGAACCTCACCGAGGCGGCTATCAGTCCGCCTGAACCGGCGCCTGCTGCGGTTCGCCTGATGCAGGAGACCCCATACCAGGCAGAGCTCGGTGGTGAGCGCTACCGGGTGCTGGAGCGAAATTACGCGGTTTTTCCGGAGCGTTCAGGTGAACTCAGCATTCCCCCGATGAAGTTGACCGGCCGATTGGTGGAGCGTCGTACCAGCAGTGTCTGGCAGCCCGCCGTGCGGGGCCGGCGTGTACAGGTTGAGAGCGAAGCCTTATTGCTTGACATTAAACCCAAGCCTTCCGGTTTTTCCGGGGTTGAGTGGCAGCCGGCACGCGAATACCGCCTGACCCAGCAAGTCTCATCCGGCGATACCCTTCGTGTTGGAGAACCGGTTACACGCACGGTGATTATTGATGCGGTTGGCCTGGAAGAAAATATGATTGTCGAGCCGGCCTGGCCCGACCTGCCGGACACCAGAATTTATCCTGACCAGCCCCAGGGAATTACCCGGGATGATGGCCAGTGGGTGCTGGGCCATAAGGAATTCCGCTACGCCGTGGTTCCTGAAAAAGAAGGTGAGCTGATCCTTCCTGAGTTGAAGGTCGAGTGGTGGGATACCCAGAACAACCGGGCACGGACGGCCGTGCTGGCCGCTCACACGGTTCGCGTGCAGCCGTCTGCACTGGTTCCGCCATCGGCCCAGCCTGTCGTTTCGACCACCGCCGGTGCGGTACCTGAAATCGGCTCCGGGCCGGGCGAGCCCGGCTATTGGCGCTGGCTGGCTCTTCTGTTTGCCGCCCTATGGCTGCTGACGTTGTTTGCTGCGCTGGCTTTGTGGAAGCGACGTATGTCCGGTGGCGGAATGGAAGCAACCGAAGCGCTGATTCCCGAGCAGGAAAGCGCCTTGCTGTCAGGTTTGCAGAAGGCATGTAGCGCCGGTGAAATCCGACCGGCCCGGCGTGCGTTGCAGAACTGGTTGCGTGAGTATGGACCGGTGCGGGGTAACGGCAGTTTGCTGGAGTTTGCTGCGACAAGCGGCTCCGCGGAAATTCGTGACAGCATCTATATTCTGGATGGAAACGGTTTTCGCCCTGATTCCGGGACGGGTTCGATACAGAACTGGGATGGCCGGGCATTTTGGAAGAGCTTCGAGGGCTGGCGGCGCAGCTACCTGGCTGAAGCCCGTCAGCACAAACCACCGGTTACCGACCTTTATGCAATGGAGAACCGCTCTTCCCCCTGAGGGGTTTACTGGTTTTTCATCACCAGGCTGTCTATGCCGGAGTTGGAGAGTTTGCTGCGCATATCTTCTGCCTGGCGTGCGCCGCTGACTGGCCCGACCCGGACGCGGTGCCAGGTTGCACCGTTTACCGTCACCGTTTGTATACCTGCCGTGATGCCCTGTAGTGCCAGCCGGGCTTTCATTTGTTCAGCGTCTTGACTCTGCCGGAAGGACCCGACCTGGAGGATATAGCTGCTGTTATCTGCCGGGCGTTGGGGCGTGGCTTGCGGTTTGCTTTTTTCGCTGAGTTCCTGTTCCGGCACCACCACTTCCATCTCGGGGAGTACCGTGAAAAAGTCATAGGGTGATTTCTTTGGCTCACCGCTCACCGGCGCGACTTCATCAGAGTCTGCGGGTTTACTTTGCGCCGTTTCTCCCGACCCCGACGAGTCGACCTCAGGCTGGGGAATGTAACCCTTCGACCACAGGTAGTAGGCCAGGCCCAGCCCCAGCAAGACGCCACTCATCAGCCACATCCAGGAAGGTGTTCCACGGCTCTTGTTGCCGGCTTTCCTGCGCTTTGCGGCCACTTACATTTCCTCCGGTGCAGAAACTCCGAGCAAACCAAGACCCTTGCCCAGCACCAGCTTGGTGGCCAGGACCAGGTTCAGCCTGGCATTGCGGAGGTTTTCTTCCTCCACCAGGTACTGATGCGCGTTGTAGTAGGAGTGCAAGTCTGTGGCCAGCGAATGAAGGTAGTGCGCCAGCATATGCGGAGTCCGCAGGCGGGCTGCGGCTTCGATGATCTCGGGGAAGCGACTGATGGTTCTCATCAGTTGTACCTCGTGATCCTCCGTCAACAGATCCAGGGCAACCGTGCCAATGGCCTCGTTATGCCGCTGATCCATCTGTTCAAGGTTGCGGAACACGCTGCAAATTCGTGCATGGGCGTATTGAATGTAGAAAACGGGGTTCTCATTGGTGCGCGATTTCGCGAGGTCCAGGTCGAAGTCGAGGTGCTGATCATGGGAGCGCATGACATAGAAGAACCGCGCGGCGTCGGTGCTGACTTCTTCGCGTAGTTGCCGCAGGGTGATGAAGTTTCCGGAACGGGTCGACATCTGTACTTTCTCGCCAAAGCGAAACAGCACAGCGAACTGCACCAGCAGAATCTCCAGGTGATCAGGGTTTTCGCCAAGTCCACTGGCGGCGGCCCGCAGCCTGGCCACATAACCGTGGTGGTCTGCGCCGAAAACATAGATCGCGCGCTGGAAGCCCCGTTCGAGTTTGTTCAGGAAGTAAGCGATGTCCGAGGCGAAATAGGTGGTTCGGCCGTTCTCGCGGACCACCACGCGGTCTTTCTCGTCGCCCAGGTCGGTGGCCTTGAACCAGGTGGCCCCGTTTTTCTTATACAGGTAGCCATTCTCACTCAGGCGGTCAATCGCGTGCTGAACGGACTGGCTCTCTTCCAGGTCCCGTTCAGAAAACCACTCGTCGAAGTGCACGCCAAAATCAGCCAGGTCATCCTTGATGTCGTCCAGGATGTTATTCAGCGCAGTGTTGAAAAATACCAGGTAGCCGTTTTCACCCAGGAGTTCCCTGGCCCGGCCAATCAGCGCATCCAGGTAGGCCTCCCCTTCACCGTCTGCATTGGGTGACGGGGGTAGTCCTTCTTCGACTTCAAGGCGGCTGAAACGCCACTTGTCACCGTGATCAACTCGCACGATCCGGGCAATATCGTAAATGTAATCGCCACGGTAACCGTTATCCGGAAAGCCGACACTTTCGCCACAGAGTTCGAGGTAGCGCAACCACACACTGACCGCCAGGATGTCCATCTGCCTGCCGTTGTCGTTTACATAGTATTCACGCTGGACTTCGTAGCCGGCGGTAGTGAGGATGCTGGCCAGGCTGGCCCCGTAGGCAGCGCCCCTGCCGTGGCCGACATGTAATGGCCCGGTCGGGTTGGCTGAGACGTATTCCAGCGTGACGCGGTTACGCCCTGCACGCAGCAGTTGGCCGTAATCTTCCCGCTGCCTCAAAACATCTTTGACCACGCCGGTCAGCGCGCAACTTTGCAGGAAAAAATTGATGAAACCGGGCCCGGCGATTTCCATGCGATCAACCTGGCGGGAGCGGGGAATGCGGTCAATGATGCACTGGGCCAGTTCGCGCGGCGCCTTGCCCGCAGGCTTGCACAGCACCATCGCGAGATTGGATGCAAACTCGCCATGCTCTGGAGAACGCGTGCGTTCAAGCTGAATGTCAAACTCTGCGCCTGCCGGCAGCACACCTTCTCGCTGCAAATGCAGCAAGGACTGGGCCAACAACTCTTCTAAATGTTCTTTCACGGAGTGGGTCTCTTCCCTGTCGGGGCCTGAACGGGCCTTTTAAGTCGGCATATTGTAAACCCTCGCGGGAATCAGCAGAAGGGTTGATATGCCTGTGGATAACTATGTGGGTAAGAGTCGTTGTTGGGAGCCATGGTCGAGTGAGCCAAATCTGTGCTGTTTTGACCGAAAAACCACACTTTTCAATAACAATAGGAATATCAATACGATAAGTGCATTACTCGGAATATGATTCACGCATCTTCGTTAAGTGGATGATTCTTCATTGCCTGCCCATTCTGTGCATAACAAAATGTAAGGGTGGTAACATTCCAGCGTTATGAATTCAGCAAATGAAAAGAATATTTACCGTTTTATGAACGAGCGCCCAAAGCTGGGTGCCCGTGTTTTCATTGACGACAAAGCGTCGGTCACCGGCTCGGTTGTACTGGGCGACGATGTATCGATATGGCCCATGACCGTGATTCGGGGGGATGTAAATTCGATCCGTATTGGTGATCGCAGCAACATCCAGGACGGCTGCGTGTTGCACGTTACCCATGAAGGCCCCTGGCAACCCGATGGCTTGCCCCTGGTCATCGGCAATGATGTAACCGTGGGGCATGGCGCTATCCTGCATGCCTGCACCATAGGAGACCGTTGCCTGGTAGGCATGGGGGCCATCGTCATGGACGGCGCTGTGCTCGAGCCTGACTCCATGGTGGCGGGCGGAGCCGTGGTCACTCCTGGCAAAGTCGTGCCCTCGGGTACCCTGTGGCGCGGCAACCCAGCACGCCAGGCGCGTGATCTGACTGACCAGGAGATCAAAAACCAGGCGTACAGTGCGCATCACTACGTCCGGCTGAAAGATTTTTACCTGGCGGAGCAGGCTTAGTTGGCAGGCCTGATGGCGCTGGGTTTGTTTGCCGCGATCGGCCTGGCGCTGATGGCGGGTTTTCCCGTCGCTTTCACACTGTCCGGGGTCGCATTGATGTTTGCCAGTCTGGGCATCATGACCGGGACATTCGATCCGGTGTTCCTCGAGGCATTCCCGAACCGTATCTACGGCATCATGACCAACGAGACGCTGATCGCAGTGCCGGTTTTCGTGTTCATGGGCGTCATGCTGGAGCGATCCAGGCTCGCTGACCAGTTATTGCAATCCCTCGCGCAGTTGATGCGCGGCACTCCGGGGGGGTTGGGTGTCGCAGTCGTTCTGGTGGGTGCCATGATGGCCGCGAGTACCGGAATTGTGGGTGCGACGGTGGTGACGATGGGTCTTATTTCACTGCCAACCATGCTCAAAAAAGGCTATAGCCCGGAAGTTGCAACCGGAACCATCTGCGCCTCAGGAACACTGGGCCAGATCATTCCGCCATCCATCGTGCTCGTCATGCTGGCGGATGTCCTGTCCAATGCCTATCAGCAGGCACAGCTCCGGATGGGCAGCTACAGCCCGGAAACCATCTCAGTGGGTGAGCTGTTCGCCGGCGCGCTGGTACCCGGGCTTATCCTTGTAATGGCTTATCTGCTGTATATCGTCATTCTCGCCCGACTACGCCCCGGACTGATGCCGCCGGACGAACCAGATGAAGAGGACCGGGTCAGTATCGGCCGGCTTTTGTTGCTGATTTCCGGTCCAATGCTGCTGATTGTCGCTGTCCTCGGTTCAATTCTCGGGGGTATCGCCACACCGACCGAAGCCGCTGCCGTTGGCGCGGTGGGTGCCATGGTGCTGGCCGGGATTAGCGGTCATTTTTCAGTGGAGACGATCAGGGACGTGGTCTATCGCACCACGCGAATCACTGCGATGGTCTTCATGATATTGATTGGGGCTTCGCTGTTCAGCCTGGTGTTCCGCGGTTTTGGTGGCGACGAAATGATCGCCGACTTCCTGACATCGTTACCGGGCGGCGTAGTCACCGCCATGCTGCTGGTCATGCTGGTGATGTTCCTGCTCGGCTTTGTGCTGGATTTTATCGAGATCACTTTCGTGGTCGTACCTATTGTCGGGCCGGTACTGATGGCCATGGGTGTGGACCCGCTGTGGCTGGGCGTGATGATTGCCCTGAACCTTCAAACCTCGTTCCTGACTCCACCCTTCGGTTTCTCGCTGTTTTACCTGCGTGGCGTGTGTCCTGACTCGATTCCGACTTTGGCTATTTATCGTGGCGTCATTCCGTTTATCGGTATCCAGTTGCTGGTACTGGGACTGTTGGCGCTTTGGCCGCAACTGGTGACCTGGCTGCCGGGTGTAATTTATTCGGGCTGAGCACCCCTACTCGAAATTGATAAATAGAGTGAGCCGGAGGTAGAGGTCTTTCTTTGGCCGGATTCCTTCATCGTTCCGGTCATAATGGGTGAGAATCACGTTGGGCGTGATCGCGAAATGGGGGGTGGCCTGAAACTCGACCGCGCCAATCCACATCGTGGCCTTCGCCGTCGGGTCAAAGGGGAGATAGGCGATGTCATTTCCCCTGGGGCTTGGTTCCAGAAGCCGGTCAACCCGGCCTATTAACTGAATTTTGTTTCTCACTCGCTTGCGTACAAAGGCTGAAGCCAGTTCCAGTGTAGGATCTTCCTGCCGGTCCTCGTGTGAATACTGTGCTCCCCAGGCCAGGTTATCCGACTTATACCCGGCAAATACCTGGTAAGTGGAGCGATTGTAGGGTGATTCGCCCCACTCTTTTTCAAGATACAGGTCAATGGTCCAGTTGGGGGCGGGGTTCCAGGCCAGCGCTCCCATCCACTTTGATGCTTCATCGGAGTCGTTGCCAAAGTTGACAGCTGCGGTGACCATGGTGCGGTAACTAATACTGCCTGAATCATTCAGCGGTCCCTTCAGGCTAATACCGGTATCGCGGCTGGCGACACCCTGTAAATCCATTGGCGTGCGGGCCAGGTATCTGAGGTCCCATATCGATTCGATCAGGTCAAAAGTGGCGGTGGGGGAAAGACCGACGATCAATTTCTGACGACCGATATTCCAGCCGGTATAAAGATCCTTGAAGCGAAACGTGTACGTATACGTCTCAAACTCTCCGGACTGATTCAGCTCGAACCGCATCCGGCCGAACCAGTTATCTGTGAAATCTGCGTCCACCGTGATATAGCCTCGCCGGATGACCAGGCCAACAGCGCCGTCACCGTCCGGCAAATGGTGACTGGGTACAGCGTAAAAATCCCCAAACAGCAGGCCGCCCAGGGTGAGGGCAGGTAGTTCAGAATCTGCAGTTACTGCCGCCGGAAACAAAAGCAGGCAGGCAGAGAATAAGCTAAATCTAATCATTGCAAACCAGATTCGCCTAGCGATGATTCACAAAATATTGCGATCCGATCTCAGTCCACGGGCGCACCTGTTCCATGTATTGCTTGAGCGATGCCCAGACCCTGCCTGACAACTCATCATCAGCGGCCTGTTCCTCGATCACCTCCATTGAGGCCCGTTTGAATTCGGCCAGCACTTCGTCCGGGAAGGCACGAAGTTCGACACCGTGTTCCTGGATGAGCGTTTGCAGTGCCCGCCCGTTCCTGGCTTCGAATTCAGCCAGCATGTCCAGGTTAGCGGCTTTGCAGGCAGTCACCACGATGGCCTGCAGGTCAGCGGGCAGTGCCGCAAAAGCCTCGGCGTTGATGGTGGCCTCCAGCGACGTGCCAGGCTCATGCCAACCGGGGTAATAATAGTATTTCGCGGCACGGAACAAGCCAAAGGCGAGGTCATTCATCGGACCGACCCATTCAGTGGCATCGATGGTCCCGTTTTGCAGTGCGGTGAACAGTTCGGCGCCCGCAATGTTTACCGGTGTGCCGCCCAGGCGCTTGAGGGCTTCGCCGCCAAAACCCGGAATGCGCATTTTCAGACCCTTGATGTCTTCAATGCTGTTGATCTCCTTGTTGAACCAGCCGCCCATTTGCGTGCCCGAACTGCCGGCGGGGTAGGGGATGACGCCAAGTGGTGCGTAAGCCTCGTGGTACAGGTCCATGCCGCCGCCGTAGTAGAACCAACCCATCAGTTCGCTCGCGGTCATGCTGAAGGGCACACCGGAGAAAAACATCGACGCAGGAATCTTGCCTTTCCAGTAATAGGCGCCGCCATGCCCCATTTCCGCCGTTCCACGCTTCACGGCATCGAACACTTCAAATGGTGGTACCAGTTCGTTGCCGCCATAGACTTTCACGGTCAGCCGGCCACCGCTCATTTCACCAATGGTTTTAGCCAGGTAGTTGGCCCCGGTTCCAAGCCCGGGAAAATCCCGTGGCCAGGTGGTCACCATTTTCCACTCTATGGTTTCAGTCGGAGAGGTTGCCACCTCGCTGGAGCAGTCAGGGGTGCCCTCTTGCTTTCCACAGGCAGTTAGCAGACCTGTCGTTCCGGCGATTCCGGCAATACCTGCGGTCTTGACGAATTTTCTTCTGTCCATGGCTGGTCTGCTCCAAGGTTGATGAAATCGAACAACTCGCGATCAGCAAGCTGTGAGGGTGAAACGTGGCTGATGGCCCGAAAGATATTTTCAATGCGGCCGGGGTGCAGTTTTTTCCACTGCGTCAGCATCTCCTTGATGACCTGTCGCTGCAGCTTCGGCTGCGAACCGCACAGGTTACAGGGAATGATCGGGAACTGGCGGGTCTCTGCATAACGGGCTATGTCCTGCTCGCTGCAATAGGCCAGCGGCCGGATTACCACGTGCCGGCCATCATCTGACAGCAGCTTGGGTGGCATGGCCTTGATCCGTCCGCCGTTGAAAAGGTTCAGGAATAAAGTTTCGATAATGTCATCGCGATGGTGGCCAAGTGCGATCCGGGTGATGCCATTTTCTGCTGCAAACCGGTACAGTGCACCGCGGCGCAGCCTGGAACACAGGCCGCAGGTCGTTTTTCCTTCTGGAATAACACGTTTGACGACGCTGTAGGTGTCCTGCTCTATCACGTGGAATGGGATGCCGATTTCCTGTGCGTAGCGGGGCAGCACTTCCTCTGGAAAACCCGGTTGTTTCTGGTCCAGGTTGACGGCCAGCAATTCGAAATTGACGGGTGCCCGCTTTTGCAGATCCATCAGGATGTCGAGCAGGGTGAAAGAATCTTTTCCCCCCGACAGGCAAACCATCACGCGGTCGCCATCGCCGATCATGTTGAAATCCGTGATGGCCTTGCCGGTGTTATGGAATAGGCGTTTGACCAGTTTATAGGTCGATAGAGCTTCTTTTTGAGCAATCATCCGCGCATTTTACGTCAATTTTGTACTATCCTTGTATTGTGAGTAATGTCAGTAATCATCCGGGGGACACCGCCAGCCTGGTATCCGAGCTCAGGGAAGAGCATCGCGACCTGGACGAGGCTATCATGCGATTATCTGAAGACCCCAGCCTGGATCAACTGCGGCTGCGGCGTATGAAGAAGCGTAAGTTGAAACTCAAGGACTGGATTGCCTACCTCGAGTCGCAGCTCATTCCTGATCTGGACGCGTAAGCACCTGGGGCGCCACCCGCAGTATTCCGTGACGGATTTCCCTGCTCAGGATGAACTTGGCGTCATCACTGAGCTGCTGAATCATTTCGTTAAATTCCAGTTTCTCTTCTGTATTGGTGGTCAATATTCCGGTATCGCGTAGCAGTGCGATAAATTGTCTGAAAAGCTGCCGATCTGAAAATTCAGGCGCCGCGAACTCGTTGAGCTGTGAGATGCGCTGGGCCGTGAGAAAGCAGAGGCGTTCCAACTCACTGCGGGTGAGTGTGCCGGAACCGTTTTTGGCCAGGATCGCCACGGTGATGTAATAGCGTTCGAAAGTCTGTAGCAGGCTGTGGCCCATTACCCGCAGCTGCTGTTCCTTTCGACTTCCACCCTTGGGGCGCTTCAGAGTCGCATCGTGTTCGCTCTTCCTCAACAGGCCCTGTTTCTGCAGCCAGACAATATGGTCATCCAGAGCCTGAATGAATTCCTCCTCGCTCCAGGGCAGAAACAGCTCGGCCTTGAGGAACGGGTAAAGCGCCAGCGCAATACGTTGTAGCTGATCCCGCTGGATGTTGCTTCGGTTGAGGAAACAACTGGCTATCAGGGAGGGTATGACCACCAGGTGGGAAACGTTGTTGCGGTAGTAGGTCAGTTGAACCGATTCGGCCGGTACCACGGCAACGATATCGCCCAGCGGATGTTCGCGGGCTTCAATTACACCCAACTCGATGCCGTAATCGATAATTTCCTGCGCGGATTTTTCAGTGTAGGTCAATCGGCTGGAGTAGCGACAATGGCGGAAAAGGTCGAGGTACAGTTCCAGTTGAGCCAGCAAATCGTCAGTGCCCATGGCCAGTTTGCGCGTGGTCAGTAATATCACCGCAAGCAGGTTGGTCGCGTTCACGTGGGTCGCGTTGTTGATGCCGGTCATGATTTCCTGGCCGAGCTGGTCTACCAGGGAGCCGAGCCAGGGTGGACGCTGCTCAGACCCTGCAACCTCGTTGCGCCACTCCGCCTGGTGCTGGTCGAGCAAGTCGTCAAGGAAGACCGGCTTTGCAAAACTCACGTGAACCTTGCCGTATTTTTGCCGCAGAACGCCGAAAATTTTGAACAGGTCACCAAGCGATTCGGATTTCTTTTTCTTGCCGGATAACTCCGCGGTGTAACTGGCCCCTTCCACCAGTCGCTCATAACCCACGTAGATGGGTTGAAACATGACCGGCCGAACCGGTGTGCGCAGGTAGCTGCGAACCGTCATCGATAGCATGCCCCCCTTGGGTTGCAACAGGCGGCCGGTGCGGCTTCGCGTGCCCTCAATGAAATACTCAATCGAGGTGCCATTGGACAGAATGCGGGCCAGGTACTCATGAAAAACGGCCGAGTAGAGTTTCTGGGAATGGAAACTCCGGCGCAGGAAAAAGGCGCCACCCTTGCGGACCAGGCGTCCCACTATCGGCAGGTTCAGATTGATGCCGGCTGCAATGTGCGGCGGCACCAGGCCATTGTGGTAAATGAAATAGGACACCAGCAGATAGTCGATGTGACTACGGTGACAGGGAACGTAGATGATCTCGTAGTTGGGCGCCAGTTCCTTGAATTTTCGGAAGTGCTGCAGCTCCACTCCGTCATAGATTTTGTTCCAGAACCAGGCCAGAGCGAATGATGCGACCCGGACGAAAGCATAGGAATAATTTGCAGCGATCTCGTAGGCGAAATTGCGCGCTTGTTTCAAGGCTTTGTGCGGGCTGACTTTCTCCTTGCGGGCCTGTTCATCGATGGCCGCCCTGACTGTCGGGCTGCGCAGAACGGCATCTACCACGGTCCGCCGGTGTGACAGGTCGGGACCGATCGCGGCGCTGCGAACGCGCCGAAAATGTACACGCAAAATCCTGGAAACTTTCCGCAGGCTGCGCGGGGCGCCGAGACCTTCATCGGCCAGCTCGCGCAGGGAAAGCGAGTTACTGAACTGCACTATGGTGTGACGGCCGTTGACCAGAGAGTTGAGGAAGCGCCATATGCGCCCGCCCAGATCCCAGGACTCGGTAAAGAATATTTTGGCCAGCCCGGTTTCTTTGTCGGGGGCGCGGCCGATCAGCACCGTTACGGGAAGCAGTTGAATATCATCCGTCTGTCCTTCACAGACTTGCTCGACCAGGCCCTTCAGGGTTGCCGAATGGCTACGCACTTCGGTGCGCCTGATGATCAGGCCCTTCTTGCGGCGCAGCGCCAGGTAGGAACGAGGTTCGTTGCCCGCCTTGGTTTGCATGGGCCACAGCGGGCGCGGCAGATGGTGGTCCTCACAGGCACGGTCGAGGATCAAAAGTGACGACAAAGCATAGGAGTCGATGATGTAGCAAATCGGCTTATCCCGGTCGAGCTGCAAATCATCGAAAGGCTGTGGCAGGGTCCTCGCCTTTACCCAAAGGCACAGGATCGACCTCAGGAACAGAAACCACCGCAGTTTAAGGCGTGCGAAGAATCCGATATTTAGACCGTCGGTGCTCATCAGGGGATGTACAGCCACTCGCTAGTTTTCACAGGAAAGACCATTCTAAATGAAACGGGCAAAAAAAATCCGGGCTGGTAGTGTACCCGCCCGGAAATCCGGCAGAGCCGGAGAGGATCGTAGTAATCAATTCGTTAGGATTCTTTGCGCAGTCCGCCTTGCTGTTTTCATTCATTATTATGTAGTTACGGGCGTATCGTAATGCAGAATATAAGCTATTGCAAGCCTTTCTTCAGGGCGAACAAAAGATGTGTTGCTAGGGCAGGGCGGAGGCAATTTGTTGTTGGATGGCTTCAGCGGCTGCGCGCGGATCTGCTGCATCCCTGATCGGGCGGCCCACCACCAGGTAGTCGGCGCCGGTTTCAATAGCGCGGCCGGGGGTCGCTACACGCTGCTGGTCGTCTTCGGCGGGTGCTTCGTCGTTAAAAATGGGACGGATGCCAGGGCATACAGTGATGAGTGCATGGTCTACGGACTCGCGCAGAGCGGGGACTTCCAGCCCGGATGAGACCACGCCGTCACAGCCCAGCTCAAGGGCGCGTCGGGCGCGTGACAGCACCAGGGTGCGCGCGTCACACTGAAATCCGAGATCATTAAGGTCGCCCTGATCCAGGCTGGTCAACGCTGTGACGGCCAGGATCTGCATATCGCCCTTGGCTTCCGCGGCAGCCTTGAGCATGCTGTCGTTGCCATGGACCGTGCAGAATTGCACTTCGTGCCGTGCCAGCTGCCGCACGGCTGCTGCGACTGTGGCCGGAATATCGAACAGCTTGAGGTCGACAAAGATCTTTTTCCCACGTTCCCGTAAATCGGCAGCAAGTTCGAAGTAGTGCCCTGACAAAAAGAATTCCAGGCCCAGCTTGTAGAACACGACTGAATCATCCAACGTTTCGACCAATTGCCGTGCACGCTCGAGGTTGGGTACATCCAGGGCAAAAATGAGGCGCTCACGTGCGGGAATATTGGTCTTGATGGGCGATTCGGTCGGCTGATTCATGGTGTTCTCCTGGTTGCGGGAGTGTCGTTTTCAAGGATGAAGTTCTGGATAGTTTCAGCGATTCGTTGCGGATCGTCCATATGAAAATGGTGGTGCCCTTCCAGCTTTTCGTGCCGGGCATGCGCCATCGCAATGCGCCGGGTTTCCAGCTTTTCGCGGGAAGACCACGGGGAGTCTTCAGTTGCGGTAAGCGTGAGTGCCGGCGACTCGATATGGCTGACCAGGTCCAGGGCTTGCTCATCGGTCATCACCAGCGAAGAAACCCAGTTCAGCGCGGGATCACTGCGCCATTCATAGTGTCCGTCTACCTCACGCGCAGCGCGATCGCAGATCAGCCGGGCTGCCGCTTCGGATAGGGGGGAAACGGTTCGGCGAGCTTTGACCATATCGTCGATTGATTTGAATTCCCGGACCCGGCTGGTGCCACGCCGGTTTTTGACCAGGCTGCGCCGCAGCCGCCCGGCAGTATCCTCGGCGGTAACTGAAATAGGCCCGATCGAATCCAGTAAAACAATGCTGCGGACCCGTTCCGGCGCTCCGGCGCTGTAGGCAGCAGCAATGGCCGCGCCAAGTGAATGCCCGACCAGGTGACAGTCTGTCCAGCCCAGCTCATCCAGTGCAGCGTCAACGTTGAACAGATAATCGATGAAGTGATATCGGGTGGTCGAGTGGCGATGCTCCGAGTATCCATGACCCGGCAAGTCCAATGCCACCTGATCGAGCCGGTTCATCAGCGGTGCCAGCGGAATAAATGAGGCTGCGTTGTCGAGCCAGCCATGCAGGAACAGTACGCGCGGCGCATTTTCAAGCCGCCAGGCCAGTCCTGCCAACCGACCCTGCCGGGTATCGAGTTGAATGTCGGTGGGCGTACTCAATGGCTGGCTACCCTACCGGGCTTGCAGGTTAGCGTAGGCCAGCACCAGCCACTTGGCCCCTGCGTCCAGGAAATTGACATGAACACGTGTGTGCTCTCCCGAGCCCTCAAAAGCGATTACCGTGCCTTCACCGAACTTGTTGTGAATGACTGCCTGGCCCAGTTGAAACGGCCAGCTTTGACTCGTTGATGCGGCGGCTATAGACGGTCGGGCCGATACCCAGGGCTGGCGGCTGGAAGTCCGTGGGCGAATTTCCTCGAGGAATTCAGCCGGCATTTCATCGATGAAGCGGGATGGCCGGCAATAATTTTCTGAACCGTGCATGCGCCGGATTTCGGCATAGCACAAGCAGAGCTGTTCGCGTGCCCGCGTCATACCTACATAGCAAAGCCGCCTTTCTTCCTCCAGTCGTCCGGCTGCATCATCTACCGAGCGCTGGTGCGGGAACAGGCCATCTTCCATGCCCACCATGAACACCAGCGGAAACTCCAGGCCCTTGGCCGAGTGCAAGGTCATCAGCTGAACGCAGTCGTCCCAGCGCTCACCCTGGGTTTCACCGGCCTCCAGCGCAGCATGGCTGAGAAACGACTGGAGCTCGGTCATGCCGGCGTCGGCATCTTCCTGCGGCAGGATAAACGCGTCGGCGGCATTGACCAGCTCCCGGATGTTCTCGAAGCGGGTTTCCATGCGCTCGTGCGGTTCTTTTTCATAATGAGATGACAGGTTGCTTTCATCGATCACGCCCTGCATCTGGTTACCCAGGGTCCAGTCCTGCATCCGTTCCCGCATGCCCTCGATCAGCTGGATGAAAGCGGAAACGGCGCTGCCCGCACGGGTGGCGAACTTACCTTGAGAGACGCATTCGCCGGCGGCCTGCCACAGGGTAAGGCCGCTCTCGCGGGCCTGCAGTCGGATCATCGAGACGGTTTTTTCACCGATGGCCCGGGTGGGTTTGTTAATTACACGCTCCAGTGCCGCGTCGTCATTTGGATTGTGAATCAGGCGCAGGTAGGCCAGCGCATCCTTGATCTCGGTGCGCTCAAAAAAGCGCTGTCCGCCGTAGACCCGGTAAGGGATGTTGGCACGCAGCAAGTACTCTTCAAACAGTCGGGACTGGGCGCTGGTGCGGTACAGGATTGCGCTGTGGTCTGCGCGGCGTCCACTGTCCAGCCACTGCTGGATCTGGTCAACGACAAAGCGTGCCTCGTCCTGTTCATTGAAGGCGGTATACAGTTGTATCAGCTTGCCGTGCTCACCTGCGGTCCACAACTTTTTGCCCATGCGTGACTGGTTGTGGGCGATCAGTCCATTGGCCGCTTCCAGGATATTACCGGTAGAACGGTAATTCTGTTCCAGCCGAACAGTCATCACATCCGGAAAATCCTTGATGAAATGCTGTACGTTTTCCACTTTCGCGCCACGCCAGCCATAAATCGACTGGTCATCGTCACCGACTACGAAGGCCCGCCCGGTGGTGCCCGCCAGCATGCGAATCCAGGCGTACTGGATGGCATTGGTATCCTGGAACTCGTCAACCAACAAGTGCCCCAGTCGCCGGCGGTAGTGGTCCAGCAGGCTGGGGTTTTCCAGCCAGAGTTCGTGGGCGCGCAGTAACAATTCGGCGAAATCCACCAGGCCGCCACGGCTGCAATAATCCTGGTAGAGCTTGTAAATGTGCACCCAGGTCGAAGTGACCGGGTGGTCGAGGTGTTCGATGTGCTGCGGCCGTTCGCCGTCATCCTTGCGCCCATTGATGAACCACTGTGCCTGGCGTGCTGGCCAGTGCGCCTCATCCATACCTTCGTCGCGGATGATGCGGCGCAACAGCCTCTGCTGGTCTTCGGAATCCAGAATCTGAAACTGTTCGGGCAGGCCTGCTTCTTTCCAGTGCATGCGCAGCAGGCGATGGGCAATACCGTGAAAGGTGCCGATCCAAAGCGGGCGTGTGGATACGTTAAGCAACTTGCCGGTGCGTTCGCGCATCTCACCGGCCGCTTTGTTGGTGAAGGTGACCGCCATAATGCCCATGGGCGATACGTGGTCAACCTGTATCAGCCAGGCCAGTCGGTGCACCAGTACCCGTGTCTTGCCGCTACCTGCTCCGGCAAGTACGAGCACGTGACCGTCGGACGCGGTGACGGCTTCCCGCTGGGGTTCATTGAGTTCGTCCAGCAGGTGGGAGACGTCCATCTAAGGAGTCTCGCTTCCCT
>CAYUBS010000026.1:0-6751 GCA_964443145.1 uncultured Wenzhouxiangellaceae bacterium | reverse complement strand
TGCTCTCTGGCAATCGCCCTGTAGCCGATGTCGGTTCGGGTGAAGGCGGCTTCCCAGTGGATTTTCTGGACGGCGCGGTAGGCTTCGGCTTGTGCTTTGGTTACGTTTTCGCCGAGTGCGCAGACGCAGAGTACGCGGCCGCCGGAAGTTACGACTTCGTTAGCTTTGAGTGCGGTGCCGGCGTGGAAGACCTTCACATGTGGCGGGAAATCATGGTCCAGTCCGCTGATGACCATGCCCTTTGGGTAGTCACCCGGATAGCCGCCGGCCGCCATGACTACGCCGAGGCAGGCGCGGCTGTCCCACAGGGCTGTATGGCGGTCGAGCTGTCCGTTTACGGCAGCCAGGCACAGTTCAGGCAGGGAGGATTGCAAGCGCATCAGGATAGGTTGCGTTTCCGGGTCACCGAAACGTACGTTGTACTCGAGCACCTTGATAGCGCCATCCGGAGCGATCATCAAGCCGGCGTACAGGAACCCTGTGAAGGGTGAGCCGTCAGCGGCCATGCCGTTGATGGTCGGGCGGATGACTTCGTCCATCACGCGCTGATGCATGGCGGCATCGACGACCGGGGCAGGGGAGTAGGCACCCATGCCGCCGGTGTTCGGGCCGGTGTCGCCGTCGCCTTTGGCCTTATGGTCCTGCGATGTAGCCAGTGGCAGGATGTTTTTACCATCTGCCATGACGATGAAGCTTGCTTCCTCGCCTTCCAGAAATTCTTCAACCACCACCCGGTGTCCGGCGTCGCCGAAGGCGTTACCGGCCAGCATGTCGAGCACAGCGGCTTCGGCCTGTGTTGTTGTGTTCGCGATGATCACGCCCTTGCCGGCAGCCAGGCCGTCGGCCTTCACGACAATAGGTGCTCCGTGCTTGCGGATGAATTCAACGGCCGGGGTGACTTCCGTGAAGTTACCGTAGGCTGCTGTCGGGATGCCGTGGCGGGACATGAAATCCTTGGCAAAGGATTTGGAACCTTCCAACTGGGCGGCAGTGGCGTTGGGCCCGAAACAAACCAGGTCGGCCGCGCTGAATCGATCGACAATACCGTTGACCAGGGGGTCTTCCGGGCCGACGATGGTCAGTTCAATCCCACGTTCGCGGGCAAATTCGAGCAGTCCATCCAGATCGCTGACCGGGATGGGCACGTTCTCAACACCGGGTTCGCCTGCCGTTCCGGCATTACCGGGTGCCACAAAAACTTTCTCAATGCCCGCGGAGCGTGCCGCCTGCCAGGCCAGTGCATGTTCGCGTCCACCACTTCCTATCACCAGGACTTTCATATCAGTGTCTGAAATGCCGTATTCCGGTAAATACCATGGCCATGCCGTGCTCGTTGGCTGCTGCGATGACCTCTTCGTCCCGCATCGAACCGCCAGGTTGAATGACGGCCGATATTCCGGCTTCTCCGGCTGTATCAATACCATCCCTGAACGGGAAGAACGCGTCCGAAGCCATCACTGAGCCTTCGATGGGCAGCCCGGCGTCTTCCGCTTTCCAGCGCCCAATACGGGCAGAATCGACCCGGCTCATCTGGCCGGCGCCGATCCCCACCGTGCGTCCGTCAGAGACGTAGACGATGGCGTTTGATTTGACCATGCGAGCCACTTTCCAGGCGAACATCAGGTCACGCCATTGCTGCTCGGTCGGTTGTTTCTTCGTCACGACCCGGCAGACCTCGCTGGTGATTGGATTCAGGTCGGACGTCTGAATCAGCAGGCCGCTGCCTATCCGCTTTGATTCACGCTGTGGTGTCGACTTACCGCCCGGGATTTCCAGTACACGGACATTCTTCTTCGCCGCCAGTACTTCGAGGGTTTCATCGTCGTAGGCTGGTGCGATCAGAACTTCCAGGAACTGGCGATCGATAATGCCCCTGGCGGTTGCCGCATCCAGCGGTCGGTTGAATGCAATGATGCCACCAAAAGCAGACGTGGCGTCTGTGGCAAAGGCCATTTCGTAGGCCTGTGCCGGGCTGTCCGCGACGGCCACCCCGCACGGGTTGGCGTGTTTGATGATCGCGCAAGCCGTGTCATCAAACTGGCGGACACATTCCCAGGCCGCATCAGCATCTGCGATGTTGTTGTAGGAGAGTTCCTTGCCCTGGTACTGTTTTGCACCGGCCAGACTACCCTGTGCCGGGTGCAGGTCGCGGTACCAGGCAGCCTGCTGGTGCGGGTTTTCGCCATATCGCAATTCGGCAACTTTCACGAAGCAAGTATTGACCTGGCCCGGGAAATCAGATGTTTCACCATCGAGGGTGCGCGAGGAAAGGTAATGGCTGATGGCGCCGTCATACTGGGCGACCCGGTTGAAGGCCTCAACGGCCAGTCCATAGCGTGCCTTGCGGTCGAGTTTTCCATTACCCGCCTGTAAGCGCTGGAGCACAGATTCGTACTGCTCCGGGCTGGTGACGACGGCTACCGCGTCGAAGTTCTTGGCGGCCGAGCGCACCATCGCCGGTCCGCCGATGTCGATGTTTTCAATGGCGTCCTCAAAACTGCAATCAGGCCTGGCGGTCACCGATTCGAATGGATACAGATTGATCACGGCCATATCGATGCGCGGAATATCCTGCTCACGCATCACCTCGTCGTCTTCACCCTGGCGTCCCAGAAGGCCACCGTGCACCCGGGGATGCAGGGTTTTGACACGACCGCCCATGATTTCAGGAGAGCCGGTATGGTCAGAGACCTCTGTCACCGGTAAGCCGGCAGTTGCCAGCGTCTTTGCGGTGCCGCCGGTACTCAAAAGGCCGTAGCCCATTTCAACCAGTTTGCTTGCGAATTCGATAATGCCGGTCTTGTCCGAAACGCTGATCAGTGCGAGCGCGCGCGGAGAATCAGATGTGTTGTTCATAATGGCCTGTCAGTATTTTCCATTCCTGATCGGAATGTCATAACGGTGGAGTTTGGTGCGCAGCGTGTTGCGCGTCATGCCCAGGATTTTCGCGGTCCTGGACTGGTTGCCCTGGGTGTAACGCAGAACTTCTTCGATCAACGGAGGTTCAACCTGCGCCATCAGCGTTCGGTAGAGGCTTTCGGGTTGCGAATGCCCCATATCCTCCAGGTAACGACGGATCGCCTCTTGCACATTTTTTCTCAGGGGGGTCGGTAAATCCACTTCTATGGCAGATTTTTTCGTTGAATCTGTGGTCATCGATTTTCTATTTTGACCTTAATTTTCTGGCTGGATCAGAACCTGTAACCCTACCACAACGATGGCTTAAGTTGCGTCAGCTTTTCCGGTTTTTTCAAAGGAAATTCAGCTCGAAACCGACAGCCTCGTTGCCCGGGTCCGGCAGCTCCAGGACCAGCGGCAAGTACGCTTGCGGTGTCATGCCGGAGTCACCCGTAGCATCTTCGGCCAGGTAGTCGGCGGGTGTGAACCGGGTCTCGCTGATCGGCTGGCCGGTGGCGTCGAGTAAGATGACTTCCAGTTCGGGGTAAGGCTGAGCCTGAGGCGCCCGATTGACTATGGTTGCGGTCAGTTGAAGCACGCCGGAGCGGGAAGGGTGGGTCCGTAATTCACGACTCACCAGGTGAATCTGATCCACGTCACGGTAGGGTTGCTTTGCGGGCGCGTCCTTGATGCCAAGACGGACGATTGCTGTCTGCACAGCGGGCTGTTCGAGCAGCGGCTGTTCGTAGAACTCCGCCAGTTTGAACGTCGTAATGATGGTCAGGGCGATCACTGCAGTGATCCACGCGGCCCGCAGCCAGATCTTTCCGGAGCGGCTCGTTTGTGACGGCTCTTCTGTGCTGTCACCAGGGGTTGAGCTTTCCTCCGGATTCAGTCTGGATTTTTCAGCCGCTTGCAGGTCGATGGGCAAACCGAGTACCGGCATTTGTCCACTGGCTGGAGGCCGTGTACCCGCCGCCGGCCACTCATCGAACAATGACTCCAGCGCATTGCCGGATATTTTGCACTTGCCGCATCGGTAGCGGCCTTTGCCCTGGGCCAGCAGCCGGGCATTTACCGGGTGAACCGTATGGCAACCCTTGCAACGTGTGTACACCGTTAGTGGCTCAGCTGCCCGGGTTGTCTGCGGCCCATTTCTCCTCGAGCAGGCGGTAGCGGTCCAGGTGTTGCTTGAATTCGGCCCGTGTGTTTTCTTCACGCGCACCCAGTCCTTCCGCCTCGCCCGTGATCGCATCCAGCCGGGATTTCAGGTGGGCAATAGCACGTGTAGCTTCCGGGCTGACCGGTTTGCCGGACCGCTGCAGATCTGCTGCTTCCCTGACCTGCCCTGTATAGGACTTGAGCAGGCTGTTCCTGGAGGTCACGAGCATTTCCTCATCATGCTCAATATTATTAAGTTCATAGGCTAATTGTGTTTCGATTTCTTCCATTGATGCGTAGCGCAGCAGCAACAGTTTATCCATCCGCTCCTGTTTTTCTGAGGCTGTGTACAGGGCCCTGGGGCGGGGCAGGCCCGAAGAATCGCGCGGTAGTTCCGGCCGTTGTTCTTCCTCGGCCACTTCCGGAGGAGGAGGAGGCGGAGGCGGCGTCAGCTTGATGTCCTTATCCAGCAGGATTCCCCGCTCATTGAGCACATCGTGCCCTTTGTCCACGTGGGTGGGCGGTAGCGATTCGCTGTAGTGGACCTCGCCATTTTCATCAACCCAACGGTAAACTTTGGCGGAGGCGCTAGCGGCAACGACCGTGCAGCAAAGCATGATCAGAGTGAGCTGTAATTTAATTTTGCGTTCCATAACGTTCCCTATATTGCTGTATGGCGCTGAGGTCAATTCCTTCGATCGATTTAGATTCCAGGTAATCGATCAGGTCGTCCAGGCCCGCTATGGCCGTGCACGGGATTCCGTACTCCAATTTGACCTGCTGGGCGGCGGACAGTTCGCCGGTACCGCGCTCCTGGCGGTCCAGGGCGATGGCGATACCTGCGGTTTGTGCATTTGCCAAACGGATGATTTCTATCGATTCCCTGACGGAGGTGCCGGCGGATATCACGTCATCGATAACCAGTACCTTGCCTGCCAGTGGGGCCCCTACAATGGTTCCGCCCTCGCCGTGATCCTTGGCTTCCTTGCGGTTGTAGGCATAGGGCACGTTTCGGCCATGCTGCTCGTTCATCGCCACCGCGGTCGCCGCTGCCAGCGGGATGCCCTTATAGGCCGGCCCGAATAACATATCGAACTCAATTCCGGAATCGAGGATAGCAGCGGCGTAGCAACGGGCCAGCTCGCCCAGCGAAGCGCCGTCGTCAAAACCGCCTGCATTGAAGAAGTATGGGCTGACCCTGCCCGACTTGAGCGTGAAGCTGCCAAAGCCAAGATTACCCTTGCTAAGTGCCAGCTCGAAAAATGTGCTTTTGTAGTCTCTCACTGCAGAATCCTTTCCCGTGGGAGCCTAGTATGCCAAAAAATCGGCCAGGAAGAAAAATGTACACCCAATGGGCAGGGCCTTTTGATATGCTGACCCGCTTATAAAACGCGCTTTCAGGAGCAATAAAGGGATGCGGATATTGACGTTGAATGCCAATGGTATTCGGGCTGCTGCCAGAAAAGGCTTCTTTGACTGGATGCATAAGCAGGATGCCGACGTCGTCTGTATTCAGGAAACAAAGGCGCAACACGACCAGCTCCAGGACCGGCATTTTTTCCCGCCCGGCTACCATGTTTATTACCACGATGCCCTGAAGAAGGGGTACAGCGGTACGGCCATTTATTGCCGTCACCAACCCGACCGCGTGCATTACGGCGTCGGCTGGGATGTCATGGACAACGAGGGGCGCTGGCTGCAGGCAGATTTCGCAGACCTGTCCGTTGTCTCGCTATACCTGCCTTCGGGTTCAGCCAAAGAAGAGCGCCAGCAGATCAAGTACGAGTGTATGGACTACCTGCAGCCGAAACTGGCGCAATGGGCTCGCGACGGCCGCCACTACATCATTTGTGGCGACTGGAATATTGCGCACAAAAATATCGACATCAAAAACTGGCGTGGCAATCAGAAGAATTCCGGTTTCCTGCCCGAAGAACGGGCCTGGCTGGATGAATTGTTTGGCGATGTAGGTATGGCCGATGCTTTCCGCAAAGTGGACCCGCGCGAGGAACAGTACACCTGGTGGTCCAACCGGGGACAGGCATGGGCCAACAACACGGGGTGGCGGCTTGATTACCAGATTACGACCCCGGGTTTGGCAGACAAGGCAACAGGCGCAGAAATATATAAAGAACAGCGATTTTCTGATCATGCGCCACTGATCATGGATTACGAATTCGACTTCCCGGGCCGGGAATAAGCCTTTGAACGTCGCGAAGCAGCGCAACTGGAAAGAAATCCTGTTCAGCCGCAGGATGGTGACCTGCGTGTTCATTGGTTTTACCTCGGGTATGCCGCTGTATGTGTTGATCCAGCTGGTACCGGCCTGGCTGCGCAGCAACGATGTTGACCTGGCCACGATAGGCCTGTTCTCACTGGTGTCGCTGCCTTATACCTGGAAGTTTCTCTGGTCGCCGCTGATGGATCGCTTCACTCCGCCTTTCCTGGGGCGACGCAGGGGTTGGGCGCTTGTTACCCAGTTGGCGCTATTGGTCGCGATCGGCATGCTGGGCATGTTTGATCCGGCGAAGTCATTGGGTGCCATCGTCGGCGTGGTTTTTGCCGTTTCCCTGTTTTCGGCCAGCCAGGACATCGTGATTGACGCCTACCGGCGCGAATTGCTGGCCGATGACGAACTGGGCCCCGGCAGTTCATTTTTTGTCAATGCGTACCGATTGTCTTCGCTGGTCCC
>CAYUBS010000025.1:0-25877 GCA_964443145.1 uncultured Wenzhouxiangellaceae bacterium | reverse complement strand
CCGTCAGCGGATGGTAGCCATGCCGTTGTTTGGCAAAAATCTCCCGCGCCAACGCTTCGTCCTGACCGTTTTCAACCAAAGCCCTGTAGACAGGCTTGATCAGCTTGGTGCGGCCATAACGCCCCAGGTAAGCCTCCATCGCCGGGTAGGCTGGCTTAAACCGCCTTGAGAAACCAGACCACCGCTTGCGGGCTCCAGTTCGCCACAGGCAGCTCTGAAGCGGGCAACTCACCTATCGACCAGGCGGCCACCATGTCCGTGACGCGATCGAGGTTCACGGAAGTTGGTACGGTTACGTTCGGTGGTAAACCGGGCTGATATAGCCACTCCTCGACCTGGGCTCTTGAATACACCCCCGGGTGCTTTTTAAGCAGCTCTTCGTCGATATGCTGCAGAAACTGTTCGGTACTGATGGCCTGAAAGGCAAATCGGTCAAAATACGCTGTCATGAATGCATCAAATACCTCTCGCCCGTAGATGGCTTCCAGATGTTCCAGCATCAACTGTCCCTTCGCGTACTGCATGCCCTGCTGACCTTCATCCGGATTACCGGTTTCAAACACCGGCGCCAGCGCCTGCATTTCCAGCGGGACGGTCTCCAGGTCTTCCAGCAATGACCGGTACATCAGCAGTCGTTCCTCATCGGCCCGCTGCTTGCCATAGAGTACTTCCATCAGGCGTGCTTCGAGGTAAGACGTGGTGCCTTCATTCAGCCAGATGTCCCGCCAGGTAAGGTTGCTGACCAGGTTCCCGGACCAGGAGTGCGCCAGTTCATGAGCAATCAGGGAGACCAGGCTACGGTCTCCAGCCAACACGCTGGGCGTGATGAATGAAAGCCGGGGGTTCTCCATCCCGCCGAAAGGGAAACTGGGGGGAAGTACCAATAAATCGTACCGATCCCAGCGATACGGGCCGTACAGTTCCTCAGTCTGATCCAGCATGGCCTGGGTATCCGCAAACTCCCAGGCGGCGGCGGGCAGAATTTCAGGCTCAGCGTAAACCCCCGTGGATGGCCCGAATGGCTCAAAAAAGAGGTTGCCCACGGCCAAAGCTAACAGGTAGGACGGTATAGGCTGGGGCATGTTGAACCGGTACTCACCGTTACGCAAAGCATCGGGATCATTGTCCGCGCTCATTACTGCCAGCAAGTCTGGCGGTGTGTGGATCGTTGCCTCGTAAGTCATGCGGATGGAAGGTGAATCCTGCAGCGGAACCCAGCTGCGCGCGTGGATGGATTGCGACTGCGTAAACATGAACGGGTGTTGTCCACCGGCCGTCATGTCGGCGGGCAGCCACATGATGGCCGAAGCCTGGGGCCCGGTTGTGTACTCGATACTGAGCTGGAACCCGCCATCAAGGTTGATTTCCGGTGGCAACCCGATGACCAAAGCCTCGCCCTTCACCGGATCGGTCTGTCCCAGCTCAAATTCCAGGCCGACAGGTTCCAGGCCCGACCGCTGGAGATTCACCGATTCGATCTTCAGCCCACGGCTATCCAGAACCAGGGTTTGCGCTTGTGGATCAAGCCGCTCCATATGATGGATGACACTGCCCCGCAACTGCTGCCGATCGAAATCTACCGTTAATTCAAGCTCCAGGTGGCGGCTCACAAAGGCGCGTGTGTTAGCAAAGGTGAAGTAGTCGCGGGATAGATCGTGAGCTTCTGCCGCGGCCAGCGAAGGTGCCTGCCGGTCGCATGCCGCTAAAGCGAAGACGAGAATAAACGTGAGGCTGACCCTTGAAAACATCGACTCGTTTCCGGCAAATTGCTCATGATACCTGATCGGATTGGACCCCAAGTCCCCTATAATGGAACGATGTCTGCTTCACGGAAAAAATCCGGCTGGAATATCCTTCCGCCCGTTACCATTGCAGCGGAAAAGCGCCTGGAACACGTCCGCTACTGCAGTGATTTCGCCGTCAATCAACTGGACCGCTACCCTGCCTGGCTGGAAGGCCTTGATGAGCCAAGCCCGCCGGACGTTCGACGCTTGTCCGCTGCCTGCCGTGAACATGGGCTGGAGCCCGGCCTGCGGAGGTTTCGCAATCACGAAATGCTGCATATCATTTGGCGTGACCTGTGCGGCCTGGCAACGCTGGCCGAGACTTTTGCCAACCTGACCTCGCTGGCAGAGATCTGCCTGCAGTTTGCACTGGAAGAACACCACCGGCGCCTGCAGGAAAAACACGGCAGCCCGCGCGGGGTCGACGGCAGTCCGCAACGGATGTTCGTGATCGGCCTGGGGAAATTCGGAGGTGGAGAACTCAACCTGTCTTCGGATATCGATATTATTTTCTGCTATCCGCAAACGGGCAACTGCGACGGCCGCCGCAGCATGGCCAATGAGCAGTTCTTTACCCGCCTGGCGCGCGGGGTGATCTCCAGCCTGTCGGCGCTCACCGGCGACGGCTTCTGTTTCCGGGTTGATACACGGCTGAGGCCATTCGGTGATTCCGGGCCGCTGACCTCCAGCCTCGCTTCACTCGAACAGTACTACCAACGCGAAGGGCGAGACTGGGAGCGGTACGCATTGATCAAGGCCCGGCCGGTGGCCGGCGATCTCGAAGCCGGGGCGCGGTTTGTTGAGGACATCCGGCCTTTCGTTTACCGGCGCTATATCGACTACAGTTCCGTTGAGGCACTGCAGGAAATGCATTCGAATGTTCGTGATGACGCCCGGCGTAAAGACCGAATGGACGACATCAAGCGCGGACCCGGCGGAATCCGTGAGATCGAGTTTCTTGTCCAGTGTTTCCAGATATTACGCGGCGGGCGGGAAACCAGTCTGCAGACCCCCTCTCTGGATGGAGCGCTGCACGAAATTTCCAACCTGAGCTTACTCGATGAATCGATCGTTACCGAAATCCGCCATGACTATACCTTTCTGCGCCTGCTGGAAAATCGGATCCAGGCGCTGCGGGATCAGCAGACACACCGCGTTCCGCCAGGCGAAGACCGGGTTCGTGTCGCCACCGCAATGTATGAGGATGATGTGGAGTCATTGGAAGAGAGCCTGGCCAGAACCCGTAAACGGGTCAGTACGCGCTTTCAGGACATCTTTCCCTCTCAACCGGAACGCAGCGCCGATCGAAAGTGGGCTGAAGTCTGGCGTAGCCTTCATGCCAACCGGCAGGACATTGAAGAGCCGGCAATGCCGGCAGATAACAGTCCTCTGATCTTATTCGTGCGGCGATTAGAACGGGTGGCCCTGAGCCACCGGGCACGCAGCCGGCTTGATCGCTTCATGCCCGAGTTGCTGGAGCGCCTGGATCAAAAGTCATTGGATGATGATGCGCTACACCGTATTTTCGACCTGCTGCTGGCTATCTGCCGCCGGAGCGCCTACCTGGTATTGCTGGAACAAAACCCGAAAGCCCTGGACCGCATGCTCGAACTGTTTGAACGCAGCGCGTGGGTTGCCGACAAAGTTATCCGTTTTCCCGCCCTGCTGGATGAGTTGATCGACCCGGTACTGGGCAGGCAGATCCCGGACGCCGAGAGTTTGTCCGCCAGTATCAATCGCATTCTCGCCGCCTCGCAGGGAACCGAAACGGTACTGGAGGGTTTGAATTACCTCAAGCTGGCGACCGAACTGCGCATTGCCGTGGGCCAAATGAAAGGAACCGTAGAAAGCGAGGACGCACAAAGCGCCCTGTCCGATCTCGCTGCCGCATTGCTCGACGGTATCCTGGATGTGGCCGGCCGCGAGATTCAGACGCGCCATGGCACCTTTACCGCAGACAGCCGGCAGCCCGCCGGAATGGGCATCATTGGTTATGGCTCGCTGGGCGCCCGCGAGCTGGGTTACGGCTCCGATCTGGACATCGTATTTCTGTTTGAATCCGGTAGCGACCTGTCAGACGGGCCCAGACCATTACCGCCGGAGCGCTACTTTGCACGCCTGGCTCAGCGGGCTCTCAGTTTCCTGACGGTCATGACCCCCTCCGGCCGGCTTTACGAGGTGGACACCCGCCTGCGACCAAACGGGCGGGCAGGCGCACTGGTCAGTAGCATCACATCGTTCCACGATTACCAACTTAAGGAGGCCTGGACCTGGGAATTGCAGGCTTTGACCAGGGCACGCTTTGTTGCAGGCAACCCGGCGCTATCTGCACACTTCAACCGTACGCGCCTGGAGGTCCTGTGCCAGCAGCGTGATGAGGCTAAACTGGCCACAGAACTGCTCGAAATGCGGCGCAAGATGAACCGGGAACACACCAGCGCCAGCCTGGCCTCGCCCAAGCATCTGCCTGGCGGTTTAATCGACATTGAATTCGTCGCCCAACTGGGCGTACTGGCCTCGGCACGGCTGTATCCCCGCGTGCTTCATTCAACCGGAACTCTGTCACAGCTGAACGACTTGATGTCGCTAGGCTGGCTGACCGTGGATGAGAACCGCATATTGCAGGAAATAACCCACAACCTCCGACAACAGCGCATGATGGCATCACTGGTGGAGGCAGATTCCACCCAACGGCCGGATACCGACGAATCGGCCGCAATTTTCAAACGCAAAATGGGAGAATCTTCGCGTCCTGTGCCGTAAACTACGCGGATGTATTCATCGCATCACACAGAACCCCGGGAGCAATCAACGTGACACATCCCACCGACGCATCCGATTCCGGCCTGGAGAATGCCAACACGCGGCAGGAATACGAAGTCAGCCGGCAAGACCTGCCGCTATCCTGTCCAACGCAGGAACAGAAACTCTGGAACTCCCATCCCAGGGTATACCTGCCGATAGAGGAAACCGGAACCGCGGTCTGCCCTTACTGCAGCACCCTTTACCGGCTGGTTGACTAAGGCGGGCCTGCCGCTTTGCATATCGTCCAGGCATTAGTCTCTCTCAACCTGGGCGGCTCTGAACTGGTTGCCGTTGAGCTGAGTGAGTTCGCAGCGGCCGCCGGCCACCAGGTAACCGTCATCGCAGCAGATGGCCCACTGGGAGACCGCACCCGCGCATGCGGAGCTTCCGTTCTTGATTGGCCAATCGGCAAAAAGCGCCTCTCTACGCTTCGTTATATCACCCGGCTGCGGGAATGGCTGGTGAGCGAACAACCTGACGTCTTGCATGTGCATTCACGCCTGCCGGCCTGGATATGCCACCGGGCCATGCGTGGGCTCAAGCCATCGCAGCGGCCTGCATACATCACCAGCATGCATGGTCACTATTCCGTCAGCCGCTACAGCGCCGTAATGGCCGGTGGTGACCGTGTCATCGCCGTATCTGATCACATCCGCGACTATACGCTGGACAATTACTCCACTGTCGATCCTGCCCGGGTCATTACCGTACATGGCGGAATCAGTCACCAGGCGTTTCCTTTTGGCTACCAGCCGGATCCTGCCTGGCGCAAGCAAAGCCTCAGCGATTTCCCCGAGTTAGCCAATAAACGTCTGGTCTGTCTGCCTGGCCGGCTGTCCCGCTACAAGGGCCACAGCGATTTCATCGAGCTGGTGGCCGGGTTGCAACCAGACGTTCCTGACATCCACGGTATCGTAGTCGGTAAAGCCAAGCCGGGCTCTCGTTACCGGGATGAACTGGAGGGCCTGGCCGAACGCTACGGCGTGCTCGACCGCATCACCTTCACCGGTGCCCGGCTGGACATCAGGGACTGGATGGCGGCCTCAGAAATCGTCTATAGCCTGTGTAGTGACCCGCCGGAAGCGTTTGGCCGCACGGTTCCCGAAGCATTACACCTGGGAGTGCCGGTCATTGGCTGGAACCACGGCGGGGTTCAGGAAACACTCGAAGTGCTATTTCCGGATGGCGCGGTATCCCCGGGTGACCGGGGCGAATTACTGGAACGTAGCCTCGATTTTCTGAAGCGGCCGCCGGCGGTTGCGGACAACCCGGCTTTTGGACTCACCGAATCGATGGAAAAAACCCTGGCTGTCTATCAATCTGCACGGTTGGAAAGAAACCCATGACGCTGTTAATGAAACGCCTTCAAACCGAGTGGGCCAGCTGGCTCGCTGTTGCTTTCATCGCCCTGCTGCCATTTGGCCGCCTGTCGGAAGTGCCGCTGTCCATATTCGCCATCTCGCTGGCATTCCTGGCGAAAACACCCGAAAACCGGATACTTATCCGTTCTGCAGCCCGTTTCATCCTCCCTTTGTTCCTGTGTTTCTGGATTCCAATCATCCTGTCGAGTTTTGACTCCTTTTACCCGGAAAAAAGCTGGTCCCAAAGCCTGGTGTCACTGCGCTTCCTGGCGGCGGGGCTGGCCATGTCTGTTTTGCTCAACGCCGCTTCCGCCCGCGAGCGCGTCCTGCGCTGGACCGCCTGGTTACTGTTGTTCTGGGCGGCAGACGCGTTCATCCAGTTGCTCTTCGGACAGGACCTGTTCGGTATCGCCATGCATCCGGACCGGCTCAATGCGCTGTTCATAAAGAAATACCAGTTCTTCGGCCCGACCCTGGCCATGTTATCGCCCCTGGTACTTGAACACGCACGACGCGAATGGCGGCCCTTGGCCTGGGCAGTTTCCTTTGCGCTGATCCTGGGTGCAGTGATGATCGCCGGAATGCGGGCCGGCTGGCTGACCATGGCGCTGGTCCTTGCTACATACATGGTGCTGATGCTGAAACGCGAAAACCGGGAATTACGCCGAACCATTTTCACGATCCCGGCCCTGGCCATCATCGTGCTGGCAATCAGCTATTTTGCCTCACCCCTTTTTCAGGAGCGGGTTAACGTTATCCGTGACCTCACCAGCGGCGCAGAAATAACCACCGATGCCTCTTCACTGGAGCGGGTGCATATCTTTACCACCGCACTGAACATGTACCAGGCACATCCCATCAACGGTGTCGGCGTCCGGGCCTTTCCCAGGGCGTACATGGAATACGCTGAACCCGATGACATTCACATCCGCAAATCCGGCGGTAAGTCCGGCGCAACTCATGCCCACAATGTGGTTTTGGAAGTCATGTCGGATACCGGCACGATCGGTTTGCTCGGGCTACTATGCGCGATGGGGTTCCTGTGGGTTCATTACAGAAGGACCTCACCGGCCGAGCACCAGGAAGCCTTTCCTTTCACACTCGCGGTCGTTCTCATCCTGTTCCCGCTGAATTCCCATTTCGCCATTTATGGAACCTATACTTCGTCGCTGATCTGGTTCCTGATCGGGCTGTGGGGCGCATCCTGCCGTCTCAGATCAGGGACCGGAGCACGGCAGCCGTAATCAACGCAATCGTCAATACGAAGAAAACGCGAATAACATTCTTCATTTTTATGTCACCTCAGCGCGTATTGTCCCTGTTGTCGGGCCGCTAACCAAGGGCCGGTGATATAATTCGCCTCCAGATGCGCGCGCTTTACTCCTTCCTGCTCTACCTGCTCACGCCGTTGGTGTTGTTACACCTGCTCTTTCGCGGTATACGCAGCAGCGGTTACCTGCAACGCTGGCCGGAACGGTTCGGCTTTTTTGAACCCCCTGAAGAAACCGGTGGCATCGTTGTACACGCCGTTTCCATGGGAGAAGTAAACGCCGCCAGCAGTTTGATCCGGGAACTGGCCCGGCGCTACCCGGAATATCCTCTTTGCCTGACCACGATGACCCCCACCGGCTCGGACCGGGTGCGCGAATTATTCGGTGCGACGGCTTTTCACGTCTATGCACCGCTTGATCTGCCGGGCGCGGTAAAGCGCTTCTATGATCGTGTCCAGCCCCGCCTGGTGGTCATCATGGAAACAGAAATCTGGCCGAACCTGTACCACCAGGCATCGTTTCGTGATATTCCCATCCTGATCGCTAACGCACGAATTTCTGACACCTCTTTCGGCCGCTACCAGCGCCTGAAGAAATTCATCGCACCCGCGCTGCGGAACGTGTCTCAGATTGGCGCACAAAGTGCCCGGGATGCCGAACGACTGGCCGAGCTGGGAGCACACAGGGGTCGCTTACAGCTGACCGGAAACCTCAAATTTGACGTCAAACTGCCGCCAAGTCTGGTGGAACAGGGCGATTCGATTCGCATGGCGTGGGGGACCGACCGGCTGGTGCTTCTCGCTGGTAGCACTCACGAGGGCGATGAAGGACCGGTACTCGAAGCGTTCAAGCAAACTTTAAAGTCTTTTCCGAATGCGCTGCTGGTGCTGGTGCCGCGCCACCCCGAGCGCTTCGGGCGCGCAGCGCAACTGGCCCGGGCAACCAGGTTACAGGTCTCAACACGTAGCGAGGGCATCAGTTGCCCGCGTAGTACACAGTGCTTTGTAATTGACACGATGGGAGAGCTGGCACGCTACTACGCGGCCTGTGACGTAGCCTTTGTCGGCGGTAGCCTGGATAAAACCGGTGGCCACAATGTGCTGGAGCCCGCCGCTCTGTGCAAACCCGTGATCGTCGGGCCGCACACCTTCAACTTCGAAGACATTACGCGTCAGTTGATAGACCAGCAGGGGGCCATGAGGGTACAGAATAGTTCTGAACTGGAAGAAGCTGTCCGGGTTCTGTTCTCAGAACCCGAAACCCGGGACCGGATGGGCCGCAACGGCCTGAAACTGGTCAAGAGCGGTCAGGGCGCCCTGGACCGCACGTTGGATCTTGTCGAACAGTTGCTTACTCGAGCAGCTGATTAACTACCTTAAGGTCTTCGCCGTTCAACAAACCCGCCACGCTTTTAAGCCGCAGGTGGTTGATGATGTAAGCATGCCGGGCAACTGAATTGTCACGCTGTGCCTGGTATTTGCGCTGTTCAGCAATCAAAACATCAACGATGGTACGTGTACCAACTTCGAACCCGGCCTGGGTGGCCTCCAAAGCGCTTTCCGCTGAAATGCTGGCCTGTCGAAAGGCCTGAACTTCCTGGATACCGGCTATGATGGCGCGGTAGGCATCCTGTGTCCGACGAATCACACCGCGCTGCACGTCATCAAGGTCCTGGCCGGTAGCATCCAGCAAGTACCTGGCCTGACGCGTTTGGGCTGTCACCCGACCACCCTGATAAATCGGAATGTCCAGTATCAGGCCGACCCTGAAGTCATCAACCTTCAGACTGCTGTTGAATTGCACGTCATTAATGGGATCCCGAAAAGTGTATTCATTGTTCTTGAACTGGTCATAGGATGCGAACAGATCCAGCGTTGGGTAGTGTCCGGACCGAGCCAGCCTCATATTGGCGTCTGCAACCTCTACCCCGGCCTTGCTGGCAAGCACAGCAGGGTTGGTCTGCAGGGAAATATCCACCCAGTCATCAACATTGACAGGATCCGGCTCCACCAACGGCAGCACATCCTGTAATGCATCGTATTCCTCGAAATACTCTCCCGTGAGCTCTCTCAGGGCCTCTTTGGCATCGGCCAGGTTATTGCGGGCCACAATCGCGCGGGCTCGTGCGTTATCGTACGTCGCGCGGGCTTCATGCACATCGGTAACGGCTGTCAGGCCCACCTCGAAACGCTGCTCCGCCTGTTCGAATTGACGCTTGAATGCTTTTTCTTCCGCTTCGGCAAAAATCACACCGTCCGTGAACGTCAACACGATGAAATAGCCTTCAGAAACACGCAGGAGGAAGTCCTGGTAAGCAATCGAATAAATCGCACTTGCCTGGGTAATCTGGCCGCGGGCTATATCGAGTGATTCATAGTTTGCCTGGCGATACAGGCTCTGGCGTAAATCAATACCATAATTCGTGTTATCGACATCCGAGTCCGGAATATCCTGACCGGGAATTTTCGTTTTACTGTTACCCCAGGTCCAGGAACCGCCTGCACCGAGCTGTGGAAGCAGGTTCGCCCGGGCGATAGCTTTATTTTCTCCGGTTGCTTCGCGCCTGAAATCAGCGGCGCGCAATCTGGGGTCACTTTTCAGAGCCAGATCATGAACGCCAACGAGATCAACGGCCATCGCCGTTGATGAAATCAGTAGTCCGGCGCTGACCAGACAATGTAGTTTGAATTTATTCAACATAAAAAACTCCAAAAACTTAAAATTCGAACTGGGGCGGCCGCTCCGCGTTAACCAGTCTGGCCAGATCTGTTTCCAGCAGGCTCTCTTCCGACCACTGGGTGGCATCCAGCCGGGTCAGCAAACGAGCCTCCATGGCCGGTGAATCGCCCGTTACAACAAACAACCGGCCACCTGGATTGACCCAGCCCTTAAATTGTTCCGGAACCACCGGAACAGATCCGGTCACCACAACCACGTCATGCGCCTGCTCCGGCTGCCAGCCACTCATTACGTCACCGACAAAGAGCTCTACATTCGTGATTTTCTTGTCCTGCAATTGCCTGACTGCCTCGAGGTGCAGTTCCTCGAAAATTTCTACGCTGACCACGTGCTTTGAGAGTGCTGCCAGGCAGGCGGTAACAAAACCGCTGCCGGTGCCGATCTCCAGGACAGTCTCATCCTCGCGCAGCTCGAGTGCTTGCAACATCCTGGCCTCTATCTTGGGCCGCATCATGAATTGGCCACACTCCAGTGGGACAGCGATATCTGCGAACGCCAGCTTCCGGTAGCGGACCGGAACAAAGTCCTCGCGCTGTACTTTTTCCAGAAGTGCCAGTACTTTGCTGTCCAGCACCTGCCATGGGCGAATCTGCTGCTCGACCATATTGAAACGTGCTTCTTCAAAATTCATATTTGTGCTCCGGCTGCAAGCCTTTCGATGTTCCTATAATAAACAGCCAAGGGTAAGCCTTCAGCGAAAATGCATCAAGAGAAAGAGTGCGCATTCATGACTGAGTAATTAAGTGCCATTAGTCACAGCCCGGCGGTTGCGCAACTGCGTAGCCTCACGTTATTGTGCAGGGTCTTTGAACACATTTTACTTATTTGGGTACCGAAAAGATTTTGCAAGCATTCCCCCACAATTCCGGTCATGAACACTGAAGCCGGCCGTCAGGCAAAATTTAATCAGCTGGCTGAAGCATATGGCGCTGATCTGTATCGCTACGCCATGTG
This sequence comes from uncultured Wenzhouxiangellaceae bacterium, assembly GCA_964443145.1. GTDB lineage: Bacteria > Pseudomonadota > Gammaproteobacteria > Xanthomonadales > SZUA-36 > JAHEFT01. Next base: position 14,963 of record CAYUBS010000025.1, on the reverse strand, counting down.
GATTTGCGGTAACGACGCCCTGGCCAAGGATTTGGTCCAGGAAACGTTCCTGCGAGCGTGGAAGGCACTGGATCGATTGAAGGATATCAAAGCAGCCAAGAGTTGGATGATTACCATCCTGCGGCGTGAATACGCACGCACCTTCGAGCGCAAAGTGCCCAAGTTCACGGACGTGGAAACCGTTGTCGTTACGGAAGACAGTGAGCTGGAGCCCGAAGATCGGACCGAGGTCAAATTGCTACGTGAGAGCATCCTGACCCTGGCACCAAAATATCGGGAGCCGCTGATGATGCAGGTTGTGCTGGGTTACAGTTGCCAGGAAATTTCCGAGGCACTGGACATCAGCAAAAGTGCAGTGATGACACAATTGTTCCGGGCTCGTGAGCAATTGAAATCAAAGCTGCAAAAAGATGGAGTTACTGGCAATGTCCATGAACTTTTCTGAGTTCAAGCGTTTTTTGGGGGCCGATCCCCGCAGCGGGGATCCCGAGATTCAGCACGCCCGTCATTCCTCGCCCGAGTTTGAGCAGGCCGCTGCAGAAGCAGATCTGTTCGAGAAGAAACTCGATCGGGCTGTGGCCGTACCGGTGCCTGTTGGGCTGATTGAAGACATCCTGGCCATCAGTCAACAGCCATCAACCCAGCCTGCCGGCAGAAAATGGTTGCCCATGGCGCTGGCTGCCAGTGTTTTGATCGCGGTCGGGGCAGCAGGGCTGACCTGGAATATGAACCGTGGCTGGGATTCGGTGGAAGAATACGTGATGGAGCACTACCGTCATGATGGTGACAAATTCATCAATCTGGCGGAAGCGGGCTCCGACACTGATATTCAGGCCGTATTAGCCGAACTGAACGTCGAGGCAAGCCCACAGCTGGCCGAAATCGTAGGGCTGATCAAGTATTGCCCCACACCAGACGGCAAGGGTGTACACATGATCCTGAACACCCAGGACGGCCCGGTTACCGTCATTTATATGCCCGATACACCGGTAATCGACCGTGAACTGCTTGCTTTCGACGGAATGGAAGCCATTCTGGTTGACTTGAAGAAGGGTTCTGCAGCAATTATCGGCCCCGATGCCGAGCTTGTATCCAGTCTCTACGCTACCGTCCAGGGTTCCATCCTGCCGCTGCCGGGCAGTTCCTGACCCAAAGGCAAGACGAACGTCACAACCTTCTGGTATGTTTGACCCATGATCAAGCAAATTTCATTGAGAGCACGCGCGCTGTGGATCAGTATTCCCTCTGCATTGGTACTGATCTGCCTGGTGATGATGTTTTATTTCAACAACGAGCCACCCCTGTTTAACCCGATAGCCCGGGCCACGGTGCATGCACAGGCCCATGGCCACCAGGTGGTGACCGGATACACCACCACCTCTACTCTGATGGAAGCTATGAATGTTCTGCTGGAAAAACGCGGCGGATACATGTCCAACGACATCATGCCGCCGTGGGTCTTCCTGGACAACGTACCGAACTGGGAATTTGGTGTATTGACCCAGATCCGTGACCTCGGTCGTGCCATGCGCAACGATTTCAGTCGTTCGCAGACCCAATCAACAGAGGACCTGGACCTGTCTGAAGCGGATCAGCTTTTCCACTATTCGAGCTCGCGCTGGTTCCCGCCTGATACGGAAGGGCGTTACAGGAAGGCCGCGGCCTCGCTGGAAAATTACCTCACCCGTCTGTCCTCACCGACCGAACCGGAAGGTCAGTTTTATGCGCGTGCCGACAACCTGGTGGATTGGTTGGCCATCGTGGAAAAACGCCTGGGTTCACTTTCACAAAGGCTATCGGCCAGCGTTGGCCAGGCCCGTCTGAACACAGATCTTTCCGGCGACGCTGAGGCCCGCCAGTCCACCGCCTCACCGGATGTTGTGCTGGTAAAGACGCCCTGGACCCAAGTCGATGATGTCTTTTATGAATCACGCGGTACCGCGTGGGCGCTGGTCTTATTCCTGCACGCCATGGAAGTGGATTTTGAGGACGTTCTAAGCAAGAAGAACGCCACCATCAGCTTCCGGCAGATCATACGGGAGCTGGAGTCCACCCAGGAACCGCTGCACAGCCCCATGGTTCTGAACGGTAGCCAGTTTGGCCTGTTTGCCAATCACTCCCTGATCATGGCGAATTACATTTCCCGCGCCAATGCGGCAATCATCGATTTGCGCAAGTTATTGACGGAGGGTTGACCCTGATGATTTTCCGCTATGGTTTACTGACAGCACTCCTATTCCTGTCTGCCTGCGCAACAGAAACCATCGAAGACCGGCGAGCGGGTCAAACCCTGGTTTGTCACGACGGCAAGAAAACCCTGACTGTTTCGAGCGCGGATAATTTCGGGCATCTTAACCATGGCGACACGGCCGGCCCTTGCCCGGGTGACGAGACCTGAGCCCGCCCGGCATCGTTGCTTAACGTGCACATCCAGAACAACCCCCTGCCCTATGTTGACAGGCTGGCGCAGCGCCCTGCTGAGATGCCTGACCTGGTCGTCATACACTGCACCGAACTACCTGATCTGAAATCCGCCAGGGCATATGGTGAGCGCATCCATTACCCGGAATCGGCAACCGGAAATTCCGGTCATTTCTATATAGAACGAAATGGTTCGATCGAACAGTGGGTGCCCGTTGACCGTATCGCTCACCACGTCCGCGGTTACAATGAAAGGAGTATAGGGATTGAACTGGTCAACAAGGGCCGTTACCCAGATTGGCTGGATTCCCGATGCCAGGAGATGACGGAGCCTTATCCAGCGCCACAAATTGAAAGCCTGATCAGCCTACTGAATTTCCTGGAGTTTGAAACCGCAGGCCTGGAATCCATCTGCAGTCACGAATATCTCGATCAAACCAGGGTGCCGGCAACGGACAATCCCGGTCTGCTGGTCTGCCGTAAATTGGATCCGGGACCCATGTTCCCATGGACTGAAGTACTGTCCAGAACAAAATTGCATCAGTTTTCGTAACGATACCCCATACCGTAAACTGATTTGATCATATCCTCTTCACCCGAAGCTTCGGACAATTTTCGGCGCAGGTTCTTGACATGGGTATCCACCGCCCGGTCACTGACCACACGGTAGTCGCTGTACATTCCATCCATCAATTGATCTCTGGAAAACACCCTGCCCGGGTGCGCCGATAAAACCTGTAGCAATGAGAATTCGACCGGCGTCAATCCCAGGTCCCGGCCCTGAAATCGTGCGATAAATCGTTCTATATCTATCTCCAGACCTTCAAGCCCGATGTCGCTGGCACCGGCCCCGGTTCGTCGCAATACAGCCTTTACCCGCGCTACCAACTCCCTGGGTGAGAAGGGCTTGCAGACGTAATCATCCGCTCCCAGCTCGAGGCCCAGCAGGCGATCAATCTCTTCCACCCGGGCCGTAACCATGATAATCGGAACCTGGCTGATTGCACGCAGCTGTTTACAGACTTCCACTCCGTCCAAACCGGGAAGCATCAGATCCAGCAGCACGAGGTCGGGTTTGGCGCTTCGAAATTCATCGAGTACCCGGTCACCCCGATCCACAATCTGACTCTGAAATCCACCCTGGGCGAGTAGGTAATCCTGAACCAGCGCGGCGATCTTGGGTTCGTCCTCAACGATCATAATCAGTTTTTCTTGCGTGTTCATAAAGTCATCTCTCAAGCAGGTAGCATGACCGAGATTCTGAGCCCGCCCAGCGGTGAGTGCGTTGCCTCAATCCGGCCATCATGGGCTTCGACGATGTTTCGGCAAATCGACAGACCAAGGCCGGACCCGCCGCTCGACCTCGACCGGCTGACCTCGACGCGATAGAAGCGATCGAACAACCGGGACAACTGTTCATCGTCCAGCCCGGGGCCACTGTCTTCCAGCGTCAAAAAAACGCCACCCGCCTGGTATTCAAGGAGCACCCTTACCTCACCGTCCTGGACCACGTAACGGCTGCAATTTTCGAGCAAATTATGCAGTAATTGCCGCAAACGGTGTTGATCTGCTGTTAAAATCACGTTTTCACCCGCCACAACCGCGACTTTGATACCGCGCTCGGCCAGCCGGTCCTCAAACGCAGTCACGCACTGACGCGTCAGGCCACTCAGGTCGACAGGCCCCTTGCTGATATTCAATGCGCCCGCATCAGATAAGGCCAGTGTCTGCAAGTCGTCCACCAGGGCGGACAAGTGATCAATTTCTTCGCGCAATGAAAGTGACATCCGTTCATCCGCCGGCCTGACCCCATCGACCAGAGCCTCGACCTCGCCTTTCAGGATGGCTACCGGAGTGCGTAGCTCGTGGGCAATATCCGCCATCCAGCGCTGTCTGGCCGTGCGGTTTTTCTCAAGTGTTGTTGCCAGCTGATCAACGTGGCTCGCCAGGCTGCCGATTTCATCGCGGCTTTCGATACCCGTGCTTGCAAGGTATTCGCCCTCGCTCAGTTTTCTAACGGTGGCACCCAACTGGCGCACCGGGCGACTGACATTGCGGGCCAGCACAAAAGCCAGGCCCGCTGCTACCACCAACGCAAGCAACAGTGAAATTATTGTGATTCGTATCTGACCTCCAAGAAAGCGCTGCGCTTCAGGGGGCAGGACGTTACCCATGGGTATAAAGCCTATCCAGCCAACGACCCGGCCATTGGATTCTATCGGTTCCAGCAAGGCCGTCGCTTCTGTATTTACTTCAGCACCGGCTATCCTGACGTGGTTTTCATCGAGCAGGAACAATCTCTCCCTGAGCCTCCCCCGGTCTGTGGATCTCTGCCGTGGTGGCGGCCGCCTTCCACTCTGCGCCGAATCACTCTGGGGTGGGCGTGAAAGGCGTAAGACATGTTGCCAGCTCCTTGGATTATTGCGCAGAAAGTCCCAGCCTCCTCGCGAGTCATAAGATTCCGCCAATTCCGGAACCAGGTTCTGTAGCACGTTTGCTTCCTGCATTTCGAGGAAGTCTTTAAAACCCCGGTTCAGACTCACCCTCGTTATCACAGTCACTATCAGCAGGGCCAGTACAACGGCCACCACCTGAGCCAACAAAATTTTGGAGAAAACCGTTTTCATCAATGCAATCCTGCACTCCCAAACCCTGCATGTTCAAGCTCTTCCTGAAAACTCCTATTTTTCTTCACAATTAATTGCAGATTGACGCACAGAATTCAAACTGCAAGTTGGATACACGAGGGGCGGACCATTCCGCTCCCGCACTTACAACAGGAGAAATCTATGAATACCCGATTAAAAAAAGTTGTCCTGATATCCGCCACCCTCTGCCTGCTGGCCTCCGGTTCTGCCCTCGCTCAAAAACAACGGGGTGAAGGTGGCCGGCACGGGGGTCCGCCCAGCGTCGAGCAGAAACTGGCCCGCATCAGCCAGGCCCTCGACCTGAGTGATGAACAGGCGGTACAAATGCTGGTGGTTTTGCAGGAGCAGGAGGAAGGCCGGGCCGCCCTGCGTGAACAGAGCATGGCGCTGTTGGGTCCTGAAATTTGTGCCCAACGGCTTGAAGCGGAAGAGGCCACCCTCGCCATCCTGACGATGGAGCAAGCGGAGCTGTTCCTGGAAATGACCGAACGACGCCAACAGAAAGGCGGCAGGCGTGGGCACGATGGGCCTGATTGCACCGAAGTAGAAGCCGAAAGCTAGGTTCTGGCAATAACGATTGCTCGAACAGGTGCCGGCAGCCCCTCCACAGTCCGTGACTGATCGGCTGGGTCCAGTGATTGTTCGAGCGATTCGAAACTCATCCATTTGGTGGTTTTTTGTTCCAGGGTGGTGGTCGGCGTAACGTCCACCACCTCTGCTTTTCTGAAACCCGCCTGTTCCACCCACTCCAGTAATCGCCCGGTTCCTGGCACTGCCCGGACATTACGCATACGTGCATAGCGATTCTCCGGAATCAGCACGTCCCCTTCCCTGCCGGCGGGTAGCACCAGGGTCTCCAACACCATCGTCCCACCCCTTTTCAACAAGGCATGAATCCGTTCCAGGTGGTGCAACGCTTCTTTGCGGTGATACAGAACGCCCATTGAAAATACCGTGTCCAGTTCAACCGGTACGTCCGGCAAGTCCTCTACGGCCAACGGCAACACGTAATTTTGCAGCCCTCCGGAGAAATGCCTGCAGACCAACGACTGCATGACAAAGAGTATGGTTGGATCAATACCCACAACACATTTGGCGCCGGCCCCCAGCATCCTCAAACCGAAGTAGCCATTACCCGAGCCGATGTCGAGCACGCGATGCCCGGTGAGGTCAATGTGCGGCGCCACCCGGTCCCATTTCCAGTCAGATCGCCACTCGGTGAGAATTTCAACACCTCCCAGCCGCACAGGTCCTTTGCGCCAGGGGTGGAATGCCATCAGTTGCTGACTCAAAGCTTCCGGGTCCACAACCGGTTGGCCCAGGTCAGGCATGGCCTGATCCAATCGGGCGAGCGTTGTGACGGCGGGCAAATCAGCCAACGCAGCACGCCAGCGAGGCAGGTCTCCGTGTGGGTGCTCCCGCCAGCGGGTTTCGGCCAACCGGCCGACCGCACCCATCCAGTCACAGTCCTCGCTGCTTTCTCGAAAGGAGTCAAACAACGGAATCACCGGAATGCGATCATGGATACAAAGTTGAATCCCTGAAACCATTGATAGGTGCGGCTGAAGCCGGCTTCCAATAAGCGCTCTGTGTGATGGCTCATCAGGTCCGGCTGCATGACATTTTCCAACGCGTCACGCTTGCGTGCAATTTCCAGCTCCGAATAACCCTGCGCGCGTTTGAAGTCGTGATGCCAGGCCGTTTGTAGTTCCTGTTCCAGCGAATCCTCGAAACAAACCTTTTCAGAAAGCAGCAGCACGCCGCCGGGTTTGAGCCCGGCAGCAATTCCGCTCAACAACTCCAGCCTCTTTTCCGGTGAAACAAACTGCAGTGTGAAATTCAGCGCGACCACCGAGGCATTTTCTATCCGGGTTTCGAGGATATCCTGGTGCACTGGCTCAACCGGTAGTCCGGTATCGTTACCTGGGTCCTCCAGCTTTTTCTGCAATTCCCGGATCATTTCGAGTGAGTTATCAACGGCAACGATGCTCGCCCCCTCGGCACGGACTGCCGCCCGCATGGCCAGGGATACCGCTCCCAGGGAACACCCAAGGTCATACAGCTTAGTGTGGGCCTGAGCATATTGCCGCGCTAAAAGACCCATCATCGGTACAATCAGGCTGTATCCCGGGACAGACCGACTGATCATGTCCGGAAAAACTTTCACAACCCGGTCATCAAAGACGAAATCGCCCGCCTGCGTAATTTCCGATTCAAACAATCTGTCCTTGCGATCCATCGATCTGTTTACCTGTCAGAAGTCGCGTAATTTTCGCACGCTGTGACTTTTGGCGCATTACTGTCACACTGACTTTTGCTATGGTTGGTATGGGGGAGTTTCCCTGTGGAGGTTCTGGATGTTTGACAGCATATTAATTGCAGCTGTAATTGCAGCTGTGCTAGGGGTAACCGTTGTACGTAAAGCAGTCATTATTGTTCGCCAGGGGTTCGAGTACACTTTGGAGCGATTTGGCCGTTACAGCACAACGTTAAGGCCCGGATTTCATTTCGTGATTCCGTTCATGAATCGCATCGGCCACAAGGTCAACATGATGGAGCGGGTGCTGGACGTGCCATCTCAGGAAGTCATCTCCAAGGACAATGCCGTGATAACGGTGGACGGAATAGTGTTTTTCCAGGCCCTCGACGCCGCCAAGGCTGCCTATGAGGTGTTTCGACTGGAACATGCCATTCTCAACCTCACGATGACCAACATCCGAACCGTGCTTGGCGCAATGGATCTGGACGAATCACTGTCCAAACGAGATGAGATCAACGCCCGCCTGTTGCTGGTGGTTGACGAAGCCACAACACCCTGGGGTATCAAGGTCACACGCATCGAGATCAAGGACATCAGCCCGCCAAAAGACCTCGTTGACTCAATGGCGCGACAGATGAAGGCCGAACGAGAGAAGCGTGCAACCATTCTTGAGGCCGAGGGTACACGGCAGGCCTCGATTCTTGAGGCCGAAGGTGAAAAACAGGCCGCGATTCTTGAGGCCGAGGGTCGCAAGGAAGCCGCTTACAGGGATGCAGACGCGCGTGAGCGCCTGGCTCAAGCAGAGGCCAAAGCCACCACCATGGTCTCTGAAGCCATTGCTTCGGGTGACATGCAGGCCGTGAATTATTTTGTGGCTCAGAAATATGTCGAGGCGCTGAGTGATTTCGCGACCGGCCCGAATACCAAGACTCTGATATTGCCAATGGAGGCAACCGGCATTCTCTCCAGCCTTGCCGGCATCACTGAAATTGCAAAGAGCGCTTTTGACAAAGAGGGCAAGCGCTAAGGGGCAGGCTATGGAACTATTAGATCACATCGTATTCTGGCACTGGTGGATTCTCGCCGGCATGCTGCTGATTCTGGAACTCACCTCACCGGTTTTCTTTTTCCTGTGGCTGGGCTTTTCCGCCGCAGCCGTCGGTTTTCTCCTGCTGGTGTTTCCTGATATCCCGATCGAGGCCCAGCTTGTGTTGTTTGGCATCCTGTCGATTGTTGCGGTATTGGCCTGGCGCAAATACCGTGAAATACACCCTCCAGTATCTGATCAGCCTTTATTGAACCAGCGCGGCCAGCAATACACCGGTCGCATATTCACACTGGACCACCCCATCATCAACGGTGTCGGCAAAGTCGAGGTGGACGACTCCACCTGGCGGGTCAAGGGTCCCAACCTCCCGGCCGGAACCCATGTGCGTGTTACCGGGGTCGACGGTGTGGTTTTCATTGTGGAAAGCGCTGAGTCTGCTTGACGCCCTAACCTTCTGTACGGGGCGGCCAGCGTCTATACTAGGCGGTTTGAGTTTTCTGTTTCGCGTCACACGCTGACAGTGCGGCGCCACAGATACCCGGACGGCTAAAAACCATGACTTTTCAGGAATTTATACAAGCACTGGAGGCCTACTGGTCCAAACAGGGTTGTGTTCTCGTGCAACCACTGGATCTGGAAGTAGGTGCCGGTACGTTTCACCCGGCTACTTTTCTGCGTTCCATCGGCCCCGAGCCCTGGAGTGCGGCATATGTTCAACCAAGCCGCCGGCCCACAGACGGCCGTTATGGTGAAAACCCAAACCGTTTGCAGCATTACTACCAGTACCAGGTGGTGATGAAACCCTCCCCCGATGACTTCCAGGAGCTATACCTTGGCTCACTGAAAGCCGTCGGAATTGATCCGGCGGAGCATGATATCCGTTTCGTCGAGGACAACTGGGAATCTCCCACGCTTGGGGCCTGGGGCCTGGGGTGGGAAGTCTGGCTCAATGGAATGGAAATCACCCAGTTCACTTATTTTCAACAGGCCGGCGGGTTGGAGTGTAAACCCGTCATGGGTGAAATCACTTATGGCGCAGAACGGTTGGCAATGTACCTGCAAAAAGTGGATAGCGTCTATGACCTGGTCTGGACCTACAGTGGCGGCCGCGCGATAACCTATCGCGAAGTATTTCATCAAAACGAGGTAGAACAGTCCCGCTACAATTTTGAACATGCGAATGTCGATGCTTTGTTTGCATGGTTTGACACCTGCGAGGGAGAAGCCCGCAAGTTGGTTGAACTTAATCTTCCACTGCCGGCCTATGAACAGGTATTGAAAGCCTCACACACCTTTAACATGCTCGACGCGCGGCGCGCCATTTCTGTCACTGAACGTCAACGTTACATCCTCAGGGTGCGCGATCTTTCTCGCAAGGTGGCAGAAAGTTATTACGCCAGCCGCGAAGCCCTGGGGTTCCCCGCATTGGTTGACGGTACTAAAGGAGATCAGCGCAATGACTGAGGCTTCCAGATTCGTAGAGGAAACGGCAGATCTGCTGGTCGAGTTGGGCTGTGAGGAACTACCGCCGAAAGCCCTGGACTCCATCCGGGAGGCATTCTTTGGCGCGGTGCGCGACGGCTTGAAAAAAAGTGGGATCGCTTTTGATGCGGAAGCCAGCCGCTCCTTCTCCAGTCCGCGGCGCCTGGCCCTGCTGTTCAACAACGTTGCTTCCGCCCAGCCCGATCAGGACCAGGAACGAAGAGGTCCGGCCGTTAGTGCTGCCTTTGATGCAGATGGCAAACCCACGGGTGCTGCCCTGGGTTTTGCCCGATCTGTTGGGCGGGAGGTCGCCGATTTGGAGACCGTTGAAACCGACAAAGGTCAATGGCTTTTTGCACGGATACACCAGGCCGGAAAACCCCTTTCTGAGCTGATTTACCCGATTCTCGAACAGGCGTTACGACAGTTGCCGGTTCCCCGGCCCATGCGTTGGGGGGATCATGATTACAGTTTCGTCAGGCCGGTTCACTGGCTAGTGGCGATGCATGGAAGCAAAGTTCTTGACGGTGGCCTGCTTGGTTTGAAGGCCTCCAATTCAACCAGGGGCCACCGTGTTCACGCACCGGGCCCACATACCATTGAACATAGTCGTGATTATGCGGAAACGTTGCATAAAGCGTACGTGATGGCAGACCAGGAGATTCGTAAGTCACACATAGAACGTTCCCTTCGGGACACCAACCCTCATGTACACATTGACCCGGCGCTTTTAATAGAGGTGAACAACCTGGTTGAATGGCCGGTACCCGTCGCCTGTTCATTTGAACCTGAGTTTCTCGAAGTTCCACACGCGGCCCTTATTGCCAGCATGCAGGACCACCAGAAGTTCTTCCCGGTGATGAATGAATTCAAGCCGGAAGAAGTAACCAATCATTTCATCGCCATTTCCAACATCGAGAGTTCCCACGAGTCCTCCGTCAGAGAAGGGTTTGAACGGGTCATCAGGCCAAGACTGGCTGATGCGCGGTTTTTCCTGGAACAGGATAAATTGCAGCCTCTGGACGCCTATTTGCCCTTGTTGGACCGCGTTATCTTTCAAAAGAAAATAGGCTCTGTTGGTGATAAAACGAGACGAATGCAGAGTATTTCGCAGAAATTAGCGGAAGAATTATCTTTTGATCCTGAGCTGGCCGGTCGGGCTGCCAGACTTTCAAAATGTGATTTGATGACACAGATGGTCGGCGAGTTTCCAGAACTCCAGGGCACCATGGGCCGAACATATGCGCTAGCCTCAGGTGAACCAACAGAGGTTGCTGAGGCTATTGGAGAGCACTACGCGCCACGCTTTGCCGGAGACAACATTCCAGCATCCATTTACGGCAAGATTGTAAGCATTTCCGATCGGGTTGATTCACTGGTCGGCATTTTTGCCGCAGGTCAGAGGCCCAGCGGTAACAGGGATCCGTTTGCACTGAGACGGTCGGCCCTTGGCCTGCTACGGATACTCAATGAAGCAGAGCTTCCCATAACACTGAATCGTATTCTGGCCCTGGCTGCGAATGAGCTGTCACTGCAGCTCGAGACGCCCCCTGAACTGTTGCGGGATGTACGCGAGTTCATCGTTGACCGCCTGAGAAACTATTACCGCGACCAGGGATACGGAGCCGAGCTGATCAATGCCGTGCTGGCCTCAGATTGGGCTACCTTGCCTGATCTCGATCGCCGGTTATCAGCACTTTCCCACTTCATGGGCCAGGAAGACGCGGTCAGCCTGGCCGCAGCCAATAAGAGAATCGGTAACATCCTGCGCAAGGCCGAAGTTTCATGTTTCGGTGATATAGATAGAAAGTTGCTGCTTATTGACGAAGAACGTGTTCTTTTCGAAGAAGTTAACCGGCTGGATAAAGAAGTAAATCCGATGCTGGCGAGCGGTGATTACGAAGCCGGGCTTAAACAACTCGCCAGCTTGAGGCAACCCATCGACGCCTTTTTTGACAAGGTCATGGTGATGGACGAAGACCCGGCAATGCGGTCCAACCGGCTGTCTCTTTTGGCCAGGCTAAAGGCGCTGTTCGACCGGATAGCCGACTTGTCAGTTCTGGGATAAAAGCCGACACGCCACCACCATAATCGGTGGTGGCGCTATATGTGCCGGTAAAAGAATTAGACGTCGAGGTTGCTAACGTCCAGTGCATTCCTCTCGATGAATTCCCGACGCGGTTCCACCTCATCGCCCATCAGGGTGGTAAAGATCTGGTCCGCAGCTACCGCATCCTCAATCGTAACCTGTAGCAGGCGTCTGGTTTCCGGGTTAACGGTTGTGTCCCATAACTGTTCCGGATTCATTTCACCCAACCCTTTAAATCGCTGAATGCTCCGGCCCTTTCGGCTTTCTGCCATCAACCAGTCATATGCGTCCCTGAAGTTGCTCACTTCCTGCTCAGACTTACCCCTATGTACCAGGGCGCCTTTTTGAATCAAGCCGTAGAGGGTATCTGCCAATTTTCCAATCAATCGGTATTCAGCCCCATTAAAAAAGTGAGCCTTGATGGTCTTTTGTTGCGTCACTCCATGGGTTGTCTTGCTGAATGACACCTCATCACCCTCTTCACCCTTGATGATCTCGAGGCCGTACCGAACGCTGGGCGGACTCAAGAGATTCAATCTTGATTCCAACTCATCACACCACTGTGACATTTCTTTGCTTTCCCACTGGGTAGAAAAACGTTTCATATCTATTAGTTGGCCTAAGAACAACGGATCATATCTACGCGCCAGTCTCTCGTTAGCCAGGAAAACCGTCAGGTAATCACGCATCAAACGCTCTAGTGCTTCACCTCTTAACGGTGGCGCGTCCGGATCAAACTGCAGCGACGCATCGTCTAACGCCCTTGCCATCAAATAATCATTAAGCTCTATATCGTCTTTAAGATAGTGCTCCTGTTTGCCCTGTTTGATTTTATAGAGAGGAGGTTGGCCTATATAAATATGCCCCCGTGCAATCAATTCAGGCATTTGCCTATAGAAGAAGGTTAATAACAGGGTTCGAATATGCGAACCATCCACGTCCGCATCCGTCATAATGATAATCCGGTGGTAACGTAACTTGTCGGCGTCAAACTCATCCCGGCCAATGCCACAACCCAGGGCCGTAATCAACGTACCGACCTCCGCAGATTGCAACATTTTGTCAAATCGAGCTTTCTCAACATTGAGAATCTTGCCTTTTAGCGGAAGAATGGCCTGGTACTTCCTGTTTCTACCCTGTTTTGCAGAACCACCAGCCGAATCACCCTCCACGAGGAAAATCTCAGACAAGGCCGGGTCTTTTTCCTGGCAATCTGCCAACTTGCCGGGAAGACCGGCGATATCAAGCACACCTTTTCTTCGTGTCATCTCCCGAGCATTACGAGCAGCTTCTCTGGCCCTGGCAGCCTCAACAACTTTGGCAGTGATCATTTTGGCCTCAGAAGGATTTTCCAGAAGGAAATCTCTTAAACTACTGCTTACAGAAGACTCAACAATTGGTTTTACTTCTGACGAAACCAACTTGTCCTTCGTTTGTGATGAAAATTTCGGATCAGGAACCTTTACGGATAATACGGCAATCAAGCCCTCTCTGGCATCGTCACCCGTCGTAGACACTTTGTCCTTACGCGCAATACCTGATTCTTCAATATAATGATTGATCGTTCTGGTTAGTGCGGCACGAAATCCCGCAAGATGGGCGCCGCCGTCCTTCTGTGGAATATTGTTGGTGAAACAAAAAACCGTTTCCTGGTAGGCGTCGGTCCACTGCATGGCGACTTCCACGGTAACGTCTTTAGCTTCATCTGAAACATACATAACGGTCGCGTGGAGCGGGTTCTTGTTGATTCCAAGATGTTCTACGAAGGACTTTATACCACCTTTGTATTCGAAGACATCTTCCTTACCAGTACGTTCATCCTGCAATTCTATACGTACACCGGAATTAAGAAAACTCAATTCTCTCAGACGTTTTGCCAGGATATCGTAATGAAACACCGTGTCAGCGAAAACCTCATGGCTTGGCCTGAAAAAGATCTTGGAGCCCGTGTCCTCGCTATCACCAGTAACGCGCATCGCCTGTTCCGGGACGCCCATGTGATAGGTTTGGCGCCAAACGTGTCCATCGCGCTTGATTCGTAACTCCAGTGTTTCTGAAAGTGCGTTAACTACCGACACACCAACCCCGTGAAGACCACCGGATACTTTATAAGAGTTATCATCAAACTTTCCGCCAGCATGCAGAACGGTCATGATGACCTCAGCCGCAGACACGCCCTCCTCTTCATGCATATCAACCGGTATACCGCGGCCATTGTCCTGTACGCTTACAGCGTCGTCACCATGGATGGTTACCTTAATCGCATCGCAATGCCCAGCCAGGGCTTCATCGATGGAGTTGTCCACCACCTCGAAAACCATATGGTGAAGCCCAGTGCCATCGTCTGTATCGCCGATATACATGCCGGGGCGCTTTCTAACCGCATCAAGGCCTTTGAGTACCTTAATATTTTTTGAGTCGTAATGTGAATTACTCATGGGGTATGTGAACCCTCCATCAGGATTTTCAGACTATTTAAGAACCGAAAATTGGTGTGTTCAGGCGACCTCGTCGTCTGATTAAAAAGAGCGTTACTTAGGGAATTTCCAGTGGATATTATAGCACTTCTTCAACGGCACCATGTTTCACGTGGAACACCTTCTTATTGGTAGCCGAACTATCATCTGATGTACCGCTAACCCAGACCTGTCCCCCATACTTAAGCGCTTTGTCCAGCACCCGCCGATAGTGATCCTCATCAAATTCAGAGGCCAGATCATCCAGTAAAAGTAGTGGTAGTTCACCTAACTCAGCTAAAACCTCGAATTGGGCTAATAACAGAGCGGAGGATAGAATCTTCTGTTCTCCGCGAGAAAGAACATTCCGCGCCGCTGTTTCGCGAAAACGTATTGATAAGTCGGCGCGGTGAGGTCCAGAACCCGTTGAGCCACGCACTAAATCACTTTCCCGTCCAGCAATCAACGATTCTTTCAGCGACGCTTCTTTGTTCCAGCCCTGAGAGTAATTCAAAAAGACTGAATCCAAACCCGGGCTAAGATCAGCTAATAACGATAC
>CAYUBS010000024.1:0-25962 GCA_964443145.1 uncultured Wenzhouxiangellaceae bacterium | reverse complement strand
TTCGTCATCGTGCCGGAAATGGACTTTTCAATGACTGCCAGACCGGGGGCCAGACGATCAACCATCATACGTATGTCCAGCTTGTGTCCTTTCAGATTTAACAGCCAGCGGGTCGCCTGGCGCAACAATTTCCACATACTGATCATGGCCAGGGTCTGCAGTTCGCTGTCGACTTTGTTATCCAGGCTTTCTACCTTCGACCAGAAGCTGCGAGCATCGAATACTTCACGTGCCACGGTAAAGGCCCGCGCTACCTCGGCGGGCAAAGCCCCCGTGTCTTCACCCATTCTCAACGCGAAAGATGCACCCATCCGGTTAACCAGTCCGTTGGTCACCTGGGTGGCAATAATTTCGCGACGCAGGCGGTGCTGCGGCATCACCTGACCGAACCGTTCCTGCAGGGGACCAGGGAAATAGCGGATCAGTTCCTGCGACAGATAGCTGTCTTCCGGAACGTCAGACGCCAGTAGTTGCTGATAAAGCATGATCTTGCTGTAGGAAAGCAATACAGACAACTCAGGCCGGGTCAGGTTTTCATTGCGGTCCCTGCGTTCTGATAGTTCCTCATCATCCGGCAGGAACTCAAGTTCACGATCCAGCAAACCCTGCTCTTCAAGCACATGGATAAAATGTTGCTTCGCGCCCAGACGCGGGCCGGAAAACCGCTCCATCATGGAGATGGCCGCGGTCTGCAGGTAATTGTTGCGCAAGACCAGCCCGGCTACCTCATCATCCATACTGGCCAGGAGTTTGTTTCGTGCCTCCATGTCCAGTTCACCGCTGCGCATCACCAGGTTCAGCAGGATCTTGATATTGACTTCATGGTCCGAGGTATCGACACCTGCGGAGTTATCAATGGCATCGGTATTAATACGCCCCCCGTTCAGTGCGAATTCGATACGGCCCTGCTGGGTACACCCCAGGTTACCGCCCTCACCCACTACTTTGCAGCCAAGTTCCTTGCCGTTAACCCGCAGGGCGTTATTGGCCATATCGCCCACATCAGCGTTCGTTTCAAACGACGCCTTTACATAGGTACCGATGCCACCGTTCCAAAGTAAATCAACCGGAGCCTTGAGCAACGCTTTGATCAATGCATTCGGGCTCAGCTGCCCGGCATCCACGCCCAACCACTTCCTGACCTCGGGACTGAGCGGAATCACCTTGTCCTGACGGGAAAAAATACCTCCACCGGCAGAAATCAATTCCGTTTTGTAGTCCGTCCAGCCGGAACGCGCCAGGCGGAACAACCTGCGACGCTCCTGGAAAGACTTTTTGGCATCCGGGCTCGGGTCGAGGAATATATGCATGTGGTTAAACGCCGCTCGCAGCTGAATGTGACGTGAAAGCAACATTCCGTTACCGAACACGTCGCCGCTCATGTCACCGATGCCTACCACGCTGAAGGCTTCCTTCTGGATATCGGTGCCGCGTTCCCGGAAGTGGCGTTTCACACCCTCCCACGCGCCTCGGGCAGTGATCCCCATGCCCTTATGGTCATAGCCTACCGATCCACCGGAGGCAAAAGCGTCACCCAGCCAAAATCCATGTTCGGCTGCAACCCCATTGGCAGTATCTGAAAACGTCGCGGTGCCTTTGTCGGCTGCCACAACCAGGTAAGGATCGTCCTCGTCGCGTCGTACCACGTCAATTGGCGGAACAACTTTATCCTTATCTAAATTATCAGTTATATCTAACAACCCATTGATAAATAACTTATAGCACTTGATTCCCTCAGCCATCATGGCATCCCGGCCACCTTCTTCCGGCATCCGTTTCACGACGAACCCGCCCTTGGATCCGACCGGAACGATGATCGTATTCTTGACGCTCTGAGCCTTCATCAGGCCCAGCACTTCGGTCCTGAAGTCCTCACGACGGTCAGACCACCTTAATCCGCCCCTGGCGATCTTCCCGCCCCGCAGGTGAATGCCTTCTACCCGCGGTGAGTAGACCCAAATTTCACGGTAGGGCCTGGGCAACGGCAATTCAGACAGAGCTTCCGAATCCAGCTTGAAGCTGATGTACTCTTTGACCGCACCGTCGGCGTCCTTTTGAAAATAATTGGTTCTCAAGGTGGCACCGATGGCCTCGTAGAAAGCGAAAAGGATGCGGTCTTCATCGAGGCTTGAAACCGACTCCAGGGCTCTCTTGAACACCCGCTTGATCGCTGTGAGCTGTTCGCCACGGCCCCTGTCTCTGACCGCAACCCAGTCGGCGATCAGCTCGAGTAGAACTTTATCCTTATCGAGCGTGCCCCTGGTCAGTACCGCAAAGCGACGCGCCAGGCGTTTGCTGGCTAACTCCTTGCGATAGTCCGATTCTTCTTCACGCGCCGGATCAAAAGATGCCTCGAACAACTCAACCAATAACCGGGCGATGGCGGGATGCGCGGCCAGGGTTTCGGCCATGTAATTCATGGAAAAAGCGATACCCGTCTGCAACAGGTATTTGCAGTACGCACGAAGCACCTTGACCTGGCGCCAATGCATCTGCGAGGCGATAACCAGGCGATTAAAGCTGTCACTATCCGTCTCGCCATTAAGGGTTTTTTCAAAGGCCTCCATGAACAAAGCGCGGATGACATCAAGATCCAGCTTCCGGTCAACCGATGGAATCATGTCGAAATCCTGGATCCAGACCCGATTCTTCTCCGACAACCGCAATTCATAGGGTCGCTCGCTAACGATCCGCAAGCCCAGGTTTTCCAGCATGGGCAGGACGTCAGACAGTGGTAAGGGCGAGGACCCGTGAAATACTTTGAAGCGGATGATTCCGCCGCGGGATTTTTGGGGCCGGTAAAGACTCATCCGCAAGTCTTCACCGCGGTAAACAGCCGCCGCATTTTCCACATCGAAGGCCGCGACCCAGGGGGAAATGTCCTCTTTGTAGGCTTCTGGAAACGCGCGGGCAAACAAAGCGGACTCTCTCAGCCCGACTTCTTCACCCAGTTTCTCTACCAGGATGGATTTGAGTTCGTCTGTCCAGGAACGCACCGCGTCAACAATTTTCTGTTCCAGCGCGCTCACGTCGAAGCTGACTTTAGCACCGGCCCGTGGACGCACGATCACCCGCAAACGGGCTAGCTTTGATTCCGATACCTTAACCGCGTAATCGAGTGGGCCGCCTTTTAGCGCCCGTTTCAGAATAGCCTGTATTTTCTCACGGTTTGGTGTATTGAATTGCTCTCTGGGGATGAACACCAGGCAGGAATAAAAGCGCCCAAAATACTCGCGCCGAATGAATAAACGGACACGTTGCCGCTCCTGCAGGTTCAACACACCCTGTGCCGTTTTTTTCAACTCGGCGGAGCTGGCCTGGTACAACACATCGCGCGGAAGGGTTTCCAGCGTGTGGACCATGGACTTCCAGGCGTGACTACCCTCAACCAGGCCTGAACTGGCCAGCACGTTCCTGGCCCGAACCCGAACCAGTGGCGTATCCATGGCATTCAGGTTATATGCCGCGGAAGTGAATAAACCCAGGAATCGACGCTCACTAATAACCCGACCCTTGCGGTTAAAGCGCAGCACACTGATGTAATCAAGGTACCCCGGGCGGTGTACGGTGGAGCGTGCGTTGGTCTTGGTAATGATCAACGGGACTTTCTGCCGCTTCAGGGCTGCTTTGGGCAGGCTCGCCATTGGGCGCGACATCCTGGTCTCCGCTGTTTCACGCAGGATACCCAGACCCGAGCCAGCCACCACTTGCAACTCGCCCGAGTTCCTCTTGCCCACGACCTCGTAATCCCGGGCACCCAGGAAAATGAAGTGATCGTCCAGTAGCCAGTTCAGGAATGTGACATATTCCTCCAGCCACACGGTGTCCGCATCAGGCGCCCAATGCGGCAGGTCCTGTGCAGCCTCAGCTGCCCGGGCTTCCATCTTGCGCCAGTCCTCAACCGCATGGTGCGCATCTTCAAAAGCACCTGTCAGCCGCTCCCTGATCTCGGCCATAACGGCTTTATCCGTGCAGCGATCCACCTGGAATTGCATCACTGACTCGGCTTGGCCCTGCCCGCCACGCTTGGGATAAACCGCAGTCAGCGAACCGGACCTGTTGCGTCCAACGCGGATAACCGGGTGAATAATCAGGTGAATGCCAATCTCCAGCTCAGACAAGGTCAACGCCGCCGAATCCACAAGGAAAGGCTTGTCTTCGTTGGCCATCTCGATGATGGTGTGTGGCGATTCCCACCCATCGTTTTCCAGCGTTGGATTGAATACACGAATCAGAATTTGATCCGGTGCTCTTTTTACGATGAACTCCAGTTGTCCTTTGACGATGGCCGCCAGGGTCTGCGGTGCCTCTGTAACCAGGTCATCAAAAGGCACCCGGCGAAAGCACTGCTCAACGTACAGCGCCGCCATTTCGGCCTGGTCCGCGTCAACATTCTTCTTCAGATTGGAGATAACCTGTTTGGTAAGAGCTACTTTCTGCTGGTCGGTACCAAGGTTCATTACCCGAATTCCTGATTGAGCGGCGATCTGCCGAGAGCGAAATCGATTATAACGATCATCGCCAATTAATTCTCTAACAGGCTTACTATTGACCTTTCACTGGTCAACCGATAATCTCTTCATATCTTTTAATCAAGATACAAAGATATATGAGCCGGACACCCACCACTGCCATGGACCTGACGCTGGCTTCTCACCACTGCCGCTTGCTTGCAGACCCCACTCGACTGAGGTTGCTGTTATTGCTGGATAGGGAGGAGTTAAGCGTTGCAGAACTCTCAAAAATCACGCAACTGGCACAGCCCAGAGTATCCACGCACCTGGCTAAACTCAAGGAAGCCAGCCTGGTGAGTGACCGGCGGGATGGTGTCTCTGTCTATTACCGCATTGCCAACAACAGCACGAACTCCAGCCTTGGCGAACTCTGGCAATTCATCAGCAAAAATACCGATGACCCATTGCTGCAACAGGATCTGGAACGGATCCCTCAGGTCCTCAATCTGCGCAAGGGCAGCGGGACATGGGCTGACCGCGTAGCCGGCGATATGGAGCGACATTACTCCCCCGGCAGAACCTGGGAGGCCACCGCGCGGGGCCTGGTGCAATTACTGGAGCCAGGTGATGTGCTGGATATAGCCTCTGGCGATGGCGTGCTGGCCGAGTTACTGGCACCTACCGCCACCCGTATTGTGTGCCTGGATATCAGCGAGCGCGTGGTGGAAGCCGGCCGGCGCCGGGTCAAGCCGTTTAAGCACGTCTCCTTTGAACAGGGTGACATGCATGCGCTACCGGTGAAGGATGAGTCTTTTGACACCGTTCTGCTGATGCATGCACTGACCTACACACTGGAACCAGCCAAAGTGATTCGCGAAGCGAGCCGGGTTCTGCGCAGCGGCGGCAAACTGCTGGCAGTCACCCTTCAGGCCCATCAGCACAAAAAGGCGGTAGATCCGTTTAACCATGTGAACCTGGGTTTCACCAACCGGCAGCTCAAGAAATTCTGCAGCGATGCAGGCCTGCAGGTGCACACCTGTACGGTATCCACCGTGGAAAAACGTACCCCCAATTTTTCAGTCCTAACCCTTTCGGCGGTTAAAAAGTGAATACAACAAACTACAAAAACCAGGAAATGGTGGCCAAACTCAAGGCCATGCTCGCACAGCGCATTCTCGTATTCGATGGCGCCATGGGCACAATGATCCAGGACCGAAAACTGGAAGAGGCGGATTTCCGGGGTGAGCGCTACAAGGACCACCCATCCGCACTGAAAGGCAACAATGACCTGCTCAGCCTGACCCGTCCGGATGTGATTCTCGAAATTCACAGTCGTTTCCTCGAAGCAGGTGCGGACATCCTGGAAACCAACACGTTTAACGCGACCTCGATCTCGCAGGCGGATTACGGGATGGAAGACCAGGTCCGTGAAATAAACCGTGAAAGCGCGAGAATAGCCCGGCAAGCTGTCGATGAGTTCATGTTGAGCAACCCGGGTGAAACACGTTTTGTTATGGGTGCACTGGGACCAACCAACCGCACCGCTTCGTTATCACCGGATGTCAATCGACCGGAATACCGTAATATCACTTTTGCCCAGCTCAGGGACGCTTATGCCGAGGCCACACGTGGCCTGGTGGAAGGCGGAGCAGATCTGCTGGTGGTCGAAACTGTTTTTGACACGCTCAACTGTAAAGCCGCGCTGTTTGGAATCGCCAGTGTTTTTGACGAACTGGAATACCGCTTACCGGTAGTAATATCAGGGACCATTGTCGATGCCAGCGGCAGGACCCTTTCAGGCCAGACCGTGGAAGCATTCTGGAATTCGATCCGGCACGCCATGCCATTCGCGGTAGGGCTGAACTGCGCACTGGGTGCAGAAGAAATACGGCCCTGGATCCAGGAACTTGCGCGGGTTGCAAACTGCCCGATCAGTCTGTATCCGAATGCAGGCCTGCCCAATGAACTCGGCGAATACGACGATAGCCCGGCGCATATGTCCGGCGTGCTGGCTGACTTCGCAGAACGGGGTCTACTCAACCTGGTGGGCGGTTGTTGCGGCACAACACCAGCACATATCGCAGCCATCGCCGAGGCGGTCCAGGATAAAAAGCCGCGAACACTTCCCACACAAAAACACGGGTGCCGCCTTTCCGGTCTGGAGCCTTTTACCCTTACGCCTGAGCTGAACTTCGTGAATATTGGTGAACGCACCAATGTCACCGGATCAGCCGCTTTCCGCCGCCTGATCCAGCAGGACGACTATCCTGCCGCACTCGCTGTAGCACGGCAACAGGTCGAAAACGGCGCGCAGATTATCGATGTGAATATGGACGAGGGGCTGCTGGACGGGCCGAAGGCCATGACCACATTCCTCAACCTGATTGCCTCTGAACCCGATATTGCCCGTATACCGGTCATGATCGATTCATCGCGCTGGGATGTGCTCGAAGCGGGCCTGAAGTGCTTGCAGGGCAAAGGCGTGGTGAACTCAATCAGCATGAAAGAAGGCGAGGAACCGTTCATCGCTCAGGCGCGCACCATTTTACGCTACGGTGCAGCCGTCATCGTCATGGCATTCGACGAAAAGGGTCAGGCCGACTCTCTGGAAAAACGCGTTTCAATCTGTTCCCGAGCATGGAAAATTCTGACTGAAGAAGTTGGCTTTCCGCCGGAAGATATTATCTTCGACCCCAATATCTTCGCCATTGCCACAGGGATTTCAGAGCACAACAGCTACGGCGTAGACTTCATAGAAGCCACCCGGCAGATAAAAAAGGCCTGCCCCGGCGCTCTGATTTCAGGCGGACTCAGCAACATTTCATTCTCATTTCGCGGTCAGGACCGGGTACGCGAGGCGATTCACTCGGTCTTCTTATATCACGCCATCAAAGCCGGTTTGGACATGGCAATTGTAAACGCCGGTCAGCTGGAAATTTACGACGAAATCGATCCCGCGCTGCGCGAAGCTGTCGAAGATGTCGTCCTGAACAGAACCAATGATGCGACCGACAGACTGCTTGAGCTGGCACAGGAATTTCAGGGCACTACCCACAAGGAAAAAAGTATCGAGGAGTGGCGTGCACTGGATGTTCACGAACGATTGGTGCATGCCCTGGTAAAAGGCGTCAACAGCCATATCGAGGAAGACACCGAAGAGATGAGGCAGGCATCATCGCGGGCTCTGGATGTCATAGAAGGCCCGCTGATGGACGGAATGAACGTGGTTGGCGATCTGTTCGGAGACGGCAAGATGTTTCTACCCCAGGTGGTCAAGAGCGCCCGTGTGATGAAGCAGGCAGTTGCCGTGTTGATTCCGTACATCGAAGAAGAAAAACGGATCAGTGGCGATACGGCAAAAAGTCAGGGCCACATCGTGATGGCGACGGTCAAGGGTGACGTGCATGACATTGGGAAGAACATTGTCGGGGTCGTTCTGAGCTGCAACAATTTCGAGGTGACCGACCTCGGCGTGATGGTTCCCGGGGAGACCGTTATATCAACGGCCCTGAAGGAAAAAGCCGACATCATCGGTTTATCCGGCCTGATCACACCCTCTCTCGATGAAATGCGCCTGGTCGCTGCGGAAATGAAACGCCAGGGGCTGGACCAGCCATTGATGATTGGCGGCGCTACGACTTCACCTATACACACCGCCCTGCGCATTGAACCGGAATACGACAACGGCGTTTTCTGGGTTAAGGATGCCTCACGTGCAGTTGGGGTAGCACGTAAATTGATCGGCAAGGAAAGCCGCCAGGCGCTGCAGGTCAAAACCGCGGATGAATACCGCGTGATGCGCGAGCGTCGTGCAAAAGGCAGTAACCGTAAACCACCCGTATCTATTGAAACGGCGCGTGCGAATCGCCTGCCGATCGAATGGCGACCAGCAGACATCACGCCGCCGGCCCAGCCCGGACTGCATGTCCTCGACGACTACCCACTGGAGACCCTGGTCGAATTCATCGACTGGACACCTTTTTTCCAGACATGGGAACTGGCCGGACGTTTCCCCGGCATCCTGCAGGACTCCGTTGTCGGCGAAGCCGCCAGCAGCCTGTACGCCGATGCCCGCGAGATGCTCGACCGGATCGTCCGCGAAAAATGGCTGACAGCCCGTGCCGTTTTTGGACTCTTTCCCGCCGCATCCGCGGGTGACGACATTTTGCTGTATGAAGATGAAACTCGCGAAAACGTGCTCGAAAAACTACTGTTCCTGCGGCAACAAAGGGCCAAGGCCGAGGGGCGCGCCAATCGCTGCCTCGCCGATTACGTTGCCCCCGCCGGCAGTGGGCTCAAAGACCACGCCGGGCTGTTCGCAGTCACAACCGGCCTGGGCATTGAGAAAAAGCTGGAAGAGTTCGAATCAGCCCATGATGACTATCAGTCGATCCTTCTCAAAGCCCTCGCCGACCGCCTGGCGGAAGCTTTTGCCGAACACCTCCACCAGCGTGTGAGACGCGAGTTCTGGGCTTACGCCGCAGACGAGACCCTGGCGAAGGAAGAACTGATTCGTGAAGGCTACCGGGGTATCCGGCCCGCGCCGGGTTATCCAGCCTGTCCTGAGCACAGTGAAAAAGAAAAGCTGTTCCGTTTGCTCGATGTACCCGGCAATGCAGGCATGGAATTGACCAGCGGGTTTGCCATGTACCCGGCTGCATCCGTCAGTGGATATTACTTTGCACACCCGCAGGCAGAGTATTTTGTGCTCGGCCCCGTGCTGGCCGACCAGATGGAAGATTATTGCGTTCGAAAAGGTTGCAGCATGGATGAGATGCGTCGTTTACTGCCAGCCAACTTTCAGGAATAAGAGCCGTTACCAGCTCAGATCTTCCGGAACCGGATGCTCTCCATCGTCCAGGCTGGAACCAGCCTCCAGATCGGGCACATGCTCAGCTGAAAGCGTTCGTACCGCATCAGTGTGTTCTTTTGCCAACAGGTGATAGCCACCCGACAGATAAGCAATCCCCATCTCTCCGCTGTTGAGAGCCTTGAGTTGTTCGGGCGTGACATTGACCTTGCGAATACGACCTCTGAACATAAAGTTGCGGGCGGCCTCAGCGTCATCCCGGTTCAGCCGGTTCGCTTTCACGATGTCCCTGATGGCGTTATTCAGCAATCTGCGCTGGCGGTCTTCTGCCTGTTTCTTCTTACGTGCCTTGTCGGAGCGACTCTGTTCGTCTCGCCTTTTTAGCGCGTAAGCCTGCTCAAGGGAAAGCTCGGCATTATTCCGCTGGCCGTCACTACCATTTTTTCTTGCGGGCCCCGTTTTCTTTTGCACATTCCGTGCTTTCCGCGGGTTTTGTTTTTGCTTCGCCAGGCCCAGGGCCTGCAATTGATCTTTCAGTGAGTCGCTCATTTCTTCTAGCCCCTGCCCTAAATTACCGGCAGCATTTCATCCCAATGTTCAACCATCCAGTTATAAGTCCGGCGAACACCCTTCTCCAGGTCGATTTGAGCTTTCCAACCGAGAGATTCGAGCCGACTGACATCCAGTAATTTTCGCGGAGTACCGTCGGGCATCGCGGGATCGAAGTCGATGCCGCCCTCAAACCCGGCCACCGCCGCAACCAGCGCCCCCAACTCGGCAATGCTGATATCAGAACCATAACCCACGTTGACATGTGAACTATGGTCCGAGACTGCAGACCAGTAGCGTTCTTCCGTAAGTCCCATCAAAAAACAACACGCGGAGGCCATATCATCGACATGAAGGAATTCGCGTCGCGGTCTTCCGCTGCCCCACACCGAAACTGTGTCGGAGCCGCTGATAACGGCCTGGTGAAACTTGCGTAACAGCGCAGGCAACACATGGCTGGAGTCCGGATCAAAGTTGTCATGTGGGCCATAAAGGTTGGTCGGCATGGCGCTTCTGAAATCACTCCCATACTGGCGCCTATAGGCCTCACACATCTTGATGCCGGCTATCTTGGCCACTGCATACGCGTCGTTGGTGGGCTCAAGCGGACCCGTCATTAAACATTCTTCGGCCATCGGCTGCGTGGCCAGGCGGGGATAAATGCAGGAACTGCCAAGGAACAGCAAGCGTGAAATTCCGGCCTGGTGAGCTGCATGAATTACGTTTGTCTGAATCTGCAGGTTTTCGCGTATAAAATCTGCGGGCTGCTCATTGTTGGCCTTGATTCCCCCCACCCGTGCAGCAGCCAGATAAACCTGGTCGATTCGCTCATCGGCAAAAAAAGACTCAACTTCCTGTTGCCTGGTAAGATCCAGCTCGCTGCGGCTACGTGTGACAAGTTGCTGGTCACCATTGGCCCGTAGGGTTCGCAGCAGTGCAGACCCGACCATCCCACGATGGCCGGCAATGAAAATACGGGGTTGTTCGTTCAGCTTATCCAAGGGAGCACCGCGGGTTGCCTCAGGGACGTGATCGATCCCGGTCGATCAATGACTCTTCACGGGCCAACCTCAAGTCTGTCTCCACCATTTCTTCCACCATTTGATCAAATGAAATCCTGGGAGTCCAGCCAAGTTTTTCTCTAGCCAGGCTTGCATCACCCAATAGGGTTTCGACTTCAGCTGGCCTGTAATAACGCGGATCAATCCTGACAACAACGTCACCCGGCTGAAAGCCGAGCTCTTCTTTATCGCAGCTCACCACAACCGCATGCTCGTCCGTCCCCTCGCCAGTCCATTCCAGGTGTAAACCCATACTCAAAGCAGTTGTGTTGACGAAATCCCTGACCGAGTATTGAGTGCCGGTAGCAATGACAAAATCAATCGGTTCATCGTGCTGCAGCATCAACCATTGCGCCTCGACATAATCTCGCGCGTGGCCCCAGTCGCGCCGGGCGTCCAGGTTTCCAAGGTAGATACATTCATCCAGACCCCAGCCAATACGCGCCAGCCCCCGGCTGATTTTACGGGTCACGAAGGTCTCACCTCTGATTGGCGATTCGTGATTGAACAAGATGCCGTTGCAGGCGAAAAAACCGTAGGATTCGCGGTAGTTGACCGTTATCCAGTAGGCATACAGTTTTGCGACGCCATAGGGCGAACGCGGATAGAACGGCGTAGATTCGGTCTGTGGTGTTTCCTGAACCTTGCCGAATAGTTCCGAGGTGGATGCCTGGTAGAACCGGCACTTGTCCTGAAGGCCCAGGTTACGGATGGCTTCCAGGACTCTCAATGTACCGACTGCATCAGATTCCGCCGTATACTCCGGCTCCTCGAACGACACCGCCACGTGGCTTTGCGCCGCCAGGTTATAGATTTCGTCTGGCTGCGTCCGCGCAATGGTGCGCTGCAGGCTGGAACTGTCCGTCATATCACCGTAATGCAGGGTCAATTTCGAGTTTCCAACGTGCGGGTCGGAATAGAGATGATCTATACGGGCGGTATTGATTGAAGACGCCCGTCGCTTAATGCCATGGACCTCGTAGCCCTTGTTCAGTAGGAATTCCGCGAGGTAAGCCCCGTCCTGTCCCGTAATACCGGTAATCAGTGCAGATTTTGTCATAGTAATCGCTTTATGGCCTTCCTATTGAGTAATACATGATCCCGCGGCGACGGACAACCTCGGGAGACCAGATATTTCGACCGTCGACGATGACCGCCTGGTTCATATTCTGCTTGAGACGATCAAAATCAGGTGCCCAGTATAGTTTCCACTCAGTCATCAGCACCAGCGCATCGGCACCAGCAGCAGCGTCGTAAGGGTCTTCGGCTATTTCCAGGCCTGCCTTACCCTCGAATAGCGCAGCGGCTTCATGCGCAGCCTCCGGGTCATGGGCACGTACTTTACCACCAGCGGCCAGAACAGAATTAATGAGGTTAAGACTGGGCGCTTCGCGCATGTCATCGGTATTGGGCTTGAATGACAAACCCCAAACCGCGACGGTCAGGCCACTCATGTCACCATGATAGTGGCCGTCGAGTATTTCGAATGGACGATTTTTCTGCCGGTTGTTGACCGACTCGACAGCCTTGAGTATTTCAGCCTGGTAACCGTGGGAACTGGCCGTAAATTCCAGCGCCCTGACATCCTTGGGAAAACAGGACCCGCCGTACCCTGAACCCGGGTAGATAAATGAGTACCCGATGCGCGGGTCTGACCCTATGCCGTTGCGGACGTGCTCGATATCCGCCCCTACCGCAGACGCCACGTTGGAAAGCTCATTCATCAGGCTGATCTTGGTCGCCAGCATCGCATTGGCTGCGTACTTGGTTAGCTCCGAAGACCGCACATCCATGCACAGCAATTTCTCGTGGTTACGGTTGAATGGTGCATAAAGTTCACGCAACAGCGCCTCGGCCCGTTCGTTGTCCACGCCTACCACGATCCGGTCCGGCTTCATAAAGTCCGAGATCGCGGCGCCTTCCTTGAGAAATTCCGGATTAGACGCAACGAAAAACTCAACGTCAACCCCGCGTTCATCCAATTTCCCGGCTATGGTTGCACGGACTTTTTCACAGGTCCCGACCGGGACGGTGGACTTGACGACGACCAGAAAGGGTTTGTCCAGGTTGCTGCCAATGTCGCCGGCAACCGAAAGTACGTGGCTCAGATCAGCAGAGCCGTCTTCACCCGGCGGTGTTCCAACCGCGATAAAGAGAACTTCTGCATGCTCGATCGCACGGGTAATGGAAGAAGAAAACTCCAGCCGGCCCTGGCTGGAGTTTTGCCGAATCATTTTTTCCAGGCCAGGCTCGAAAATTGGCACCACACCGTTTTTCAGCCCATCGATCCGCGCCTGGTTAATGTCCATGCAAAGAACGTGGTGACCAACGTCAGACAGGCCGGCACCGCTGACCAGGCCGACGTAACCGCTTCCTACAATGGATATTCTCATCGTGTTCTCTTAGTTAATGCTGATTAACTCAACTTCAAAAATCAGCGTGGCATTCGGACCGATCGGGCCACCGCCATTCGGGCCATAAGCCAGGCTGGAGGGGATGAAGAACATGAACTTGCTGCCGACAGGCATCAACTGAACACCTTCGGTCCAGCCGGGAATGACCTGGTCAAGCTTGAAGCTGGTGGGTTCATTACGGGAATAGGAACTATCGAATTCCTCGCCATTGAGCAGGCTGCCGCGGTAGTGAACGGTCACGTTATCAGTTGCGACAGGCTTGGCGCCGTCACCCATCTCAATAACTTTGTACTGCAGTCCGGAGTCCGTAACCTGAACGCCCTCTTTCGTGCGATTTTCGAGCAGAAAGGCATCGCCTTCGGCTGCGTTGCCGGCACCAGCAGACATACGTGCTTCTTCGGCCTCAGCACGGCGCGCAGAAATAAAGCCTTCCCGGATGGAAGCAGCTTCCTCAGGCGTCATGGCCAATTCAGTACCGTTGTAGGTGGCAGTGATAGCGTCGATAAGGGACTGCAAGTCCATCTCGGTGCCCTGCTCTTTTAATGACTGGCCGATGTCCATACCGATGATATAGCCCAGCTTCTGTCCTTCGGTTTCAAGTTCCGTAGCCACCGCGTTGCCGCTCAGAGTAGCTGCAGCAAACAGGCCGCAGGTGATTAAAAATCGTTTCATTGGATATTGCTCCTTTGTAAATTCGGAAACTGGCGATCCTTCAGACCGGCCCGCCATGCTAAAAGCGAAGGGCGAATTGTCCTCTAATATAGCTTCCGTGGCAATGATCGAGTTATCCGGCACCATTGCCGGCAGATGACGCGTGGCTGTCTGCGCTGTATCCTTGCCGGCGTGACAGGAGTGATCATAACGCTAATCGCCTACCAGATTTTGATGCTTGGTATCGGCTGGTGGGCAAGTAAAAAGAATACCGACAGCGCCGATTACTACCTCGGTGGACGAAAACTGGGTCCCATGGTTGCCGCCCTCAGCGCTTCTGCCAGCTCATCTTCCGCCTGGAGCCTGCTGGGTGTCAGCGGCGCAGCGTTCGCCTGGGGCTTGCCGGCAATTTGGCTGATCCCTTCTACCATTGCCGGATTCCTGATCAACTGGTACCTGATTGCCCCCAGGCTTTATCGGCAAAGCCGTGCGAACGGAGCCCTGACACTAACGGAGTTTATTGCCGGTCCGGTGGGCGACCCCGCCAGGCGGACCATGATGCGCATGGGTGCCGGGGTAATTCTTTTTTCTTTCACCTTTTATATAGCGGCACAATTTCAGGCCGCAGGCACAACATTTGCCAGTGTGCTCGGCATCAGTCAATCCACCGCCATTATAATCGGTGCTGCCGTTGTACTCGCATATGTCTGGCTGGGCGGCTTCTGGGCTGCAAGCGTAACGGACAGCGTACAGGGCATCCTGATGGCCGCCAGTGCGTTACTGCTGCCACTGCTGGCACTGTTGGCAGTCGGCGGTCCCGTGACGTTATTCGAGAGCATTACAACAACCGATAGCAGCGGCTTAGAACTCTGGACAGACCAGTCGACCCTGCCGGCAGCGCTGGGTTTCGTCTTTGGCCTGTTCGGCATTGGCCTGGGTTATCCCGGGCAACCGCACGTCGTCAACCGGTTCATGGCCATTGAGAGTGAGCAGGCGATTGTCCAGGGGCGTCGAATTGCCGTTAGCTGGGCCTGCATCATCTACCCGGGGATGGTCCTGCTTGGCTGGTGCGGCCGGATCCTGGTTAAAGACCTGGGTGACGGCGAGCAGCTTTTATTCGTCCTCGCCACGCTCCTGCTACCGGCTATGCTGGCTGGCATCATGGTTTCGGCCATCCTGTCGGCCATCATGTCCACGGCCGACAGCCAGTTACTGGTTGCTGCATCCAGCGTCAGTCATGATTTGAAGGATGAACACGGCAGCGATGCGAGTGGCTTGTCACGCGCCCGCTGGGTGGTGTTGCTGATCGGTATGCTGGCCATCACTCTCTCCATCTTCTCTCCCGACCAGATCTTCAGCCGGGTGCTGTTTGCCTGGCAAGCGCTGGCCGCGGCTTTCGGGCCTCTACTGGTGATCACTCTGTGGCGTGGACAGGTACGCCCCGGCTGGCGGGTTGCCGCGCTGGCCAGTGGCTTCCTGCTCACCGTTATTCTCAGCTGGACGGTCGAATCGCCCGGCGACTGGGTTGAACGTCTGATACCCCTGGGCCTGGCTCTCGCCCTGGCATGGTTCGGCAGCCGGCCGGCTTCAAACAACCCACGTAACTAAGTTTTTTCAATTCTGTTTGCAAATTGCGGTGATGGTGTTATACTTCACTACATCACCTGATAACCGATTCACAAAAACAGATCACGGAAAGAGCTATGTTGCGAATTACAGGAAGCCGAAAATCAAGAATCTCAAACCGCCTGGCGGTTTTTGCGGCCTTGTTGCTGACGATCACATCATTGTCGGGAGTCAGTAACACCGACCTCTTCACATTGGGCGCCGATGGGCATTACGCCGGCACTTCCGTTTCCGAAAGCACGAAGGACCGGGCATCGACCGGGACCAAAGCCTCTGTGAAGAAAAACAAGGGCTTTAAGGTCAGCCTTTTCCTGCTCCGCAACCGCTAAGCGGCCAACCATCCCGCAGGGAAATCCATAGATTCATGTCAACGCACTGGAACGACAGCCAACCTATCTACTGGCAGCTAAAAGAACGCACAGTAGCCATGATTCTTGACGGGACACTGGCGGAAGGAGACGCCCTGCCCTCGGTACGCATCGTCGCTTCAGAGTTTCATCTGAACCCCATTACGGTTTCAAAGTCCTACCAGGCCCTGGTTGAAGAAGGTCTGGTTGAGAAGCGCCGCGGCCTGGGCATGTTCGTTTGCGAGGGTGCCCGCAAGAACCTCACTACCTCTGAAAGAGACAAGTTCCTCAACGACGAATGGCCAGCCATGCTCGACCGGATTGAGCAACTGGGCCTGAGTGTTGAGTCATTACTCCAGACGGCCATGAAAAAAGAGAGCAACAGCTGATGACCCCGATTATTTCCGCGCGCGGACTGACCAAAAAATACGGTCGTACCCTGGCAGTGGACCATATTGACCTGGATATTCCACCGGGCCGCATTGTCGGCCTGATTGGACCCAATGGCGCCGGCAAGACCTCAGCCCTGAAAGCCATTCTCGGCCTCGCCACCTTTGACGGGGAACTGACGGTACTCGGTAAAAACCCATCGCGCGACCGTGCAGCCCTGATGGAAGATGTTTGCTTTATCGCCGACGTCGCGGTGCTGCCCCGCTGGATCAGGGTCTGGCAGTTGATTGATGTGACGGAACAGTTACATTCCGGGTTTTCACGCGAGACCTGCATGGAATACCTGGCCCAGACCAAAATCACCATGGACCAACGGGTCAAGCAACTTTCCAAAGGCATGGTGGCGCAGCTTCACCTGGCACTGGTCATGGCCATTGATGTGAAACTTCTGATCCTGGATGAGCCTACGCTCGGTCTGGACATCCTGTACCGGAAGCAATTTTATTCCAGCCTTCTCAACGACTATTTTGACGAGCAACGGACCATCGTGATCACCACCCACCAGGTTGAAGAAGTGGAGCATATTCTGACCGACCTGATTTTCATCCAGGATGGAAAGATCGCGCTGAATTCAACGATGGAAGAAGTCGAACGCCGCTACGTGGAATTAATGGTGCGGCCTGAAAAGGCTGACCAGGCCCGCAGTCTCAACCCCCTGTACGAACGGGAACTGTTCGGCAGGCACATATTCCTGTACGACAATGTTGAGCGGGAACGCCTGGCTGAACTTGGAGAAATCCACACACCCAGTGTTGCCGACCTGTTTGTCGCCACCATGAAGCGGGGTGTCGCATGAATCGCCTGGTAGCACTGGTCCGCCGCGAATATTGGGAAAACAAGGGCGCTTTGCGCACCACTCCATTGGTCATCGGCGGAATCTATATTGCTTTCCTGTTAATGTCGATTTTCACGACTGCACATTTCGACAACGAAATGTATACCTTCAAGGAAGCGGTCCGTGTACTGGCCCAGCAGCCCCTGGAAATCCGTGCCGTGCTAGGCCACGAAGTCATTCTGGGCAGCTCGCTGTTTTTCACCGTCGTACTCGCTTTCGTGGTGTTTTTCTACCTGCTGGGCGCACTGTACGACGACCGTAAAGACCGCAGCATATTGTTCTGGAAATCACTACCGGCCAGCGACACACTGACCATACTCTCGAAATTACTGACGGCCATGATCCTGGCACCGCTGATGTTCTGGGTAGTGTTTGTGCTGACTCAAATTCTGATGGCGGCCATCGCTTCCGTCATGGTTCTGTCGGTAGGTGAAAATCCCTGGACACTGTTTCTGTCAGTGGTCAACCCGCTCAAAGCCTGGGCCATATTGCTGGTCAGCTACCTGGCAGCTTCGATCTGGTTCCTGCCGATGTACGGATGGTTGCTGTTGGTCTCATCTTTTGCGCCACGCATCCCACTTCTGTTTGCATTACTGCCTCCGGTGGTATTTGCCATCCTGCAGATATGGATCACGTTTCTCGAAACGTTTACCCTCAACACCAGCCTGTTTGGACTGGTGGGTGACTGGGTAGCTAATAGTCCCGCGATTCTGACTGCGCAGGTGCACGATGGCCAGGGCACTCTCGCCCTGGGCGTACCAAGTACCGGTGTCTTCGACCACGCAGTAACACTGGCAAACATCCTTGACCGGCTCTTTTCGTTGCAGATGCTGGCCGGCCTTGGAGTGAGTGCAGTATTTCTGGCCGGCGCGCTCTGGCTGCGGCACCGGGCAACCGAAAGCTAATTCAGAATCAACCTCGCGTTGTGTGGCTGAACCGGGCGGTTTGTAAGCGGTCCGACCCGCTGCTGGAACCGGTCTATCTGTTCTTTAGAGGCAGTCATGTGCCGCTTCAAAACCATCCACGTTACACCTTCGGAGCACGGTGGCGTGGTAAGAGAGCCGTTGTACCTGAAATACTCACGAGTTGGCGGCATAACTCCGGCCTCAAACACCGTCAGGGGTGATTCCGTTGTTTCGCCTTCGTGCTCCGGCATAAAACTCCAGACCCGGTTGAGCATGGGATCCTCCTCCCCCTCCTCGAACATGATCCCCACCACGGCCAGTTCGCCAGCCTCGCTGGCGTGCACCAGGTGGATCTCCATCTCAAACGACTTTCCATCAATCGTATGCTCACTCGGGCTGTGGAAATGCGCCTGCTTGAAATCAAAACGCTGTTCGAGCTCGGGAATTTCCAGGTAGTGACCGGGTGAAACTTCCAGCATGATCGTGTGGCCGTTGTTTAGCTCACGCACCGGAGTGCCGTGGTACTGGAATATCAACTCAGGCAATTCCAGATCAAAGCCGGTTGAAAGGTCAACTGGAGATTGGTTCTTACCATCACCGCACAGGGAAAATCCGGGTGACAGCTGCCCCCAGTATTCCGGCCCTTCCTCGCCCTGATAACCCCAGTGCGCCGGTTTATCCGAGGCGCTGACAGAACCCAGCACCATGATTAAAATAAATGATATATTCATGATTAATTTCATTAGGTTAAGCTCCAATTCAAATGTTATACATCAGTCCTTGATCCCGCCCTTTGTCAGCTCAAGTGGATCAAGTAAACGATCAAGCTTTTTTTCCGACAGGCCGGTTGTCTTTAGCGCAACCTGCTTGACTGACTTCCCCTTTTCGTATGCCTTTTTTGCCGTCCTGGCCGCCAGTTCATAGCCGACGACCGGGTTCAGCGCAGTAACCAGCACCGGGTTTTGATCCAACGTCTTCCTTATTTCATCCTCACGAACGGTAAAGCCGACGATGGCCTTATCCGCCAGAACGTTTATGGCCGGAGACAGTACTTCCAGGCTTTGCAACAAATTCAGTGCCACTACCGGCAGCATGGTATTCAATTGGAACATGCCTGATTGGCCGGCCACCGTAATGGCTGCATCATTGCCGATCACCTGTGCACACACCATGCAAACGGCCTCAGGCACGACCGGGTTAACCTTGCCCGGCATGATAGACGAACCCGGCTGCAGCGCCGGCAACTCGATTTCTCCCAGGCCTGCCAGGGGGCCTGAGTTCATCAATCGCAGGTCGTTGGCGATCTTCATCAGGCTGCAGGCCAGCGTCTTTAGCTGCCCGGACAGTTCGACCGAATCATCCTGCGAGCTGATGCCCTCGAAGTAATTGCCTGAAGATTTGAATTTTACGCCGCCCAGTTGCTCCAGTATCGCCGCTACTTTTGGGCCGAATTCCGGGTGCGTATTGATACCGGTTCCCACAGCCGTACCGCCCTGGGGCAGTGCACGCATCCGCTTAAGGGAACTCTTGATACGTTTGATGTTTGATCGAATTTGCTGCGACCAGCAGCGCAGTTCCTGACCGAAGGTCAGTGGCATCGCATCCATCATGTGGGTGCGACCCGTTTTCACCACACCCACCAACTCTTCCGCCTTGATATCCAGCGTGGCCGCAAGGTGTTGCAAGGAGGGAATCAATTGCTCACGGGCCAGAAGGGTCGCACTCACCCGAATGGCGGTAGGAATCACGTCGTTAGAACTCTGCCCCCTGTTCACGTCATCGTTGGGGTGCACCCCGAAATCGACTTCGGCATTGGCCAGGTGTGCAATCACCTCGTTGGCATTCATGTTCGAGGAAGTACCCGAGCCCGTCTGAAACACATCGACGGGAAAGTGCCGGTCGATATTGCCCGAAGCAACCAGTCGCGAGGCATTTATTATGGCGACGGCTTTATCCTCGCTTAGCAGACCTAAATCGAGGTTGGCCATCGCAGCTGCTTGTTTGATCAACCCCAATGCACGAATGAATGACCGTGGCATGGTGAGTCCGCTGATCGGGAAATTTTCAATAGCCCGTTGAGTTTGAGCGCCCCAATAAGCGTCGGCCGGAACCTGGACTTCCCCCATGCTGTCATGTTCAATTCTGAACTCGCTATTCATCGATGGCTCCGGACTACTCATTGCGGACAAGACAACCGAATTATATCGGACCTCGGTTTGGAGTGAATGATAAACAATGAGAGAATACTCTATTAACATCAAGCCGCCGGTAACACCATGAAATTATCCAGCCTCACCGCCCTCTCTTCCGTCGATGGCCGCTATGCCTCGAAGACTTCTGCACTCCGGCCCGTCTGCAGTGAATTTGGACTGATCCACCGCCGGACCATCGTCGAAATTCGCTGGTTCCAGGCGCTTGCGAATCACGAAGGGATTCCGGAACTGGATGCCCTGTCGCCGGAAGCTATGGATTTCCTGGATCAGCTGATCCGGGACTTCGATGAAGCGGCAGCAAACCGGGTCAAGCAGATTGAGTCCGTGACCAACCACGACGTCAAGGCCGTCGAGTACTATTTGAAAGAGCGGTTCTCGGAGTTACCTGAACTGGCAAAAAGTTCTGAATTCCTGCACTTTGCCTGCACGTCGGAAGACATCAACAATCTCTCTTATGCGTTGATGCTGAAGGACGCCCAGGAAGTAATAATGGCCGACATGTTCGCGCAGGTCGACAGCGCACTGGCCACGATGTCGACCCGCTATGCCGACCAACCGATGCTCTCCCGGACCCATGGCCAGACGGCCTCTCCGACTACCCTCGGAAAAGAAATCGCCAACACTCTGCACCGGCTGCGGAGGCAAACCGGCCAGATGGCATTCCAGCCCTGTCTTGGCAAGATTAACGGGGCGGTGGGAAACTTCAACGCCCATATCAGCGCCTACCCTGACGTGGAATGGCCTGCGGTGGCCAGGAGCTTTGTCGAGTCACTGGGTTTGCAATGGAATCCCTATACCACCCAGATCGAGCCACATGACTGGATGGCGGAACTGTTCCAGTCGATGATTCGCTACCACACCATCCTGATAGATCTGTGCCGCGACATCTGGTCCTACATTTCGATCGGCTACTTCAGCCAGAGAACGGTTGAAGGTGAAGTGGGATCGTCAACAATGCCGCACAAAGTTAACCCGATAGACTTTGAAAATGCCGAGGGTAACCTGGGCGTCGCCAATGCCCTGCTGGACCACCTGGCT
Source organism: uncultured Wenzhouxiangellaceae bacterium (assembly GCA_964443145.1). Lineage (GTDB taxonomy): Bacteria > Pseudomonadota > Gammaproteobacteria > Xanthomonadales > SZUA-36 > JAHEFT01. The sequence continues at coordinate 4,609 of CAYUBS010000024.1, read as the reverse complement.
TTGAAACTGCCGGTTTCACGCTGGCAGAGAGACCTGACCGACTCTACCGTGCTCAGGGTCATCGGTACCGCGTATGGACACTCCATGGTAGCCATGTCCTCATTGCTTAAGGGGCTATCCAAGCTGGAGGTTCGTGTGGACCGCCTGGAAGAAGATCTGGAAGCGAGCTGGGAAGTCCTGGCAGAGCCGATCCAAACCATTATGCGGCGCTACGGAATCGAAAACCCGTACGAGCAACTCAAGTCGCTGACCCGTGGCAAACGCATCACAGCTGCCGACCTGGAGACTTTCATCAACGGTCTGGAATTGCCCGATGAGGCAATCCGTTCGCTATTGGAACTGTCCCCGGCGCGATACACCGGCAATGCCGCACAGATGGCGGTTGCCGTGGACGATCACGAGTAAGGCACGGCGAGCCAGGCGACCATGTTCAACAACAGCAACCTCAGCACGGAGCAGTTTCTTGCCGATTACTGGCAGAAGAAACCGTTACTGATCCGGCAGGCTTTTCCCGACTTTGAGCCCCTGCTGGATGCCGACGATATTGCCGGACTAGCCTGCGATGAAATGGCAGAATCCCGCCTGGTAACGGGTGGTTTTCCACAACACGACTGGCAATTGCGCTACGGCCCATTCACAGAAGAAGACTTCCAGTCGCTCCCGGAGGAAAACTGGACCCTGCTGATCCAGGACGTTGAAAAGCACTACCCGCCGTTGAAGTCCCTGATGAAGAAATTTGACTTCCTGCCACGCTGGCGTATTGATGACCTGATGGTGAGCGTCGCCGGACCTGGTGGGTCGGTTGGCCCACATGTCGACCAATACGATGTGTTTTTACTGCAGGCATCGGGCAACAGACACTGGCAAATCTCAGAGTCCTTTGACGCCACACTGCGGGCTGATTGCGAATTGAATGTGCTGCAGTCATTCAAGCCGGAGCAGGACTGGACTCTTGGCCCGGGGGACCTGTTATATCTGCCTCCCGGCGTCGCCCATCACGGCGTGGCACTGGACCAGGGCATGACCTGGTCAGTAGGAATGCGGGCACCCAGTACAGCCGACCTGTTTCAGACGTTCGGGGAATGGCTGGCGGAGCACGAAGATGAAGGCGGGCGCTATCGTGATCCCGGACTGGAAGTCCCATTGCACAGCGGGCAAGTCGACCCGGACAGCGTCCAGCGGTTTCAGGAACTCGTGACATCTACATTGGGAAATAATGATGAGTTCTCCCGTTTCCTGGGCAGCTTTCTTTCCCGCTACCGGATGGCGCATGAACCGGCCCCGCCGGAGTCTGCCATGGAGCCCGCCAAACTGCTTGAGGCGTTAGTGAGTGGCAGCAGACTAAGACAGAACCCATGGACGCGCCTGCTTTGGATCGAAACGGCTGAAGGTGCGCGTATATTTGCAGCCGGGTCCGCCTACCCATGCACGACAGCATGTGCCCGCACCCTTTGTGATACAGACCTTCTCGGCCAACTGGATGAATCACTTTCCAAGCCCGATTTGAATCTGGTTTGTGAGCTATTGAACCGGGGACATCTCTACCTCGAACAGCTATAATGATCGTTTGCGCCGGCGAATCTTTTGGTTCCGGCTTTTTTTGGCTTTGAAGTTTTACTTTCGAGCCGCAGGCAAACGGATCATCAAGTGAAGCGCAATCTGGATAACCTTTACGAGTCATCGCATCTCTCAGGCAGCAATGCGTCCTATATCGAGGCGTATTACGAAGACTGGCTAGCGGATGAAAAAAGCGTCCCGGCTCAATGGGCCGAAGTATTTTCAGTCCTTAAACCGGATGATGAGCCGGAGACCGGACGCCTGGACGTGCAGGAAAAATTCCGCCAGCTCGGCCAGCTACGCTCCATGGTTGCCGCAGACACCGAGCTCTCAGACTACAAAGAAGCCAGCGTCGTCAAACTAATAACTGCATACCGGATCCGCGGCCATGAGGTTGCGAACCTCGACCCGCTGGGCGAACCGCACCACGAACCGGTCCCTGATCTAGACCCGGCCTTCCATAGTCTGGATGCCGCTGACCTCGACCGGGATTTTGATACCGCTGCTCTGTTTGCCCCTGATCGCATGAAGCTTCGGGACATCATCCAGCTGTGCAACCGGGTGTATTGCGGCAGTATCGGTGTGGAGTCCATCCACATTACCGACACCGGCAAGCGCCGCTGGTTGCAGGAAAGGCTGGAAACCGGCCAGGGCGCCTACGACGTCAATGACGAAGAACGCCTGCGAATCCTGGAACGGCTAACCGCAGCGGAAGGTCTGGAAAAATACCTTCATACCCGTTATGTCGGGCAAAAACGTTTCTCGCTCGAGGGCGGCGACAGCCTGATCCCCCTGTTGCATGAAATCATGCTGCATGCCGGCGCAAGGGGCGTTGAAGAAGTCGTGATGGGTATGGCGCACCGCGGCCGCCTGAACGTACTGGTCAACATCTTCGGAAAATCGCCGTCGATGCTTTTTGCCGAATTTGAAGGCAACCTGAAAGAACAAAACCCATTGCGCTCAGGTGATGTCAAATATCACCTCGGGTTTGCTTCGGACATCCAGACGCCTGGTGGCCCTGTGCACATGGCCATGGCATTCAACCCGTCTCACCTTGAAATCGTTGACCCCGTGGTATTGGGCTCTGCGCGGGCACGGCAGATTCGGCGTAAGGATGATAGCCATGACGAGGTCATGCCTATCCTGATTCATGGAGATGCCTCATTCTCCGGACAGGGTGTGATAATGGAGTTGTTCCAGATGTCAGAAACGCGCGGCTTTGCCGTTGGCGGCACTCTGCACATCGTGGTCAACAACCAGATCGGGTTCACCACAAGCAACCCCGATGACATGCGCTCGACGTTGTACTGTACGACCATCGCGAAAATGGTCCACGCACCCATCTTCCATGTGAATGGTGATGACCCGGAAGCGGTTCATCATGTCATGAAGATCGCCTGCGATTTTCGTACACGTTTCAAGCGCGACGTTGTCATCGACCTGGTGTGCTATCGACGCCATGGACACAATGAAGCGGATGAACCCGCCGTTACGCAGCCGCTGATGTACAAGAAAATCCGCAGTATGAAAACGACACGGCAGAAGTACGTCGATCAGCTCGTTGCCAGTGGATTTATCGATACCCAGACAACACAACAGATGATGGATGACTACCGGGAGCACCTGGACCGGGGTGAGCAGGTAGCCGATGTAGAAATTGAACCCAGGACCAATGAGTACGCGGCCAACTGGCACAATTTTGACCATGTCGATGGCCCCTGTGACATTGATACCGCGGTGCCGCTCAACAAAATCAAGGAACTTTCCGACCAGCTGACCACCCTTCCGGAAGGGTTCGAACTGCATAACCGGGTCACCCGCATCGTCGAAGACCGCAAGAAAATGGCCGCCGGCGAATTGCCGCTGGATTGGGGTTTCGCAGAAACCATGGCCTATGCAACGCTCATCGAGGAAGGAACACGGCTCAGGCTGGTGGGTCAGGATGCCGGCCGTGGCACTTTTTTCCATCGCCACGCCGTACTGCACAACCAGAAAAACGGGCAAACTCTGACACCGCTGGCACAGATCAATCCCGGCCAGGAAGTGACCGTTATTGATTCACTGCTGTCGGAAGAGGCGGTACTGGGTTTCGAATACGGCTACGCAACCGCTGCTCCGGAAACCCTGGTGATATGGGAAGGCCAGTTCGGCGACTTCGCTAACGGCGCGCAGGTCGTGATTGATCAGTTCATTACCTCGGGCGAGGCCAAGTGGGGCCGTTTATGCGGGCTCACGCTGTTTTTGCCCCATGGCTATGAAGGCCAGGGCCCGGAACATTCCAGTGCACGCCTTGAACGCTTCCTGCAGCTGTGTGCCAACCACAACATCCAGGTCTGCGTACCATCAACACCGGCACAGATGTTTCACCTGTTGCGCCGCCAGGTTATGCAGCCCACGCGCAAACCCCTTATCGTAATGACACCCAAGAGCATGCTGCGCAGTAAGGCGGCTACGTCCGCTCTTGAAGTCCTTTCCGAAGGCCGGTTCCAACAAGTTATCGGTGACCGCGGACCAGGGGACGCCGAAGAGATAAAACGAGTAGTTTTTTGTTCTGGTAAGGTCTATTACGACCTGGCGGAGAAACGCGATGCGGAAAACATTCGCGGAGTGGCGGTAATGCGTGCAGAGCAGCTGTATCCGTTTCCGGACGCAGACCTGAAAGGTTTTGTGGATGAGTTTCCAAATGCCACGGAAGTAGTGTGGTGCCAGGAAGAGCCCCAGAACCAGGGTGCCTGGTACCAGATTCGACATCACCTGCAGGCCTGCATTTCAGAACAGCACGAATTGAAATACGTCGGCCGGTCACACTCAGCCTCACCTGCCGTTGGTTACTACACCAGACACCTTGAAGAACAACAGAACCTGGTCAAAGAGGCTATTATGCCGACCACTGAACAATCAGCAATGGAATCAGATTCATGACGATTGAAGTAAAAGTACCCGTATTGCCCGAGTCCGTTGAAGACGCCACCATCGCAGCCTGGCACAAGCAACCCGGAGACACCATCCGGCGTGATGAAAACCTGGTTGACCTGGAAACCGACAAAGTCGT
>CAYUBS010000023.1:2335-26910 GCA_964443145.1 uncultured Wenzhouxiangellaceae bacterium | reverse complement strand
CCCATGGAGTTGCTGCTGTTGGGAACAGGTGGCTGCGCCTGTATCGACGTGGTTATGATCCTGGAAAAAGCGCGCCAGAAAATCGTTGATGTTCGGGCCGAAGTGGGTGGCATTCGACGCGATGAAATGCCCCGTTATTTCACCGATATTGAGATGCACTTTATTGTCGAAGGTACGCAAGTTAAAGAAGGTCACGTCGTCCGCGCGATTGACCTGGCCATGGAAAAGTATTGTTCCGCCTCGGCGCAGTTGGGCGCTCTTGCAGATATTAAAACCAGCTTTGAGATAATTGAGGTCTAGGCCGTAAAGGCTTCGATAGTCATCGGGTAAAAATCGACTTGCATATCGTTTATCGTCGATATACGATAATAGAATGGAAATCGAACAGAATGTAAAAGACTTTGAATCCCTGGCCTTTGCCTGCAAGGCGCTTTCACACCCAGCCAGGCTGGCAATACTGCAAACCCTGGCGCAGCGTGGCGTTTGTGTTTGTGGAGAGGTTGTGGAGGCCATTCCATTGTCTCAGGCAACGGTTTCACAACACCTTAAAGTTCTGAAAGACGCCAACCTGATCACTGGAGAAGTTGACGGCCCCAGGTCCTGCTACTGCATCAATGTCGAGAAAATGCGTTCACTGGGCCAGAAATTTGGGCAACTGTTCGGTTCGTTCGAAACATGTTGTTGAATTGGAGATACTCATGACACAGACAAATGACAAATTACGTGAATCAGTTCGTCAGAAATATGCCGAAATTGCGAACTCCCAGAATGACGCCTGCTGCACACCCTGTTGTGGAGAGCAGGAAAAGGAGGATGGCAATTACGACATGATTGGTGACGCCTACGCCGGAGTCAGTGGCTATGTGGCTGACGCCGACCTGGGGCTCAGCTGCGGAGTTCCTGTCGAGCATGCCCGCATTCAGCCCGGACAGACGGTGCTTGATCTAGGCTCAGGGGCAGGTCTTGATGTGTTCGTGGCACGCAATGAAACAGGAAAAAGCGGTCATGTCATCGGTGTGGACATGACTCCTGAAATGATTACCAAAGCGAGGCAGAACGCATCGAATTCCGGCTTTGACAACGTGGAGTTCCGGTTGGGTGAAATCGAACATTTACCGATCGAGCCAGACAGTATTGACGTTGTGATATCAAACTGTGTCCTGAACCTGGTTCCGGACAAGCGATCTGCTTTCAGGGAAATCTTTCGCGTATTGAAGCCAGGCGGGCACTTTTGTATTTCCGATATTGTTTCATCGCAGGAACTCCCAGAGTGGGTAAAAGGCATCGTGGAAGCCTATGCAGGATGTATTTCGGGCGCGGTTCCAAAAGGAGATTACCTGGCGTTGATCAGAGAAGCCGGATTTTCTGAGGTTTCGATTAAAAGTGAAAGGCGAATTGACGTCCCGGCTGAACGGGTTGCCGGATCACTGACCATGGATCAGCAAAAAGAGGCAGTGGGCGACGATATCCACGTCATGTCAGTGACGGTGACGGCGACGAAACCCGGGCACTAATCAACCAGGTTCACATGTGGTCATAAGGCGTGTCATTCCGGCTCACTTTCCTCGTCTTCCAGTGCTCCGGGAAGCTCCAGTTGGTGCACCACCGGGATGGCGTTACCGGCAATCCCCTTGATCGAGCTGTACATGTGACTGGTGTTTAGCAGGACCTTCTCGATCTGCTTCTCACGTTTCTTCCAGATACTGGCCATGGCTCGCTTCTCGCTGTTCAGGTCGGACTGCATTTGCGTGAAACCCTCGACGATGGCTTCCACCTGCAGGCGATACTCGTCACTGGTGACAAAGTCGTAGACCATCGACATCTTATCGCCCCGGTTTTCCTGCTGCGACACCACGCGGTTCAGGCTGATGAGTGATTCGCGCAGCACGTTGGACAGACCCTTAAATTCGGTAAAGCTGCAGATCCAGACGCCGTCACGGTATCCCATGCGCGCCATGTCGGACGGCATCGCCTCGGTGACCAGTACACCGATACTGGCGTTCTTTTCGCGGATATCGGCTTTAAATTTCTCGATCCACAGTGGCTGGAACATCTTGGTTCGCTTGCTTTCGTAATAAATCCTGCCGCAGTTGGTTTGTGAGCGGGTGTTGATGGTCTGAAGGCAATCCCCGCCGCGGGCGCCTTTCTTTATTTCCTCGATGGCATCGAGCGGGTAGGTGGAAGTAAGCCATTCTTCGATGATCAGCTCCTGCACTTCGCCCTGTATCTGCATCGAGCCCTGTTCGGCTTTGCGTTTCATGATGTCCATCTGCTCTTTCATCTGGCTGATCACGTGGTCCCTTTCTGTGACCAGCTTGGCGGAACGTTCCTGTTCGGCATCCATGATTTTCTGCCGCCCCTCGTTCAGTTGCTGACCAAGCTTGCGCTCCATCTCGGCTTCCGCCTTGCCCTGCAATTCGTCTTTCTCCCGCTTCAGGCGTTCAATGTCGGCCCTGGCTTTGTTCAGGTCTTTTACTTGTTGCGACTTGGCCTGCAGTTCTTCCTCCAGTGCCTTGAGCTGGTCAGATTGCTCATCGCGAATCCTGGCGGAGAGCTTTTCAGTGAGGGTTTTTGTCTGTTGCCGCAGCTTTTCCCGGATAGCCTTGTCAATGGTCTCCTGTTGTTCGGATCGTGCTTTCTCCAGTTGTTCTTGCTGCTGTCGGAGTTTTTCAGATTCGGCCCGGGACTTGTCCCGCTCCGTTTTCAGTTTGGCTTCATATTCCTTCTTCAGCTCATGCTCAACCTGGTCATAGAGCACATCGCTGATGTCGAATTCGTGGCCGCAATCGGGGCACTTGATGGTCGTGGATGAGTGGGTCATGGTTCGCCTTGTTCGGGGAGGTCTTCTACTGGTTATAATATACCCGCAATGCATCCCCGGCCTGTCAAACTGGTGAATTCGCCGGGACATAGGCAGAATGGTTCGATCGATTAACCCAGGAAAATTTTGGAGCTCATGTGCGCAGTAAGGGAAAAATAAAGTCGTGGAATGATCGTAAGGGGTATGGATTCATCACCCCGGACGGTGAAGAGGATCAGGTTTTCGTTCATATCAGCGCTTTCGCCGATCGAAAGCAGCGTCCCATAGCCAACCAGGAAGTATCGTTTGTCATGTCGACCGACAAACAAGGAAGGCCATGTGCAGCAGACGTCAGCGATGCCGATCAGAAAGGCAGGAATTTTCGCGTGATGGCGATCGTGGGCGGTGTTTTAGTCATCGTTGCGCTGGCTCTCGGTTATTTCGGCATTTTCAAATAACCCGGCCCCGGCCAGGAGATTACCAATGAGTGACCCATTTCTGCACGTCGCGGAGGATTTCTGGAACATCCGTGGTTCCTACAAAATTGGTGGTGTGCTGGATGTAGGCACCCAGGTCTCACTGGTCCGCCTGGCCAGCGGCAAGTTCGTTTTTCTGGACTCCTATACCCTGGACAGCAGCGCCAGGCGCAAAGTGGCCGAGTTAACCTCCGACGGGGAAGATATTGAAGCCATCCTGAACGTGCACCCTTTCCACACGATGCACGTGCGTAAGATGCATGAACTGTATCCGAAAGCTACGCTTTATGGCACCGAGCGTCACTTGTCCCGCTTTCCCGAACTTCCATGGGCCGATATCCGCACCGAAGACGCAGAGTTACATGAGCAGTATTCCGACGATTTAGATTTCTCGGTACCGCGCGGGGTCGATTTTATTTCCGCTGATGAAAACCTGCATTTTTCATCGGTACTGGTATTTCACCGCGCCTCCAAAACCATCTACTCTGATGACACACTGATGTATCTGCGCTTACCGGGTTTGATGCGTTTTTTCGGAATGGGCGATTCGGTGGGCTTCCACCCGACGCTGGCCAAAACGCTGGAGAAGCGATCCGGTGCGGTCCAGGATTTCCGCGACTGGGCCAATGAGTTGTTTGAGCGCTGGAAAGATACGGAAAACCTGTGTGCAGCCCATACGGGGGCATTGCTGGAGCGCAATAACAAGGGTGAGTCTATCCATGCCCGTTTACGCAAGGCGCTGGAGAAGGTTGGCAAGACGCTGGATGCGCACGAGAAAAAGTACGGATAGTCCGGCTATGGACTGGTCGGTTTACATCATCCTTTGCGATGATGGTTCTTTGTACACCGGGGTCAGTACCGACGTTGAGCGGCGTTTTCGTGAACACAGGGACCTGAAAATCGGCGCCAAATACTTCAATGGGCGCAGACCGCTTGAAGTCGTGTTCCGGGACGATGGCCACACCCGCTCCAGTGCCTGCCGGCGCGAAGCGGCCATCAAGAAACTCAGCCGGACTGAAAAACTGAGCCTGGTTCACGGCGAAGAAAATTAAGGGACTCTTATGACCGACTTACCCCATTGCCCCGAATGCAACTCAGAATACGTCTATGAAGATGGCAATGTATTCATCTGCCCGGAGTGTGCCCATGAATGGGCGCAAGGCGCAGAATCAGAAGAAGCCGATAGCGAACCCGTCATCCGGGACTCCGTGGGCAACGTGCTCAGCGATGGTGATACTGTCACGGTGATCAAGGATCTGAAGGTTAAGGGCACATCCTCGGTGGTCAAAGTGGGTACCCGGGTCAAAAACATCCGCCTGGTCGAAGGCGACCACGATATCGATTGTAAGATTGCCGGAATCGGCGCGATGAAGCTTAAATCAGAGTTTGTCAGAAAGGCCTGAGGCCTGCGTGGGATTGGACCGGGGGAATTAGAAGAAGGGGCCCGCTTCCCTTGCTTGCGGGAAGCCGCGACCCCTTGCTATGAAAGTGGTACGGGGTTAGGTTTGCTCGGTTGATCCATCACCAGGCCCGCACCGTCCATCCGCTCATATTGCGGCTTCCTGCCCGATCCATTCTGCGCTGCCTGCGATGACGCCTGGCTTGCATTTCGGTGTTTGAGTACGTGCTGGTGTTTGCAGCAGGTGCCTGGGTCGGAACCGTAGTAATGGGCCTGACCGGCTCAAAGTAGCTGGTAAAGTCGCTGTAGGCTTCTTTTATTCTTTCGATTAACATTTGCTTATCTCCATTGCGGCTGATCTGTTTTTGCCGCTATCATTAAATTACGTATGTTTCAGTTGACAATATTAGTGATGAAGTCGAGTATTGACCAACGGTATTTATTGGTTACGAGTTAAGAAAAACTTAAGCATCATGCCCGCGATTCCCCTCAATGCACTGCGCACGTTTGAAGCTGTGGCGAGCCGTCTGAGCTTTGCCCGCGGGGCGGAAGCCCTGAACGTGACGCCGGCCGCTGTCAGCTCACAAATCCGTGCGCTGGAGGAACGCCTGGGCCAGACATTGTTCAACCGTCATGGCCGTCAGATCACCCTGACCGAAGCGGGACAAAAGCTTCTTCCGGGGGTGCAGCGTGGCCTGGCGGAATTGCGCCAGGCGGTACAGGTTGCCAGTCAGGACCGCACCGAGGGTGTGCTGAACATCAGCATGATGCCGTCATTTCTGCAGAAGTGGTTGATGCCGCGACTGTCCGGCTTTTACAAGGCGGAGCCGGATATTGACCTGCGCATCAACGTTGATAATGCGATGGTGGATTTTGACCAGAGTGACATGCACGCGGCGGTCCGGTTTGGCGACGGTGACTGGCCCGGGCTCAAGTCTATCAAGCTGATGGACGACTGGATCCTGCCGGTATGCAGCCGCCGTTTGCTGAAATCACTAGGCCCCTTTGATTCGATTGAGACTTTGCTAAAACAGGATCTGCTGTTCGTGGAGAGCGAGATGTGGAATCCCTGGTTTCGCGAGTACGGAGAATCCCGCCGGGACAGCCGATGGATGCTGCTGAATGACTCCCTCGGTATCCTGATGGCTGCCGAGCAGGGTGAGGGCATCGCACTCAGCCGCTGGACATTGGTAGCACGGGATATCCGGGTCAGGCGCCTGGTGCGCCCGGTCAAAACCGTCGTCAAGTCCGACTGGTCCCACTATTTTGTGGCGCCGCCCAACTATTTTGATTTGCCCAAGGTCGCTGCTTTTCGTGACTGGTTACTGGATCGGTGCCGGGAGTTTGAATCGCCGGTTAAAAAATGAACGTTGGTGTAGAGTAAATAAATCTTTCCCAAGGAGCTGCATGATGTACAAACTGCACGGCTTTTTCACCCAGAATTCGCTCAAGCCTCTTTACGTGCTCGAAGAGCTGGGGGTCGATTATGAGTATTGCTTTATTAACCTGATGAAACTCGAAAACCGCACCGATGAGTTCCGCGCGATGTCGGCCACCGGAAAAGTCCCGGTACTGGAACACGATGGTGAATTTCTGTTTGAATCCGGCGCGATCTGCCGTTACGTAGCGAGTGTGGAAAAATCCCCGCTGTTTCCTGCGGACAAATTACAGCGTGCCCGGGTTGACCAGTGGATGACTTTTTTCAGCTGCCACCCCGGCCGTTGGTTGACCAAAATATATTTTGAGAAAGTCATCAAACCCGTAGCGGGGATGGGTGAGCCCGACCTTGCCGGCTGCGAGGAGGCGGAGAATTTTGCCAACCAACAGTTGAAGATCGTCGAGCGGTGGTTTGAAAACACGCAATGGTTGGCCAACGATATGTTTTCGATCGCCGAACCGTTTGCGCTTGCATACCTTGAGCAGATCCACGCCATCGACTTTTCGCTGGATCAGCATCCACGGGTCAAAGCCTGGTTTGAGCGCCTGGAAGCGCGTGATGCAACTCTACGGGTGCGAGCTAAGGTGCAGCCCTATTTACAGGCCATGAAACCCGGCTAAGCCATCAACCGTCGAGGCTAAGGCCCCGGTTTTTTTGCATCAGTTCGGTTTTGACGATGCCGGTGCAGTACCGGTCATTCAGTTGTTTGCGGAAGGGCAGGAGCGATTCCTGTGTTCGTTCCGGTGGGCCGTTTGGCCACGGCGATGCGTGCTCTCTACTGCCCAGGGCTTCTGCTTCCCTGCGTAATTCGCCGATTAAGGCCGCTGTCTCAGTTCCCGTGTTGTTAGCTTCCAGTGCATTCGCCTGGTTGAGCAGGATCTGTGCAAATTCTTTTCGGCTGCGCGGGCTGATATGAGCCTCTTCCATATCTGCATAAACGGAATTCGTGTCAGCCGCCAGTTGCTCTCCATAGGCCGCAAGGTAAATGTAGATGTATTCACCCAGGCCCATTTCTTCGGCTAGTAAGGCCTGGTTGCGGGCGTCCATGAATTCGAGGAACCCCGGCGCGATGCTGAACATGCTCTTGAAGGAGTCCAGGCTTTTGGATGCTTTCTCACCTGCCGGCATGTCCTTGTCAGCTTCAAGTGCTTCCAGGGCGATGACATCATCCAGGATCTGCTGAAATACCACGCAGTTGGTTTGTACGGCTTCACGCACGCGAATGAAGCGTTCCAGGCGGGAGGGCAACAGCACTCCGTCAGCAGGAGGCGTGTACTTGTTGGCCCAGCCGTGGCGTTCGATCAGGGTCTGCTCTATCTGCTTGGACTCGCCGATGGTGATTGAGTAAAGGTAAACGCCCACTCCGACGAAAAAAACTACGGTTACGATGGTCAGCAGACGCCAACCCCGTCCTTTTTTGGTTTCCATAACGTAGCCTACTACGGGGGTGCCGGGTACAAATGGCCCGTTAGTAAGGGTAGGCGGGTTTGATGGGTGGAAAACCCCTTAAAGCAACGAGATCTTGTCCTTCTCCACGCTGATCAGGCGTTTCTTGTAAAGCGACCCCAGGGCCTTCTTGTACTTTCCCTTGCTGACAGCAAATTGCTTGTAGATGTCTTCGGGTGGGCTGTAGTCGGTCAGGGTGGAAGATCCGTCATTTGCCTTCAGGAGCTTCAGGATACGGTCGGCGAGCTCATCCTGGGCACTTCGCTCGTGTATTTGCAGCGCCAGGTTGATTCTGCGATCTTCACGGATGGACTTGATGTAGCCGACGGTTTTGTCACCACGATTCAACTGCTGGAAGGTCTCGTTTTTGAACATCTGGCCCAGGTGGGTGCCGTTGACGACCGCCTTGTAGCCGAGGTCGGTTTCGCCCACGATCATCAAGTCGACTTTCTGACGCAGCTTGAGTGGAGTGGCGTCTTCCGACAGGAACCGGTGCAGCTTGGTGCTGCCGATCATCCGGCCTTCCGGATCCAGCAGCAGATAGACCACGTAGGATTCACCCTTACGCATAGGCGCAGCCTGTTGGCTGACCGGTATCAGTAGATCCTGTCCTTCCTGCCATTCCATGAAGACACCGGCCCGCGTTACATTAACGGCACGCAGCAGTAGGCACTCACCCGCCTGGGTGTCTGAATCTGCCTCGGTGTCTGTATCTGCCTCGGTATCTGTATCCGCCCCGGTCGGGGGCTTTTTGGGTCCGGTTCTTCCTGGCCACATGTGCTCGTTCGCTTTTTTAGGTAATGGGGTCGCCCAGGCAATCAAAGGCCCGGATCTCAGTTTTTGCCGCCGACGTGGATGGGTAGTCCTCTGCGAACAGGCTCCAGACCATCAGGTCGCAGGTATTTCCTTCCGAATCAGTGGCGCGCTTTCGCAGCGTGCCGTCATGCGTGAAACCCAGTTTCTGCGGAATGGCGGCACTGGCTTCGTTTTCCGGCGCGCACATGATTTCAACCCGGTCGGCTTTTTCGATTTCAAATGCCACGCGGATCAGCGCGCAACTGGAGATGCTCGCGACGCCCTGACCGATGGCGTCTTTATCGGTCCAGTAGCCAATTTCAAAAGCGCCCGGTCCGGCACGCGTCAACAACATGTTTTCACCCAGCAGTTTATCTTCATCGGCATCAAACACGGCGTAGCGAAAATTTTGGCGCAAATCAAAAGCAGCACGAATTCCACGTAACCACTCGGCCGACTCCTGCAGGCTGCGAGGTTCGTCTTTCATGAACGGAATCCAGGGCCTGAGGTGCTGGTTGTTACGGTCCAGGCTGCCACGCATTGCCCGGGCATCGCCTGGCTTCCAGCAGCGCAGCACCAGCCGGTCTGTTTCTACCCGGTAGGCCGTGCGTGTTGGTGTTGTTTTTTCCATGTCAGCTCACAGATTCATTTCGATCGATTGTAGCGTAAACTCAGGCGCTTATTTGATAGCAAACCAATTAATGACAATGGAACAAAAAAGCACCGGGGTTCTGAACATGGACCGTTCGCTGCGGGTGGCGATCGAAACAGCGGGTTTGTCATGGGAAGACTCTCCAGCCCAGGGCGTCTGGCGTAAGAAGCTGGAGCGAGAGGCCGCAGAGTCCGGCCAGGTGACCAGCGTGGTCCGTTACGGAGCCAACTCACGTTTCTCCGCCCACACGCATCCTCGCGGTGAGGAAATTTTTGTTCTCAGTGGCGTTTTCGAAGACGAACATGGCCACTATCCGGCCGGAACCTATTTTCGCAACCCTCCGGGAACGCGCCACGCGCCTGCTTCCACGACCGGCTGTGAACTGTTGGTTAAGCTGAATATGTTTGATCCGAAAGATCTGGAGCCGGTTTGCATCGAGACCGGTGCTGCCCAATGGCTGCCTGGCCTGGTTCCCGGGCTTTCCGTGATGCCCCTGCATTCATTCATGACAGAGCACACGGCCCTGGTGCGTTGGGCGCCGGAGACCCGCTTCAAGCCGCATGTTCATCCGGGCGGTGAGGAAATATATGTATTAAGCGGGGTCTTTGAGGATGAGCAGGGGGTCTATCCGCAGGGAACCTGGTTGCGTAATCCACCCTACAGTAAACACCTTCCGTTCACCCATGAAGGTTGTACGATTCTGGTCAAAACCGGGCACATCGTGCCCTGAACTGGCGATCAGCTAGGGGCTGAGCGCCACTTCGACCACGGCTTTGTTATCCCGCTCGTAACGCCATGTATGAACCTTGGTGTTGGTGTGCGAGAACTTGCCCATATAAGCATTCAGGTCTTTCTGGTTGCTGTCCACGATGATAATGAGCATCGGGTAGGGCTGGCCGGATTTTTCCAGCAGAGCGTTCAGCATGATGCCCTTGTTCTGGCCAGCGGTGAAAAACACGCCATCCGTGTAGAGCACAGGTCGGTTGCCGCCGTCGGGCACCCAGGATTCTGCGTAACCGTTTTGTGGTGGCAAAGAACTGGCGGCAAAATTGAAATTGTTGCTGCGAAGGTCGTCGAGTGTCTGTTGGCTGCAGTCGGGTCCGCGAGAAGTCAGGACCATGACCTTCATGCCTGCCTGCTGGATGCGCTGGATTTGTGCCGCCGCATCGGGCTGGGTGAGCTCTACGCCTGACGTTCCGGCCGGGTTGCACGCACTGCCTGAGTCTGCGGTCAGCAGTGTATCGTCGATTTCCAGCACGACAAGCACTTTGTCTGAGCCGTAATCTTTAGCCAGGTTGATCGACAGTTCGGTTACCAGCTGCAGCTCGTCGGTCGAGCCAAGCAGGTTCTGTGGAGGTGGCGGCCCCGTTGGAGCCACAGGTGTCTGGGCACAACCGGCGAGCAGTAAAAATGCTGCGGGCACGAGCCAATTTCTGAAAGTTTTGATGCGCACGTCCTTGTTCCCCTTAAAGTTCCGTCATGGATCCACCTATACTGTGCCAGTAAGTGACCGAAAACGCAAGGAAAAGCCCCTCAGCCCGGCTTGACCCCGATATGGCGTTCACCCCGTTCAGCGGCCAGTTTCATCTGCCGCGCCCGCTCCAACAGGCCCTGTCGTTTGCGGTCGGTTAATCTGTCGTGACAACGTGGGCAGGACACATGTAATTCAAACAGCGGTGATTGACGGTCCTCATCGGTCAGGGGCATCCTGCAGGCGGGGCAGATTTCGAAATCGCCTTCGGCCAGATCGTGGTCGACCGTGACGCGATTGTCGAAGACGAAACAGTCGCCTTGCCACAGGCTTTCTTCCTTTTCTACCGTTTCCAGGTAATTGAGAATGCCGCCATCGAGGTGGTAAACACCCTCGAAGCCCAGCTCCAACAGGTAGGAAGTGGCTTTCTCGCATCGGATGCCGCCGGTACAGAACATCGCAACCTGCCGGTCTTTTGCCGGGTCCAGGTTTTCCGCGACCCATTCAGGAAAGTCCCTGAAGGAGACCGTGTCCGGGTCTTCGGCGCCTTTGAAGGTACCCAGGTGGTACTCGTAATGGTTGCGGGTATCGATCAGGCGGACATCATCCCGGGAGATCAACTCATTCCAATCCTGTGGCGCGACGTACTCACCAACCGTCCTGTTGGGGTCGACGCCATCGACGCCCAGGCTGACGATTTCTTTTTTCAGGCGCACTTTCATGCGATAGAACGGCTGATCATCCGCCCAGGATTGTTTGTGGTGCAGATCC
The DNA here is from genome assembly GCA_964443145.1 of uncultured Wenzhouxiangellaceae bacterium. GTDB lineage: Bacteria > Pseudomonadota > Gammaproteobacteria > Xanthomonadales > SZUA-36 > JAHEFT01. The sequence continues at coordinate 15,662 of CAYUBS010000023.1, read as the reverse complement.
TGCAGGCGAGGGTCTGAATGGAGGTATTCAAACAGGCTTTGCACGTCCTGTTGCAGTCCGCTGATGGTTCCGTTGATACCCTCTTCGGCCAGCAGGATGCTGCCAAGGAGACCGAGTTCTTCGCATCGCTGAAGCAGGGGTTCGCGGACTTCCCGGTAATCCGGCAAGGCGACGAACCTATAAAATGCGGCGACCAGGTAGCGGGTCTGTGTTGGTGTTGTCTCTTGCGTATTCATAAAGCCAGTCTAATTACTCGGCGCTGGCGTAACCACCCAGCAACTTCTTCAATGCCTCGATCATCCGGGTGATGGTGCCGGTCAGCAGCACGAAATCAGCGTCCAGGCGGGCCAGTGCATCCTCGTAGTCAGGTGTATCTACGGCATCTCCCTCGATGAATTTGAGCTTGCTGATGATGCCGTCCTCGCTCATCACACAGCTGAGTAACTCGTCGAACTCCACGCCCAGGTGGGTCAGCCGCATGCCGTCAACCACGTGCTTGCGGATGGATTGTTCGGTCAGTTCAAACTCGCGCCAGGTAACGATAGACTTGGCATCCGATGTGTCCTGCATGCGGCATTCCCGTCCGATCGAGAATCCCAGCAGGCTTTCGCCCAGGAAGATGCGTTTCAGAAGCTCAGCCGGTGAATGATCGAAGGTCAGGGGCGTGCAGACGAACTGGCCAAAACAGGTTCTCAGCTGGTCAATGAACCACTCGGCCTTGCTGTCGGTGCCCACGTTGATTACCAGCAGTGATTCGGAGTGGATATAACAGGCCTGGCTGCGTTCGGATTTAAGCAGCGCCTTGGGCAGCAACTCCTCTTTTGTTTCTTCCCGCATGCGGCGTTGCTCGCTGCGTGGTGGCTCCTGCGCCATCCGTGCGCGGAACTCGATGATCTTTTCTTCCATTGCTTCCTTAATGGCCGCTACCGGTAATACCCGGCTCTGGGTACGTAACTGCAGCAGGTCGGCCCCGTGCAGGCGGCGACACAGCGGGGCGCCATCGTAGTCTGCCGGCGCTTCCCACCCGGCGGTACGTTCCGCGTATGCGCCGCAAGGCGCGAATGTGTTTTCCGACAGAACTTCGGAGAGTTTCTCTTCAGAATCGGGCCATGGGCTGGTAATGCGGTAGAAACGTAGATTACGAAACATGCAGGGTGTCCTGGAGGATGGGTGGCGGGGATTATAGACCAGCTGAAGTTTCAATGGGGGCCGAATTCCGGCCCCCGGTCACTATTTCAGTGATCTTGTTTCGGCTCGACGATCAGGTAGCTGGTTGTTGTCGCGCCGATGTTGACCACTTCGTGGATGGTGACAGCGTCTGTAGACCAGGTGCCGCCGGCCCGGGTGGTCACTTTGCGCTCGCCCGTGTCATCCAGGATGCGCATCTCGCTGCCTTCCAGCACGTAACCAAAATGGGGATTGTGGTAGTGCTTCTCGTGGCCGATGCCGGGTTGGAAAATACAACGTCCAACCCGGCTGGTGGCATCTTCAAACAGGACTTCACAGGTTTTCTGCCCTTGCCAGCCCGCTTCGAATGCGTGGGGCAGACCAGCGGTGTCAGCTTGCACCAGGTCAGAAGGTAACATCAGAGAAGACAATAAGTGGATATAACGTGCCCAGCGCGTTTTGGCATCTGCATCCCCTGCCTCTACCCAGTCGGCAACCAGCTTCTGGCCATAGTTATAATTGATGACATAGCTGCGGTAGGTGTCGAAGAAGCGGATGCTCTGTTTTGCCCTTTCCGGGGTGGCCAGCGTGTAATTAATCAGCCAATCCTGTGCTTGTTGGGCATCAAATTTTCCATTCAGGTAATTGCGGGCAGCTTCATTACCCGCAAATGCCAGTTGTCCACGCAATTCAACCAGCTGGTAATAAAGCCCGGCATCGTCTGCATTGAGTCCGGCCAACGGGAACAGGTGCTCGCGTTCATATTCAATCCGTTCGTTTCCCGGGAATACCATTTTGATTCCGTAGTTACCGCTACCCTCAGCGATTAGAGACTGCGGACTAAACAATGGGTAGAGGCTCATTTCCTGCCAGCCTTTTTCCTTTACCAACTGCGCCTCCAGCAGAGCGTTGTAAGTGTGGTGGCCGGGATAGCCTTCGTGGCAGCCCAGGTCCACGGCCTGGTCGATGTACTTAGGAAACTCGGTGTTCACCTGGATCAGGCTCTGGGCGTTGCCCTGGTACCAGTTATAGGCTGACCAGGGCTTGTCGACGACGTACTCAACCGTAAAACCTTCGCCGGCGGGCAGGTCAATATGCTGCAGCGTGCGGCGCCGGCATTCCTCCAGCGCAGCCTCGAACACGGCCGCCAGGCGATCCGGCGGGATGATAAATTTTTCCCTGAAGGCGCTAACGCGCACCGGCAAAGGCTCGTTGCCGGGCAGGAGCTGGTCGATCTGCTTCAGGATGGACTCAAAGTGGGCTGCGTCGTATACCGGGGCGGTGGCATCAAACAGTAAAGCTGATTCCTCATCGAAAGGCAGCTTTTGGCCCTGGTTAAGAGCGATGCGGGTTTGCAGGGCGGTGATGCGCAGGGCCAGTGATCGGATGCGCTGTTGCTCAGTCGGATCGTAGGTTCCACTGGACTGACTGGCCAGGGTTTCTGCCAGCTCATCTGCCCGGGCTGAGATCTCTTCGATCGACAGCTTGGCGGACTCCGCGAGTTGTTGATAACGCTCCGGCCCGAAATAGGCATCGACGTGACCGGGGTCGTGCCGGCCCATTGATAGCTCCAGAAGCAGGTATTCATCGGTCAACTCACTGGCGCCGATGCTCAGAGAAAAGGTGGTCAGGAGGAACAGCAGGGTGATTTTCATTGCGCAAGGATACCCGCAGATCCATTGGATTGCCCGAATTCGGCCCGTTTGCGCCCCGTGGCTTGCACGGCCATGCCGTGTAATGGGCACCATGACAACTCCCAAACTACTGCTTCACAATCGTGCCACCCTGAAACTCCTGTTTGTCGGGGTTTTGAGCCTGGCTATGCTGATCCCTCTGCTTATGGTTGGCTCCATCGTTAATGACCGGGAAAAACTACAGACTGCAGCTGGCAACACCATTGCCAACCGCTGGGGTGGCTCGCAGGCCATCGGCGGGCTGGTCGCGCTGGTGCAAAAACCAATAATGATCGCGGATGGACGTAAAGGCAGGAACCAAACTGAATGGCATGCGCGGGTGCCCCCGGACCTGGAGATTTCAGCCGGGCTGGTGACCGAGCGGCGCTACCTGGGTATTTACGAGATACCGGTGTACACCACGCAGGTCACGATCAGTGGCCGCCTGGACTGGAAGACTCTGAATGACTTGCAGCCGGAAGGTGACCTGCTGTTCTGGCTACCGATGAGCGATGTGCGCGGTGTGCGCGAAGTCTCTGCTCTGAAGCTGGGCGGTATAGAGGTTCCGGCCAAGCCCCTGGGGGTTCATACCACCCACATCAGCGGCTTGCAGTTCACGCTTACCGGCGCGGATCGCCAGCGTGTGGCCGGACAGACGAACAGCGGCTATCAACTGGAATTGAAGCTGGCAGGAAGTAACTCTCTGATGTTCCTGCCGCTGGCCGACACGACGCAGGTGACGCTGGCCGCAGACTGGCCGCACCCTGAGTTTGTCGGCCAGTTTCTACCCACCGAGCGGGAGATCTCTGACACGGGAACCCGGGCGACCTGGCAGTTACTTGGCCTCAACCGTCCGTATGGCGATCAGTGGCTGGTGCGTGAGATGCATTTTGATCAATTGCGCCAGGCCGGATTCGGCATGCGCCTGGAAACACCGGTGGATGGCTACCAGCGCAGCGAACGTTCGGTGAAATATGGCTTCCTGTTCATCTCCCTGACGTTCTTTACCTTGTTTCTGTTCGAGGTCATGACCGGAAGGCCCTTGCACCCTGTGCCCTATGTGTTGACGGGCGCTGCGCTGGCGGTTTTTTACCTGGTTTTGCTGGCGCTGTCGGAATACCTGCCTTTTGCTGGCGCCTTCCTGGTAGCCGCCGGATTGCTGGTGGCGATTGTCACTCCCTACACCGGCGCTGTGCTGGGCCAGCGCCGCCGCGGCTACCTGGTGGGTGCGATGATGGCGCTAACCTATGCCTTGCTCTACGTGTTGGTAACGGCACAGCATGCGGCGCTTTTGCTGGGTTCTCTGGCACTGTTGCTGGCCATTGCCGGCCTGATGTACCTGACCCGTGACGTGGACTGGTATGCCTACGGCAACTAGAGGTTTGTCGATTAAGCTGTAAAATAATCCGGATGTGGATTGTGATTTTGATCGTTGCCCTGGTACCGCCCATATTGCTGGCTGCAATTGCGTTGCAGCGCTCGCCTTCGGTGTCCCAGTTCAGCCTGACTACTCTGGCCCTGGCGCTTGGCCTGTTGTTCTGCTGGGTGATGCTGCCCTGGGATGCGGTCAGCATTTATTACCGCTGGTTGGTGGCCCTGTTATTCTTGTTGGCGCTTTATCGCGGATTCACACGTATCAGGACGGCTGCCCGGGAAATGCCGCGCTGGCAGCGTTGGGTGAATACCAATATCAACCTGGGCCTGATTGTCTTTTTTGCCGTCCTCAGTTGGGCCGGCTTGAAGGGTTACCCCGCGCCATCGGACGTCATTGAATTATCTTCGCCGTTGAGTGGCGGAAAGTTCGTGGTCAGGCAGGGGGGTGGCAGCCCCTTCATCAATATCCACGCCAGGATAAAGCCACAAAATTACGCGCTGGATATTCTGGGTTTGAATAGCTGGGGCGCCAGTGCGGGTTTGCCGGACAAGGAAAATAGCCTGGCCCGCTACGCAATTTTTGGTGCTGAAATTATTTCACCCTGCGACGGACAGGTGGTGGTGGCCCGGGACGGCCTGGATGATCTTGATCCCGGGAAGACAGATAAAGAGAACCTGGCTGGTAACCACGTGGTGATTGCCTGCCAGGGCGTTGAGATCGTGCTCGCCCACATGCAAAATGGCAGTGTGCAGGTAACCCGGGGTGACCGGGTTCGTACCGGAGACTTACTGGGCCGGGTGGGCAACAGTGGCAATACCAGCGAGCCGCATCTGCACATGCACGCAGAGCGTGGTGGAGAACCCGGCCTCATCCTGGATGGTGAAGCCGCGGCGTTTACCATCAATGGCAGGTACCTTGTCAGGGGCGACATCATAAGGTGAAAAAATCATGGCATTCATAAATAAACCAAAAGTTGCATTGGTACTGGGTAGTGGCGCAGCACGTGGCTGGGCGCATATTGGTGTGATTCATGAGCTGGCTGAAATGGGCATTAAACCGGACCTGGTGGTTGGTACCTCGATTGGTTCAATCGTTGGTGGTGCCTATGCTTCCGGCAACATGGAAGAATTCGAAAAGTGGATTGCCGGTCTTAGCCGGGCTGATATCATCCGCTTGCTGGATGCAAAGATGACGGGCGGCGGGTTTCTGCAGGGAACCAGTCTGATGGCGGCCATCAAAGAGAGAATCGGGGACCCAAACATCGAGGACCTTGAAATCCCTTTTGCCTGTGTGGCCACCGAGCTGGGTACCGGACGTGAAGTCTGGTTGCGCGAGGGGTCCCTGCTTGATGCGTGCAGGGCCTCCATAGCCCTGCCCGGTATATTTGCACCTGCGCGTTACAGCGCTGACCGCCTGTTACTGGATGGTGGCCTGGTCAATCCGGTTCCCGTTTCAGTGGCAAGGGCCATGGGCGGGGATATCGTGATTGCCGTTAATCTCAATGACGACCTGATCGGCCGTCATTTCTTCGTGCACAACAGTGACGACAGCCCCACGGATGAGGAGAGCAGCCGGCAGTTGGCCGAATTTGAAGAGAAAAACTCGGTGGTCGCCAAGTGGGGTGCGAAGATGAAATCGAGCTTCGGTGTGGGGCTGGATTCCTATATATCCTCGCTGCGCAGAAAAGAAAATCCGGACCCGGGCCTGTTCGACGTAATCGCCGGGTCGGTGGACATCATGCAAGATCGAATCACGCGTTCACGCATGGCGGGTGAGCCGCCGGATGTGCATCTCACACCCCGGCTCAGCCACATTGGGCTGATGGATTTTGACCTGTCCGAGGAGAGTATCAGGGAGGGGCGTGATGCCACCCTGCGCAAAGCGGAAGAGCTTAAAGAGCTGGCCGGTATCCTCTGACTTTTATCGATAAAGTTCGTTTACGAACGGTAGCAACGCGATAACCAGTGCCTCTGTGTACACACCTTCCCGGGTGTAGAGGCCTTCGGTCAGAAGTCCGAAGGCACCGCCTACTGCCAGTAAAAGGGTAGCGTTTTACGGTTCCCGGTAACCGTTTCGTTCAGCGTGTCGGCCTCATACAGGCGGCCATTGAGCATCACGTGTGTAACCTTGTCTGTCTGGTATATGTCTTTCAGGATATCGGCATCGATGACCACCAGGTCAGCCAGCTTTCCTACCTCCAGGCTGCCCAGATCCCTTTCGTATCCAAGCGCCCTGGCCGGCGTGATGGTCGCAGCCTGCAGAGCCTCCACCGGTGACATGCCGCCTTGCGCAAAACTCCAGATTTCCCAGTGGCTGGCCAGCCCTTCACGCTGGCCGTGCGCGCCAATGCTGACCATGACGCCCTGGTCGGACAGTTTTTTGGCGGTTGTGGCGCTGACCACGTGGTAGAAATCACTGAAAGGGGCGGTGATGCGACGCACCGAACGCGGCTGAAGAATGTGTGGTGGCACGAAGTGACTCAGAATTTCGTGCTCCCAGACGTTGGATTCCTGGTACCAGTAGGTCTCAGCACTGGGGCCGCCGTAGGTCACCACTAATGTGGGTGTGTAGGCCACGCGGGTTTGGCCCCAGAATTGTAGTACGTCATCGTACAACATGGACTGCGGGAGGTTATGCTCGATGGTGCTGTTGCCGTCGGCCACCATGGACAGATCCATGTGGAACAAAGAGCCGCCTTCCGATACGACCAGCATGTTTTCCTCGCGGGCTGCCACAGTCACCTGCTGGCGCTGCTCGCGCCTGGGCTGGTTGTAGTTTTTAATGCTGTTGGCACCTTGTGCCTTCAGCCGCTTGACGTGTTCGCGGGCATCGTCGAGGGAATTGATTTCAGCGAAATAGGTTGAGCGCGCACCGTAGACGATATCGCCGGTGGAGAAAATACGCGGCGAGAGGATTTGCCCGGTTCGTTGCATCTCGGCGGCGGAAAATATTTCCGTCGCATCGTTAGAAGGGTCGTGTACCGTCGTTACACCAAACGCCAGCGTTGCATAGGACATCCAGTTTTGTTGCGGAATGAAACCGACACCGGCTGAGCCGTGGGCATGGGCGTCGATGAGGCCGGGAATGATGGTCTTGCCGCTGACGTCTACTTGTACGGCATCCCCCGGGATCTCGGTGTCTGCGTTGCCGACTGCGATAATGCGGTTGCCTTCAATCACGATGACGCCATTTTCGATCACGCCACCGTCATCGGCTGCCATCGTAATCAGGCGAGCGCCGGTCAGGGCCACTTTGCCGTCTGGAATATCCGCTTCAAGCGTCAGTGCCAGCGAATGGCCTTGCTCGGGCGCTGTGTAGGCTGCAGTCGCATTTTCATCGTCTACATCAGAGTCAGCCCCGGTTTGGGTAAAAAGATCGCTGACATTTGCGCTGAATGCTGTAGCACCCAGCGTCCAGTTGATGGTCTGGCCGCCTTCTGACCAATTCGGGAAATTACCGCCGATGCCACTGGCGCGGGTCGTCGGCACGCTGCTGACACTGGTGTTGAGGCTCAGCGGCTGACCGCCCGGCGGTAGCGGCAGGACGTAGACCTGGTAATTCTCGCGAAAGGCCAGGTGCTGATCGTCTGGAGAAACTTCGAAGCGTGAAACGTACTCGCCTTCGGCATGCACCCTGGCTGCTTCACCGTTCAGGTCGATGCTGACCAGCGCCTTTCCGTCACCCGACTCACGTGAGCGTGTCACGTACAGGCGGTCGTTGCGTGTTCCGAAATGCGGGTTGCTGCCATTGTCCGTGATCTGTTCGGCCGCACCACCGCTGGCGGGCATGCGGAATACCCCGGTCTGCACGGACCAGTCCGGCGAGGTCAGCCAGCCGCCGTCACTGATTTCGACGACGATGGAGTAGCCATCGGGTGAATACCGCGGTGCATGGTAGTGTGCCGGTTGTTTGCTGAGTTGTTTGCTGCGGCCGCCATTGGCTTTGACGCTGTGAACCTGGCCGAGTTTCTGGTCGTTCCAGGTTACGAACACGATCTTCTTTCCATCTGGCGACCAGGAAGGTGCGTATTCGAAATGGTCGTCAGCGTCGCTGGTCAGGAATTTTGGCTTGCCGTTGGGAAGTTGCCGGATATAAAGCCGTCCGGCGGTTTCGAACACAATGGCGCTTCCGTCGGGCGACATTTTCGCGTTGCGTGCCATGCGGGATTCGAAGCTGGCCGGAGCGACTTCAACCGCCGGCCTGCTGACCTCATAAACAGTTCGCGTGTCGGCCACGTGAAATTCGATCTCAGAGACTTCGTTGTTTTCGATAGCGACTTTGTTGAGCTTGCCGCCGGACCAGAAAACGATGCTGCCTGAATCCGGGGTCCAGCCCATGTTCGGGTACAGGCCCTGGACACCCCAGACTTCCTGCATGTCCCGGTCAAGGCCGGTGAAAATCGGGGATTCTTTACCGTTTACCAGGTCTTTGATAAACAGGGCGCTTTCGCCGCGGATACGGCGGACGAATGCAAGGTAACGTCCGTCCGGCGAAGGTGTGGGTCGAACTGCGCCGCCGGCCCCACTGACCAGGCTGCTCGTTTCGCCGCTGTGAAGGTCATGCCGGCGGATTTCAAAAACGGTGCCGTTGGAATCCTGTGCATATTCAAAGATCGGTCCGGGGGTGCGGTCAACACTGAAATAGATGTATTTGCCGTCCGGCGAAAACGCCGGCTCACCCAGTTCTTTCTGGTGTTCTTCGCTGGGCTTTTCGACTACCGGGACGCCGCTGCCGCCATCGCGGTGATAGAGCCATATTTCCCCGGTGCCCAGGGAACGCTGTGTTGTGAAGTGCTTACGGGCTGCAAGGTACTTACCGTCAGGCGACCAGTACGGGTTGTTCAGCAGCCTGAAATCCTCTTCGGTCAGTTGCCGCGCATTGCTGCCGTCCGTGTTCATCAGCCAGATGTTATCGCCGCCACCGGCGTCACTGATGAATGCAACTTCGCTGCCGTCGGGTGAGAAGCGCGGCTGCATTGACCAGGCCAGTCCGCTGTTGATAGCTTTCGCCTCGCCACCGGCCATCGGCATCAGGTAGATGTCACCCAGCAGATCGAATACCAGGGTTTGGCCGTCCGGGCTGACGTCCAGGCTCATCCAGGTACCGCTATGCGTATCGATGGGGATGTTTTTTGACGACCCCGGCGGCTTGCTGACGTCCCATTTATCTTCGCTGGCAGCGTCTTCAGACGCGACAGCGAGGTTGAAGCAGATCAGCAGCAGGGTGCCGAGAAATAGGTTGATTCGTAAGGTCATTGCCTGGATTCCTGATAAATCTAGGCGTCGATGATAACGGAAAAACCTACTTCACCTGAATGCGAAATTGCTCCCCTGCATATTCCACCACGTCACCGGAGTTAATTTTCCTGCGTTTGCGGGTCTCGATTTCACCGTTAACAACCACCAGCCCTTGATCAATAACAGCTTTCCCTTCGCCGCCACTGGACACCAGACCTTCGAATTTCAACAGCTTGTACAGGTCGATCGGCTCACGGTGGATTTCGATGTCTCGCATGGCGACCTAGTCCCTGAAGTTCTTGAACTGAAGCGGGGGGCCGAAACCGGCGCCTTTCAGCAACGCCATGACGGCTTGCAGGTCATCCCGTTTCTTGCCGGTCACCCGCAACTGCTCGCCCTGGATCGCGGTCTGGACCTTGATTTTACGATCCTTGATCAGCTTGACCATTTTCTTGGCATCAGCAGTGTCTATTCCTTGTTTCACGGTCACGACCTGGACGGCTGTCTTCAGCTGAATCACAGGTTCACCCATTTCCAGGCAAGAGATATCGACGCCTCGTTTGACCAGCTTGGTGCACAGCATGTCGTACATTTGCTGCAGCTGGAACTCCGACTCGGTGTTCATGGTGATCAGGGATTCCTTCAGTTCGAAATTCGAACCGGTTCCCTTGAAGTCAAAGCGTGTAGCGACCTCGCGGTTGGCCTGGTCGACCGCATTGGTGAGTTCGTGTTGGTTCACTTCGGAGACGGCGTCGAAAGAGGGCATGGTTCAATCCTGTTAGAGGGTTGTGGACAAAGGCTGTGTCAGAGAATATAACAGGACTTTCCCAAAACCGGATTAAATATGAGGCATTGGACCCTTCTCGGTGAGGCGCCCATCCCCGGCAGCAGCCAGTCATTGAGCCTGTACCAGGGCAAAGACGATTTCTTCATCAAGATTTCCTCCGGCGGCGGTGAGTTGATGAGCACCCGCAAACACGGCTCAGAGGATGCGCTTGGAGCCCTACCGTGCCGGCAGCTGAAAATTGCAGAGAAAGCACGGGTGCTGATTGGTGGGCTCGGCATGGGCTTCACGCTGGCTGCAGTGCTCGCGGAGGTTGGCGCGGGGGCCGAGGTCACGGTTGCTGAGCTGATTCCCGAAGTGGTGGACTGGAACCGGGGCCCGCTGGGAGAGCGCAGTGGCTTTCCCGTTAATGACCCGCGAACCCGTGTGCATGTGGGTGATGTGGCTAAGCTACTGCGCACCAAGCGCTGCTATTTCGACGTCATTGCATTGGATGTGGACAACGGTCCGGAGGGTTTGACGAAGAGTTCAAATGACTGGCTTTATTCAACGCCCGGTATCGTGGCCGCGCAGGAAGCTTTGACCCGTGATGGAATTCTGGCCTATTGGTCGGCCGGCCCGGATCAGGCCTTTCACGATCGGCTCAGACGCTGCGGCTTCATGGTCGAAGAAAAGATGGTTTATGCCCATGGCAATAAAGGTGCAAGGCATATGATCTGGTTGGCCAGTGTGGGCGGGTAAATTACTCTGACCCTATTTGGCTAACAGGCGATCCAGCTGATTCGCAAAAGCCATCCGGTCGGCCTGACTGAAAACCGGTGGGCCGCCGGTGTCGACTCCGCTGGCCCGCATCGTTTCCATGAAGTCCCGCATGTTTAGTCGCTGGCGGATGTTTTCTACCGTGTATAACTCGCCTCGCGGGTTCAGTGCCAGACCGCCCTTGTCGATCACTTCGGAGGCCAGTGGAATATCCGCGGTGATCACCAGGTCACCCTGATCAATCTGTTGCACGATGTAGTTGTCCGCCACATCAAAGCCGGAACCTACCTGGATAGAACGGATATGGGGTGAGCGGGGCACCGGGATGGCCTGGTTGGCGACCAGCGTGACCTGAACCGCCACGCGATCCGCGGCCCGGAACAGGATTTCCTTGATGACTTTGGGGCAGGCATCGGCATCTACCCATATTTGCATGGCGCTCATGACATCATCTTATCCACTCGTGACCCGTAAGTGCTATGGTTTCTGTTTGGCAGGCATTATACTGCGCCACCGGCGCTTTCGACTCAGTATTCTGCCGGGCCTTGAGTCTCACCAGGAATTCCAATGTCTGATACCAAGCCGACCGAAGTAACCTTTCGCGACCTGAACCTGCCTGCACATGTGCTCACTACACTTGATGAAGTGGGTTATGAAATTCCCACGCCGATCCAGGCACAGGCTATTCCATACCTGCGCGATGGCCTGGATTTGCTGGGCCATGCTCCGACCGGCACAGGTAAAACGGCTGCTTTTGCGTTGCCGTTGTTGTCACGCGTGAATGTGCGGCTGCAACAGGTGCAGGTCATGGTGTTGGCGCCAACACGTGAACTGGCCATCCAGGTGGCCGAAGCCTTTCAAAGTTATGCCAGAGGCATCAAGGGGTTTCACGTGTTGCCGATCTATGGCGGCCAGGATTATTCGGGGCAGATCCGGCAACTGAAACGCGGTGTGCATGTTGTGGTGGGTACGCCAGGTCGGGTGATGGATCATATGCGCAAGGGCACGCTGCAGCTGGGTCAGTTGCAGGCCCTGGTGCTGGATGAAGCAGACGAGATGCTGCGTATGGGGTTCATCGACGACGTCGAATGGATCCTGGAGCAGACGCCCAAAGATCGTCAGATGGCGTTGTTCTCCGCCACCATGCCAAAGGAAATTGAGCGCATCGCACGGCGCCACCTGCGCGACCCGCAGGAGATTTCGATCAAGTCCAAGACCGCTACTGCGTCTACCATTCGTCAGCGTTACTGGCCGGTGGATCGCATGCACAAGCTGGATGCATTGACCCGGATCCTGGAAGTGGAGCCGTTCGATGCCCTGCTGATGTTCGTCCGCACCAAGACGTCAACGGCCATGCTGGCTGAGCGCCTCGAAGCCCGAGGCTATTCGGCAGCGGCTCTGAATGGTGACATGGCACAAAAAGACCGGGAGCGAATGATTGACCGGCTGAAGAAAGGCACGCTGGATATACTGGTAGCTACCGATGTGGCCGCCCGCGGCCTTGATGTCGACCGCATCAGCCATGTCATCAATTATGATATTCCATACGACACAGAGGCGTACATCCACCGTATTGGTCGTACCGGCCGTGCCGGCCGCAAAGGCGATGCAATTTTGTTTGTTGCACCTCGCGAACGCCGCATGCTGGCGGCCATTGAAAATGCGACCCGGCAGAAAATCGAGCCACTGAAATTGCCCACCACCGAAATGGTGAACAACAAGCGCATCGCCAATTTCAAACAAAGCATCACCGACACGCTGGGACAGGGTGACTTGCTGTTCATGCAAGGCCTGCTCGAGCAGTACCGGCTGGAGCATGATATTCCGGCCATGGATATTGCCGCAGCCCTGGCCAAGATGACCATCGGTGATCAGCCGCTGCTGCTGGAACCGGATAAGCCGGGCCGCCCGCAGCACGATGACAGACCTCATTCTCGACACCAGGAAAAGCAGGGTGGCCCGCGCAAGCATAGGGCGTCGACCCAACCTGACAAGGGCATGGAACGGTTCCGGCTTGAAGTGGGGCACCAGCATCACGTCAAACCGGGCAATATCGTCGGTGCGATCGCCAACGAGGCTGGCCTGGAAGGGAAATTCATTGGCCATATCGATATTCACCCCAACTTCACCTTTGTTGATTTGCCTAAAGATATGCCGGATGACGTATACCAGGACCTGAAGAAGATGAAGATCTGCGGACAGAGGCTCAACCTGTCGCGGGCAGGAGATGGCGGCAAACAGCCCTTCAAGGGCAAAGGAGCGAAGCCCCATGCCGGGAAGGGTAAAGGTGGCGCAAGGAAGAAGAAGTAGCTCTTACTCGGCCTGTTTCAGC
>CAYUBS010000023.1:0-2235 GCA_964443145.1 uncultured Wenzhouxiangellaceae bacterium | reverse complement strand
AAGGGTAAAGGTGGCGCAAGGAAGAAGAAGTAGCTCTTACTCGGCCTGTTTCAGCTTTGGTAGCTGAGCTGTTGAAATTGAGGGGAGTGTGGATCATTGGCGAAAGCGTCTTATACTAAGAATATGAAGACGACACAGATCCTTATGCCGATTTTGCTTCTTTTGGCTGCTCCGGCCGTATGGGCCACCGAGATTTATCACTGGGTGGATAAAGACGGCGTGCCGCACTATAGCCAGAATCCGCCACCGGCTGATACCAGCGGGGTAAACCGGATGAGGCTGGAGGACACGTCCCCGGCGAACGCCGATCCTGAAGAGGATCTGTATAACGTTGAGGTGCAACAAAAGCGGATGGCTTCAATTCGCCAGGAGCGCGAAGAGAAGCGTGAAGCGGACCGCGAGCGGCGGGCAAAAGTTGCCGCACAGCAGCCGGTTGTGATTTATCAGCAGTCTCAACCGTACTCTTATCCTTTCTGGAACTCGGGAATCTATCCCAGGCCGCCGATTAATCCGGGCCCCCCGATCAGGCCGCAGCCACCCATCGCGGTGCCCTACAGTGTGCCCTTCAGCCCGCCCGGGTTGATTCGTTAGCGGAGTTGGCATGGCGGGTGGTTTTGCTAAAGACGGTGCGGTTCAGGATCAAATTGATGCCACCATCGAAGATGCCGTGGAGCGTGCGCGTAACCAGTTACCGCGCGGTGAAAGCCTGGAGGAGTGCGAGGAGTGTTTAGCACCGATTCCCGAAGCACGGCGTCAGGCCGTTCCGGGTGTGCGTCTTTGTGTGGCTTGCCAGGAGGCAGAGGATAAGCAGCAGGCCGCTGTTTCCGGTTATAACCGTCGCGGCAGCAAAGACAGCCAGCTCAGGTAAAACGTAAGGCAAAAAAAACCCCGCTCGAAAGCGGGGTTCTTAATTTCGTTGTCAGTCGCTAATTAGTTAGCAACGACGTTCGTAGCCTGCGGGCCTTTAGGACCGTCTTCGACGTTGAACGTTACTGACTGTCCTTCAGCGAGGACTTTAAAACCTTCAGACTGGATTGCAGAGAAGTGAACGAACACGTCTTTGCTGCCATCTTCAGGAGAAATAAAACCGAAACCTTTTGATTCATTGAACCACTTAACTGTACCTGTCGTCATTTTGATATACCTTTGAAATAAGATTAATAATTGATCAATCACATCTCAAAACATCAAAATACCGTGGCAATCGATTTACTTCTGAGAAGACCTTGAAGGTTTGTAACTAATCTGTAACACCAGATCGGGGCGCAAAAATATTAAATAATCACACTTCCACGTGTCTGGTGGGCGCACAGTACTCTGTAAATGATAGATATACAAGCATTACTTATGATTCATTTCAGGAGTTCATGAGGCAAATCATGCGGTGGGCCGGCAGTTATGATTATTGTTTAGTCGTAAACGACAACAAGGTGGTGCCGTGATGCTGACCGAGACACAACGTCTTCAATTCAAACAACAGCTCAAAGAGCGTTACTACAATCTGCGGGAAGAGATTCGTCTCGAGCTGCTCAAATCCGATAATGAACACTTCATCGACCTGGCTGGCCAGGTACACGACCTGGAGGAGGAATCCGTTGCAGATCTGCTGGTCGACCTGAATTTAGCCATACTGGATATGCATATCACGGAAATCCGTGCGATTGATGCTGCACTGATTCACCTGGCTGAAGGCAGCTATGGCATCTGTAGCGACTGTACCGTTGGCATTGACTTAGAGCGTTTACAGCTCACCCCGACCGCATCACGCTGCACCCGCTGCCAGACTTCATACGAACGCAACCATGCAGGGTTGGAGCATCACACACTTTAATTGCGCCGGTTAATCCCGAATTTCGCAGAAACGGTCGAGCAAGGGGAAATACAGGGCCGTACGTATCGGCCGGGTTTCATTGATCGCCAGGGCATCGCGGTAGCGCAGTAATTGCTCCCGGTAGCGGTCAGCCTCATTTTTCAGAAATCCTTCGAGGTCACCACCGCCGTGGGTGGACGTCTTGTAGTCGATGATCCAGCGGACCCCTTCTTCCACAAAGGTGCGGTCCAGTACCAGGTTCCTGGGCTGGCCGTCGAGCACAGCGGTCACGGCCAGTTCGCACTGGGCATCCTGGCGGGAGGCCAGAATCCAGCTGCCGCGTTCCGAGGAAAGGCAGTTTTCGACTGCCCTGGTTGTGAGCGTGATGATGGAGTCTGCCTTTTCGTCATGAACACCCTCGGCCA
>CAYUBS010000022.1:0-28785 GCA_964443145.1 uncultured Wenzhouxiangellaceae bacterium | reverse complement strand
ATAAGAGCTGTCGCAATCCGGGTCAGGCCGGGGTATTACTCCGGCCTGACCAACGATGTATCACCATAACCAGCACGAATCCGGCAATCATGAAAGCGATGGAAGCCACCACCGTTTCATCAAGAGACTCGGGCCACAGCGGAGTGGCGCCCATTAGTTTTTCCTTTCCCCGCACCGTTTCGTAAACTCGATCCTGGAAGGGCCAGATCACCCACAGCGAACCGATCAGAATCCCCTTGATGACCAGCAGTGTTGGCTGGTGATAGCGCTTTAACAGCCAGACAATCGTGCGCGAAAAAACCACCATTCCCGACAAGGCGCCGAACCCGAAAGCCATGATCACTGTCAGATTAAACTGACCCAGCGCATCTATGATGTAAGCATATTTCCCCAGGATCAGCAGGATGAACGATCCCGAAATACCTGGCAGCAGCATGGCGCTGATCGCTATGAAACCACACAGGAAAATAAACCAGGCCGCCGTGGGTGTTTCTACCGGCACCAGGTTAACAACAGCCAGACCCAGTGCGACCCCAGCCAGAGTGGTCAGTACCTCCCTTGCACCATAGCGCTCCACTTCTTTCATCAATATCACGATCGAAGCGAGTATCAACCCAAAAAACAGCCCGTAGACGCTTTCCGGGTGGGTGTGAATCAGTGTCGGCAAGGGCACCACACGGGTGAAAAACAGCAGTGCAGACAAAATGCCAATACCCAGCGGTACAAGGAAAAACAAATCGTTACGTGCAAAGGCAGCCGGGAACTGGAATTTCAGAAGACGGGTCAGCCAGGGGCGATCGAAGGAACGGATGGCGCCCAACAGGCGCTCATAGATACCCAGGATCAGGGCCATCGTTCCACCGCTGACACCCGGAATAATGTCGGCGCTGCCCATGCAAAAACCTTTCAGCACGTAAACTGGAGCGTTCTTGAGATCCGATTTTCCAGGTACCGGGGTGTTGGTTGAGAAATTCTTATTCATTGGACATGTATCGCACTGATGGTTGCCGTAAAGAGGTCATCATGAACAACAAGGCGGCAAAAAAAAAGCCCCGGATAGATTCCGGGGCTTGAAAGCGCATCGTTAAGGCAATAGAAGTGTGGGGACTGCCTGTTTAGAGGTACGATGCGCGAGGCACAGTCAACTTACATATCTAGCTTAATGATTACGTGTTAAGAAACTGTGAATGGTTCGTTTCTAAATCGTGATAATTGGCCGTAAAGCACAAAATTGTTGATCAGGCCACCTGCTGGCGGGTTTTTTTCAGGTGAACCAGCAGAATTGAAATGGCTGTAGGAGTCATGCCAGGAATCCGTGAAGCCTGGCCGATCGTGTCCGGCCTCACCCGTTCCAGCTTCTCCCGGACTTCGGATGAGAGGCCGCTAATGATTGAATAATCCAGGTCGTCAGCAAGAGACATGCCTTCGTGGCGCTGACGCCGGTCGATATCATCTTGCTGGCGGGTCAGGTATCCGGAATAGCGTACCTGGATCTCGATCTGCTCGGCCACCCTGGGGTCTTCAACACCCGGACCGATCCCCTCGACCGCCACCAGTTTCGGGTAATCAGCCTCAGGCCGTTTCAGCAAATCCAAAGCACGGCATTCCTTACTGACCTTGAGGCCGCAATCCGCTTCCAGCCGCCGGGCCAGTTCATTACCCGGCGCCACCCAGATATCATGCAGACGTTGCCGCTCGACTTCGATCGCTTCACGCTTGATACAGAATTTCTGCCAACGGGCATCATTAACCAATCCAAGCGCCCGCGCCTTTTCAGTCAGCCGAAGGTCGGCGTTATCTTCGCGCAATTGCAGACGGTACTCGGCACGACTGGTGAACATGCGATAGGGCTCAAGCGTACCCTGGGTAACCAGGTCATCTATCATCACACCCATGTAGGACTCATCGCGACGCGGCGACCAGGCTGTCTCTCCGCGGGCCGATCGGGCGGCATTGATGCCCGCCACCAGCCCCTGGGCTGCCGCCTCTTCATAACCGGTGGTACCGTTGATCTGGCCGGCGAAAAACAAGCCGGGTACGTGCTTGGTTTCCAGCCAGGCATGCAGCTCCCGAGGGTCAAAATAGTCGTATTCTATGGCGTAACCCGGGCGCGTGATATGAGCAGCCTCGAACCCTCGAATGGAATGGACGAACTCCAACTGGATATCAAATGGCAGACTGGTAGAAATCCCATTGGGGTAGAGCTCACGGGTGAGCAGGCCCTCCGGCTCGACAAAAATCTGGTGGCTGTCGCGGTCGGCAAACCGTACGACCTTGTCTTCAATAGAAGGGCAATAGCGCGGGCCCACTCCCTCGATCTCACCGGAGTACATCGGTGAGCGGTGCAGCGCCTCACGTATGATGTCGTGAGTTTGAGCAGAGGTGTGTGTGATCCAGCAGCAAACCTGCTCCGGGTGATCGTCCTCACTGCCCAGGTAGGAGAATACCGGCCGTGGAACATCCCCCGGCTGCTCCTGCATGACGCTGAAATCAACACTCTTGCCATCAATTCTCGGAGGAGTGCCTGTCTTTAGCCTCGACACACCAAAAGGCATCTCGCGCAGGCGGGCAGCCAGAGTATTGGATGGCGGATCGCCTGCGCGTCCACCCGCAAACTGTTCTTCGCCAATGTGGATTTTTCCACCCAGAAACGTACCCGTCGTCAGTACAACGGCTGGCGCTCGAAATTCAATACCCGTAGCAGTTCGGCAACCGGCAATCCGGTCGCCTTCCATCAAAAGATCATCCACGGCAGCCTGGAAAATGGACAGGGACGGCTGCTGCTCCACTGAGGATCGGATGAACGCACGGTACAGGTTGCGGTCGCACTGCGCGCGCGTGGCACGAACTGCCGGGCCTTTTCGTGAATTAAGCGTTCTGAGCTGGATGCCTGCTGCATCCGCAGCCTGTGCCATGACACCACCCATCGCATCAATTTCCCGGACAAGGTGACCCTTGCCAATGCCACCGATCGCCGGGTTACAACTCATCTGGCCAATTGTTTCTATGCTGTGGGTCACCAGTAAGGTGCGTGCGCCACTGCGCGCCGATGCCAGCGCCGCCTCGGTGCCGGCATGGCCGCCACCGATCACAATTACGTCAAATGTTTCAGAATACTGCATTACGAAATTTCAGAAACGGCTACGAGCCCTTTCTCCGGAGTTGATAGAGGACGTATTGTACTGAAAATAAAGCTTAATTACTGGTGATTTGTAAGAGCAGCCTCGCGCGTACTTACACTGCTTTTTGTACGCGGTAAAGAACCGTTGGCCCAGTGGCTCGACCCGGGCGAGCCTCTCTGCGACCTGCCGAAATAATTGCCTGCTGATGATTGCACAGGAAACGAGGCCGAAGGGTTGGCACTATTCCAGCCCGTACTCTGACGAATGACAATTTCCCGGCTGACAGCGGAACGGTCTATCGCCCGCCACAAATCCGGATTGGTCACGGCCGGGCCCATTGCCGCCACGGGCGGCATGACCGGGCTGCCCATACGGCCGGTGGCACTGCGTCGGCCGGTGGCACTACGTCGGCCGTCGTGACGCCGAATTCGGTAAGGCGGACACCAGTAAGCGTGGTAGCCACCGTAAAAGCCGTAAAACTGGTTATAGCCGGGCGGGTACCAGATGGAAAAATAATGAGGATAGAAATTGGGCGAGAAATATTCAAAAGTCTGGGCAGTGTAAGCACCAGCCCACCAGGGATACACACCAACATCACTGTACATCATCGAACCGGCGCCATAGTACGGACCATTGGTGTTCCGCTCTGCGATGTAATAGTCTCCTTCACTGCTAACATACACCGGGTAATACGGACTGGCGCAGCCCCCCAGCAAAATCAACGATAACAGCAGAATGAGTGTCTTCATGGCACTTACAAGAATAGCATGCCGGATGCAGATCCGTGCACAACCCGCTCAACCGAGGAATCGTCAATGGCAGCAATATACGAAATGCAGGGGTACGCGATAGCGCTGGACAAGGTGGCGTTCCTGACCCGGGTATTCCAGGCCGAGGACGGCGAAGGTTACCAGTTCAATATTCGATTCAGTGGTGAATTGAGGCTTGCGCCCAAATTTCCCGCCCGGCATGAGGCCGACTTGCAGCGAAGTTTATTAATCAAAGCACTGAACGAGCGCTAAGCCGACGCACCTAAAACTGCACGAACTCTGCGGCCGCCTGCCCCATGGCAAAAATAACCACACGCAGCCAGACCGGCTTTTCCGGGTCCATGCCTTCCGGCGCTTCGACGACAAAGGAACCCGTCGCATGCGGCTTGCCGTACTCCTTCCAACTGACCACCATGGCATCCGCACGATAATCCACCGCCACGAAGCTGGTGCGGCATGCTGATGCCTGCATGATGTTCCCGCAGCCCGCAAACCCTCCTGTTGCCGGAATGTTGATCATCACGTCGGTTACCGGAAACGGCAATTCATTGCTGATCACAATCCCCTCAACCACCACCAGGGCCGCCTCAGGTGAATCAGGTTTTGCAGGGTTGGAAGCACATCCCTGGACAAGAACGAAAAACAAACAGAGTATCAACAACCGCGGCCACATTTACCGGGACTCCTCCACTCCAGACACCACTGCATCCTGCATCCTGTTTTCGAGTTCAACCATCAGCTCCTGATTAAGGCTGAAAAGGGTCATATTGGGTCGGTCAAGATCGATGATCAGGGTCATCACCGCTGAGAACGTGATGGCCAGCGTCCAGGTCGCCAGGGTACTGCGTGTTCCCGTCAGACCTGCCTGGTAGCCCATAACAACCATGGAAAGCAGCGACATCAGGAACAACGTCAGCCAGATCACCGGTGAGATGCGATTAAAAAGAGCGGATTGCAACCTGGCGTCGTGAGCGTTGATCATGGCCAGAATCGATTGGGCGAAAATACCGCTATCGTTCCCACCACCTTCACCTTCCATAGAAGATTCCGCAATCTTCCACAGGTGATCGTGCATCCGTTCCGACTCGCGAACCATCTTGATGGCCGCATCTATTTCTCCTTCCCTCGCCGCCTGCACGAGTTCCAGCCTGAGTTTGGCAAAATTCAGCAAAACTTCCTTGGCCTCTCCCCGGGAAGAATTATCAATAAGGTCTGCGCCACGAAATGCTGAGTCAATGGCGCTGACCTCCAGCATGTAAGCCTGGGTTCGTTGCTCAAAATGTTGCTGGGCGATACTGAAACTGAACGCCAGCATAAACGCCAGCAGCCCCAGAGAGGCACCCATGATGGCCCGCACCTGCGCCATCTGAGCCTTAACCGGTCCAGACTGCTTTACTGTTCCATAGCGATATCCGCCTTCAATGAAGGCCATCTGGGTCAAAATTGAACCGACTATTACCAGCAGCAGGGGAACTTGATCAAGAGGGTTCATCGCCTGATTACCCTTCTTTATCCATGCCTAATGCGCTACTGACGATTTCAGAGACGTCTGGCGACAGGTATTGAGCTGCGGCAATCCGTTTCAATTCGTTCCGCATCAGGTTACGGCGTTGCTCATCGAAGCGTGTCCAGGGATTAAATGCCCCCGCCATACGTGCAGCCATCTGTGGATTCAACGCATCCAGTGCAATGACCTGGTCTGCGTGCAGGTGGTAACCAGATCCGTCAGAGGTATGAAAGCCGGTAGGATTCATCATCGAGAATACACCGATAACCGAGCGCACTTTGTTGGGGTTGGAAATGCTGAAGCCAGGGTGGTCAAGCAATGTCCGCACTCGCTCCACTGCATGCTCACCGGGAATTGCGGCCTGGATGGAAAACCACTTGTCCATCACCAGAGCATCGTCCTGCCATTGCTCTTCGAATGAATGCAGGGCAGCCTCAGCAGTCGGTGCTTCGACCCATACCAGGCCCTGCAGCGCGGCTAATGTATCCGTCATATTATCGCTGCCAGCCAATTGCGCTTCTGCCAGGCCTTCGCCGGATGGCGTCTCGAGAAGAAAAGACAGGCAAATGTTCTTCAGGCTGCGTTGCGCCATTGAGGCCGGATCCTTGCTGTAGTCCCGGTCAGTGCACATATCTGTGTAACGCTGAAGAAATCGTTGCTGCAATGCGGTGGCCAGACCTGATTTCACAAATTTACGCGCGGCATGAATTCCATCTACATCGACAACGGGCAAGAGTTCCGCCAGGTAGTCCTCTCCGGGCAAAGCAAGTGCTTCCGCCACCAGGCCCGGATCAGAATCCAGGTCTGCCAGGAGTGCACCATAGGCGTCTATCAATTCTGGAGCCAACACCTGTTCAGCACCTTCAGCCAACCGGCCGACATTTC
The DNA here is from genome assembly GCA_964443145.1 of uncultured Wenzhouxiangellaceae bacterium. GTDB lineage: Bacteria > Pseudomonadota > Gammaproteobacteria > Xanthomonadales > SZUA-36 > JAHEFT01. The sequence continues at coordinate 22,501 of CAYUBS010000022.1, read as the reverse complement.
CGAGAATCTCCCGTTGCGACAACAGCTGTGCAGCCTCCCAGCGCATGAATGCATCACTGTCATGAGCCATCAACACGGCCAGCTCTGCTGTCGAATAGGGGCAGTCGATTTTTACCGGCGCGGAAAACCCGCGTAACAACGAAGGTATGGGTCGCTCCTCAACACCTACGAAAACGAAACTCTCCTGCTCTTCCTCCAGAACCAACAAGCGGGATGATTCTGTACCTTCGTGCTCCCCCTGAAGGCGCAACGGCAGGGCACTGCCGTCTTTGGACAGCAAGCCCAGCGAAACCGGGATCACCAGCGGTTGCTTTTGAGCCTGGTCATGGGTCGGCGGTGTCGCTTGCGAAAGGTGCAAAGTGTATGTCTTGGCGTCGGCATCATAACTGCTGCCAACCGTCAATTCGGGAGTCCCCGACTGACTATACCAACGCCCGAATCTTGCAAGGTCCACACCGTTGGCGTCCGCCATTGCGGCCATGAAATCATCGCAGGTGACCGCCGTGCCGTCATGACGTTCAAAATAGAGGCGCATGCCTTTCTGAAAGCCATCCTCACCTAACAAGGTGTGATACATACGGATGATTTCGGCCCCTTTCTGATAGACCGTCATTGTATAGAAGTTGTTGATTTCAATATATTTATCAGGACGAATCGGATGAGACATAGGGCCGGCGTCCTCCGGGAACTGCCTGCTCCGCAATACGCGGACATCGCGAATCCTTTTGACCGCCCGGGAGTGCATGTCGGATGAAAACTCCTGGTCACGGAATACGGTCAGCCCCTCTTTCAGCGTCAGCTGAAACCAGTCCTGGCAGGTAACGCGGTTACCCGTCCAGTTATGGAAATACTCGTGTCCTATGACGCCCTCAATGCCCTGGTAGTCGAGGTCGGTGGCCGTATCGGGGCGCGCCAGAACGTACTTTGAGTTGAAAATATTAAGCGACTTATTCTCCATCGCCCCCATGTTGAAATCATTCGTGGCGACGATGTTGTAGATATTGAGATCGTACTCAAGTCCGAAGCGCTCTTCGTCCCATTTCATCGAGTGGATGAGAGATTCCATTGCGTGATCACAACGATCGAGATTTTCCGGCTCCACAAAAACACGCAGTGTGACTTTGCGCCCGCTGGCTGTCGTGAAGTGATCCTCGACAACGGCCAGATCACCCGCAACCAGGGCGAAAAGATAGCTCGGCTTGGCAAACGGATCATCCCAGCGAACCCAGTGGCGACCGTCTTCAAGCTCCCCCGACTCGACCGAATTCCCGTTTGAGAGAAGCACCGGATACTGCGCTTTATCAGCAACCAGCGTCACTTCATACCCACTCATCACATCCGGTCTGTCTGGAAAATAGGTGATCCTCCTAAAGCCCTCAGCCTCGCACTGGGTTAACAGAAAATCCCCTGAAGGGTACAGTCCAGATAGCGTGGTGTTCTCACGTGGCTTGATCTGCACTTCTATTTCGAGGGTGCAACTGGAAGGCACATCGTGGATCAACAGCTTATCGGCGCTCCTGGCGAATCCGGAATCGTTCAGCTTACGGCCATCTAATGTGACCGCGATCAGCTCCATATCCTCGCCATCCAGTTCGATGTAAGAGACTGCGGCACACGCCTCGTTACGGCGGACCTGTAAACGGGACAGAACCCGTGTCGTGTTATCTCCGATTTCAAATCTGAGGACCACGTGCTCGAGGATCCATGGGTAGGGCGTGTACTCTTCCCGGCGGACGGTTTTTCTGGCCGTGCTGTTTTTCATGGTATTTCCTTCAGTGGGGGCATTATTATAGTCCCAACACCCATTAAGAGTCGTCTGTAATGAAACCTGACGCCGACATCCGGATACCCGACATTGCCGACATCCATTTGGCCCATGCCCGTATTCGGCAGCAAGTACGCCTGACCCCTGTTCTCAACGATCCTCTTATGGATGCGGCGATGGGCTGCCAGCTTTATTTTAAGTGCGAAAACTTTCAACGCACAGGGGCGTTCAAATTCAGGGGTGCCTGCAACGCGATCGCTTGCCTGACAGAAGATGGTACGAAAGGCGATGTCGCCACTCACTCGTCCGGCAACCACGGCGCCGCGTTGGCACTGGCCGCCCGGCTCGATGGCCGAACGGCCCATATTGTCATGCCTGAAAACTCATCCCCAATGAAAATTGAAGCGGTAAAGGGCTACGGCGGTCAGGTACATTTGTGTTACCCGACGAATGAATCCCGGGTGGACGAACTGGAAAAACTGGTCCAGAAAGGATTGTTGGCGGTCCACCCCTATGACGACGCCCGTATCATAGCCGGGCAAGGTACTGCAGCGCTGGAGCTGGAACAGGAGGTGCCAACCCTGGAACAGGTCATAACGCCACTGGGCGGAGGTGGGCTGGTCAGTGGCACGGCCATTGCAACGCGCGCCTGGGGAGTTGACGTTTACACCGTGGAACCGGAGGGGGCCGCTGATACGGTGGCTAGCCTGGAGCGGGGGGAAATCATCACGGAATTCACGCCGGATACCATCGCCGACGGGCTTAGAGCCCTCGTCGGGGTACGTAACTTCAAAGTGATCAGTTCAGGAGTAAAAAAGGTGTTGACGGTTTCGGACGATGAAATACGATCGGCAATGGTCCTGTTCTGGCGGCACATGAAAATATTGATTGAACCTTCTTCAGCCACAGTCATTGCGGCCATCGGCAAACACCCCGAGCTTTTCAGCGGCCGGAAAGTGGGCGTGATCATCAGCGGCGGCAATATCCACCCGGCCGACTGGCTAACCCTGACCGGGGCGTCAGCCTGAAGCGGGCCTGCTCGACCAGCACCTGCCTATCCACCATCTGTTAGTCCCTCTGTTTTGTGAAACACCAGCAGGCTGTTGTTGGCCGGTAGCCGTTCCTGCTGCATGAGCTCCATTTGATGACTGCGCGCCAGTGTATCAAGCGCCTCCAGATCGCGAATGCCCATGGCCGGATCTCGAGAACGCAAGCTGTAGTCAAACCCTTGATTGCTGTCGGAGGTGAACCGTCCTGCCTCGTTAAACGGGCCGTAGAGACAGAACACTCCGCCGGGCCGCAGTAGCCGGGAAACGCCTGTAAACATGGCGCAAACCATTTCCCAACTCATGATGTGGGCCGTATTGGCCGAGTAAACAGCGTCGAAAAATGGTTCTGGCCAGCCGCTGACCACGTCCAGCTCCACAGCCGGGAGTATGTTTCCTCCGCCCTCCGCAGTAATGCGCGCAAACAGGCCATCCAGGTACTCTTTGCGGTCTGAAGGGTGCCAGCTCAGAGCAGGAAAAGCAGCTGCAAAATGAACCAGGTGTTGCCCGGTGCAGGATCCAACCTCCAGGATTCGGCCCTGCGCAGGCAGCACGGACATTAGTACCTTAAGAATGGGCTCTTTGTTACGTTCGCAGGCTTCAGAATAAGGCAGGCCGCTCATGTCGGGGTTTCTCAGTTGTTTGCCATTGCAGCATAAAAAAACGCCCGGGCATTGCCCGGGCGCCGATTTACTATTGTGCGTAAGCAGCTTACAGGATGGGCCGGTCTTCCACGATACTCGGCGTCACGAAGATCAGCAGCTCACGTTTCTTGGACTCATTAGCCCGGCGACGGAACAGGGCGCCAATACCCGGGATATCTCCCAGCCATGGCACTTTTTCTTCCTTCGAAGCAGTTTCGTCCTGGAAGATACCACCCAGCACGACCGTATCGCCATTGGCAACCAGCACCTGGGTTTCAAGTTCACGTGTATCGATAGATGGAACCGAACCACCACGGGATGTCTGGTAAATCTCACCCACCGTGTCCTGTTTCACATTAAGGTCCATCTGCACCCGGTTATCCGGAGTAATCAGCGGCGTCACTTTCAGTTCCAGCACGGCTTCCTTGAACTGCACCGCGGTGGCGCCGGACGAGGTTGACTGCTCGTAAGGAATTTCAACACCCTGATGGATCCATGCTTCAGCCTGGTTGGCCGTCACAATACGGGGCGTAGAAATGACCTCACCCTCACCTTCGGCCTCAAGTGCCGACAGTTCAAGATCGAGCAGGAAGTTGCCAGTCAGGAATGACAGGGCCATTGTGGCCGCATTCGCGCTCGGTGCGGGCAGGTTAACCTGGTACCGGTTCGGATAGGCTGGAATGTCCAGCAAGCCATCATCCCGGGGATCAATGGCCGGGTTAAAGGTATCTGTCGCCCGGCCATCCGCCGCGATGACACCAATATTACTACCGGTGTGCAAGTAACTGACGCCGAACCGAACACCCAGTTCATGGGCGAATTCGGAACTGGCGATCACGATACGTGATTCGATTTGCACCTGGCGGACCGCATAATCCAGCTTGGCTACCAGTTCCTGGATCTCGATGATTTTTTCAGCCGTATCCGTAATAAGCAGTGTGTTGGTACGCGCATCGATTGTTACTGAGCCGCGTTCGGACAGCAGGCCGTATTCCGTATCGACCTGGCTGGCTGAGTCGTTAATCAAAGCCATCAACTCTTCAGCTTTAGCATAACTGACCGGAATCAATATGGTCTGCAGTGGCTCAAGAATTCTGCGATCTGCCTGGGCCTGCAAGAGCTGCTGTTCACGTGCTGCGATTTCAGCCGTAGGACCGATCCAAATGACAGTTCCGTTACGACGCATATCAAGGTTACGCGCGTCCATTACGATATCCAGCGCCTGGTCCCAGGGTACATTAGTCAAGCGTAGAGTCAGGTTGCCACCGACAGTGTCTGCAACAACGATGTTCAGATCAGAAACGTCTGCGATCAACTGCAACACGGAGCGTACGGGAATGTCCTGGAAGTTGAAGGTCACCTTGGTGCCCTCATAAACCTTCTCTTCGAAGAATTTAACTTCAACTTCTTCAACAAGCGCCGCGCCTTCCGACATGGGGCTGACTTCAACGACTATGTCATTGCCTGATTCATAAGCGAGATGCTCGTACAGGCCAGCGGTTGCGAGTTTCACCCGCACACCGGATTTCAAACCAAACGAATCAATCATTTGCACCGGCGTGGCAAAATCCATCACGTCAAGGCGCTGGTTCAGATTTTCCGGCAAATTAGCGCTGAAAATATCAAGAATCAGCGAGTTGGTGCCTTCCTCAATCGACATGCTGGCACCCGGTCGGTCCAGGCTGACAATCACCCGTGCCTGTCCCTGGTCGCCCAGTCGGAAATCAACGTTATTGACGTTGTAACCACCCATTGGCGTAGAAGCAGATGAGGATGCGGTTGAACTGGTTACTGCACCTGTACCGGCAACAGTAAGCACAACGGTGCCACTCTGCGCATCATATTCATAAGCGGTAGCCCGAGAGAGATCCACGACAATTCGCGTTCTGCCGCCGGCAGCTACTGCAGAGTATTGCTGCACATTGCCTTCGCCGACATATACAGGGTCTGCACCCAGTTGGCTTTCGGTGTCGGTAAGGTCCAGCACGATACGTGCCGGGCTTTCCGTGGCAAACACGCTGACCTTGGGCACATCGCCGCTGGTCTGCAGTGCTATTTCAATGCTGCCGTCAGCCGTAGTGGCATGACTGATACCCGTGACACTGCTTGCTGCAAATGCCGCCGTAGCAGGTATGATCGCCAGGACAGTGATCAGTCCTGAAAGAAATCCGTTTCTCCAATTACCCATGCTGCGCCCTCTTTCACAGGTTTGCGGTACATTAACTATGCATACGTTGATGCTATTCATTACCATGCCTCTCGAATTCGTCGCTGGAGTGTTGCCCATCCTAGCTTCCACCCAGGGCGACTGATGCTTCTCTAACCAGCCAGCCGCCGGTACCGTCGGAAATAAACTCACTCAATTGCACCTCGTCTGGTGAAACGTCGCTTATTTTGCCGTGATTCTTGCCAATATAATTTCCGACCGCTACCCGGTGGATTACGCCATCCGGATCCCGGACCAGAGCCCACTCAGATGACTCCTTCGCAAAGGTGCCAACCATCAACAGTGTGTCGAGTTCGAACCTCTCAAGGTATTCCCTGGGACGTTGCAAGTCTGGCCTTGGCCCTGAGGACGGCCCGGTTGCAACGACCTGGTCATTGCCTTCACTGGTTGACTGGCGGAATGGATCACGCCCGGTCAGGCCTTCGTATTGGTATGGTGTGTAGGTCCGCACCGGAGGAATCGGAGGAATCGGTGTCGCCGGTCTCGATTTTACTTCTGAGATATACCGGTTGAGATCGTCCTGCCTTCCGGAACAGGCTGTCAACATCGTTGCAGCTACGACCAGTACCACCACACTCACATTCTTGATTGTGTTTAGTCTAATCATGGCGTACTCGCCTCGGCCCGTTCTGCAGCCTCTTCTTCGTCAATGTAGCGATACGTTTTGACGGTGCCCTCAAGTATCAGACGGCCGTCTGCAGCACCACCCACGTCTCGTTCGTTGGCTCTGCGCAATGCAATATCATGCATGGTCAGGATTACGACTCTTGGCAGAGAGGCTACACCGCTGACGAACTCGCCAAATTGGTGATAGTCACCCAGCATCCTTACGGAAATCGGGCGCTCTGCATAAAAGTCGTGATAAGCCTCGGCATTGGGCTGGAATAACTGCACATCGATTCCGGCACCCAGGGCTGTCTGGGAAACGTCCACCAACAGCTTGTCCATTTCAGTCTTGCTGGGCAATTGTCGGAACATGGTTTCCAGCAGTTCCTGCATCTCTGCCAGTTGCGCCTCGTAAGATTCGAGGTTTGCAGCCTTGGCCTGCTTGGCTTCAAAATCAACCCGTAACTGGTTCTCAAGGCCCTGAACCAATTCCAGCTGTTCAGTTTTTGCCTTGACCAGTAGAAAGTAGCCGATGGCCAGAATAACGACCAGAAGGAACCCCAGGATGACATAGCGGACCGAAGTCGGTGCACTGCCAATGTCATTGAAATCAAGATCTCGTAATTCGTTGAGCATCAGCCTGCCCCCACCGACTCAACGTCGATTTCTTCTGATTCGCCATTGGTATTGTCAAGCCTGACAGTGATTGCAAACTCGTAAGTTTCAATCCGGCTGGCCGGCTTGGTTGCCGCCCGCACGTACTGCAGTTCAGGTCTGACAAAGAGATCCATCTCGTCCAGGCTCTGCAGGTACGCAGAAACTCTGGCATTGGACTGGCTGGTACCCAGAAGGGTCAGATTTTTACCCTGCTGCCGAACATTGGTAAGCGTAATACCCACCGGAATGGTCTTGGCCAGCTTGTCCAGCAACTCAACCGTTAAAGAGCGGCTGGCTTGCAGCGATTCAATGATCTGTTTACGTGACAGGAGGCGGTTGCGCGTGTTCTCAAGATCCCGAATACGGGCAATCCGCTGTTCCAGCCGACTAATCTCGGACTGGATGTGTTGATTCCGGGCCTCCTGCTGACTAATGCGTTGATCGAAAAACAGACCAACCAGCAAAACCAGGATAGCTCCGAGCACCAACGTACCCATCAGTGAATACATGAATTGGCGCTGGCGATCCCTGCGCTCTTCTTCACGCCATGGTAGGAGATTGATTCTAGCCATCAGTCAAATCCCCTCAGTGCGAGACCCATTGCAATCATCAGGTTGGGTGCATTCCTGTTCAGCGCAGCGACCGCTACGGACGGGGCAATTTCCAGCCCGCTGACCGGATCGGCCACGGCTGTCTTGATTCCCAGTTCCTGTTCAACCACTTCGGCAAGGCCTTTTATCGAAGCCATGCTGCCGGACAGGAAAATCGTCCTGATGTTGGAAAATTCAGCACTTGAGCTGTAAAACTGCAGTGCGCGGCTGATCTGGTGCACGACATTGAGCATGAACGGCTCAAGAACTTCATCTTCGAAATTCTCTGGACCGGGCTCTCCACGCATGAAGAAGCCTGCTTGCTCGGCCGTCATGTCATAACGCCGCATGATCTCTTCAACCAGCTGATTGCCGCCGAAGGGATGGTCACGGGTATAAACAACCCGTCCATTCCTCAGGATCAGCAAACTGGAGAGGTCGAAGCCGATGTCAAAAATACCGACAGTTTCGGTACTCCTGATGCCTTCGCGCTCCCGGATCAACTCGAACGCGTTGGCCATGGCGAATGACTCGACGTCTACAACCCGGGTTTTAAGACCCAGAGACTCCAGAGCATCCTGCCGGCTTTCGACATTCTCGTTCTTGCTGGCTGCAAGCAGTATATCCACCATATCCGCGTTCCTGGCTGAAGATCCGAGAACCTCGAAATCCAGGCTGATCTCATCCAGCGGGTATGGGATGTACTGATTGGCCTCAATCTGAACCTGACTCTCTATGTCCGCTTCTGCCAGGTTTGAAGGGAGGCTAATTGTCTTCGTGAATACAGCTGACCCCGAGACAGCAACAGCGCAGTACTTGGAATTCGAACCCGAATTCCTAACTGCTGACTGAATCGCCTCTGATATGGCCTCAATATCCTGAACTGATTTTTCAACGATCACGCCAGGTGGTAATGACTCGATCGCGAAATGATCAATCCGATATGAGTTGCCATGTCGGGAAAGCTGCAACAAGCGGATGCTTGAAGACCCGATATCCAAGCCCATTAAGGGTGGTAATTTGGTGCCGAATATTTTCAATATTGCCCTCAATCCTTTGTTCGACAATGGGTTATTGACACTTCCTGATCTAGTTTTTAACAGATATTGAATGGTTTCTCAATGCCGATTTCGAATTATTTTTATGTTTTTGTCGCCAGAAACGCTCCGATTTGGCTTTATAATCAGGTCTGGCAAGGGAAGGGAAGATATTGAATCGTGTGTTTATAAACACTTTTTTTCTGCAGGCCGCTTCCATGCTTGCCGCTTAATATCGTAATCTTACACCTTCTGAAATAATTTGTTCCGAGTCCCGGAAATTATCACAACAGGAATAACTAGTGAAGAAACTGATCCGTTGGTTTATCGTTTTTATGTTGGTTTCTTTTATAGCGGGAATTGCAACTGTTGGAATCACCTACCTGGTGCTCGAACCGGATCTGCCGGATGTCGAGACCTTGCGTGATGTGCAACTCCAGGTGCCGCTTCGGGTGTTTAGTGAAGATGGCAAGCTGATCGGTATCTTTGGTGAGAAACGCCGTATTCCGGTCACGGTCGAAGAAATACCCGCATATCTCAAGCAGGCATTCCTGGCCGGTGAAGACGCCCGCTTCTATGAGCACCCCGGAATTGACTACCAGGGCATCACGCGGGCGGTCTGGTCATTGGCAACCACCGGTGAGAAATCCATTGGCGGCAGTACCATCACGCAGCAACTGGCCAGAAACTTCTTCCTGACAGCCGAGAAAACCTGGACGCGCAAAATAAAGGAAGCCTTCCTTGCGCTGAAGATCGAGCGGGAGCTGGATAAAGACGAAATCCTTGAGCTGTACCTCAACAAGATATTTCTCGGGTACAGGGCTTATGGTGTGGGTGCAGCCGCAGAAGTCTATTACGGCAAATCCACCAATCAGCTTTCCCTGGCCCAGTGCGCCATGATCGCCGCCCTGCCAAAGGCGCCATCCAGGGTCAACCCGATCACATCACCGGAAAGAGCGATTGAGCGGCGTAACTACATTCTCAACCGCATGCTTGATCTCGGGTACATCGACTCTGCTGCGTCCAAAGCGGCGCAGGCCGAACCCGACAGGGCTTACTACCATGGCGCCATCGCGGAAATTTCAGCCCCCTACGTCGCTGAAATGGTCCGGGTCAAATCTCTGGCGTTACTCGGATCAAGGGCTTACACCGGGGGTTACGTGGTCAAAACGACCATCAACAGCAGGCTGCAAACGGCCGCTAACCTGGCGGTATCAAACGGACTGGAGGAATATGACCAGCGCCATGGCTTCCGCGGCCCGGAAGCCCACGTCGACATGGCAGAACAAACAACCACCACAGACTGGGCCGAAATCCTTTCACCGCACCGCCCTGTCTCAGGCCTTGAACCCGGCCTGGTAATTGAAGCGGAGGGTGAGCTGGCACTGGTCTTCCTGCGCAATGGACAAACGGTTGGGCTGGCACTGGATGACATGAAATGGGCCGCGCCGTTCATTGGTCGTGACCGTAAGGGCCGCGCACCCAAAGCGGTGGAGGACATCATGGTCCCGGGCGATATCATCCGGGCTCGGCTGCACGACGACGGAAACTGGAAATTGGGACAGTTGCCTGAAGTGGAATCCGCACTGGTTTCAATCGACCCGCGCAGTGGAGACATCAAGGCACTGGTTGGAGGCTACGATTTCGCCCGAAGCAAATTCAACCGGGTCACCCAGGGCCGCCGACAACCGGGCTCGAGCTTCAAGCCTTTTATTTACTCCGCAGCGTTGGAAAAGGGGTTTACCGTAGCCAGCCTGGTAAACGACGCGCCCATTGTTTTTGAGGACTCCGAACTGGAACGCACCTGGAAGCCACAGAACTTCAGCGAGAAATTCTACGGCCCCACACGTCTGCGTGAGGCGATGGTTAACTCGCGCAACCTGGTTTCGATCCGTTTACTGCGCAATATCGGTATCGAATACGCCCGCGGGTACGCTGAGAATTTCGGTTTTGAGCGCAGTGAGATGCCGGCGAATCTGTCGATGGCGCTTGGCAGCGCCTCGCTGTCACCGCTATCCATGGCCCGGGGCTACGCTGTGTTCGCCAATGGCGGCCACCTCATAACGCCCCAGTACATTCGCCTCATCACAGACGCTCAGGGGCGGGTTGCTTATGAGACCCTGCCCGCGCTGATCTGTGATGATTGCCTGGAGGAATCTACCGCGCCGGATGAGAAAGAAGATCTGGTAGAGAAGACTGAGCCCGCATTCAGGCCCCTGGAAATTGCGACCGACCCGGTGGATCCGGATCTGGCCAATGGAGGACCGGTGAGAAAAGCCATCCGTATGACGCCTGAAGAAAGCCTTGCCCCACAAACGATCTCGCCACAGAACGCCTATCTTGTACGATCCATGATGATGGATGTTGTTCGCCGCGGCACCGGTGTCCGGGCTATGCAACTGGGCCGCCGCGATCTCGGCGGAAAAACCGGCACGACCAACGAGCAACGTGACGCATGGTTTTCTGGATATAACAATCACCTGGTGACTTCGGTCTGGGTGGGATTTGACAACCACGAGCCATTGGGACGGCGTGAACTGGGTGGGCGGGCAGCACTTCCGGTATGGATGGAATACATGGCCGTGGCACTTGAAGGCCTGGAAGACCAGCAACCCCCCATGCCGGAAGGACTGTCGCAGGCCAGGATCGACCCTGAGAGTGGAATGCTGGCCCGGCTTGGTAACGAAGACGCCATCATGGAAATATTCCAGGCAGGCAGACTGCCACCCATGCAAGAGGAAGAACAGGGAGACAACCAGGATGTCCCGCTCGAAGAAGACCCGTACGAAATCTACTGACCACCGACTGCAGCACGTACGGCTGGACATCGCTGCTGAGGCGGCGCGGATCATCGCCACCGAGGGGCAGCAGAATTATCATGCCGCAAAAAAGAAGGCTGCTGAGCGGCGGGGAGTCAGTGACAGACTGGCCCTGCCGAGCAACCTGGAGGTAAAAGACGCGCTGCGCACTTACCTGGAGCTTTACGGGGGATCTACCCACACGGACAACCTGGCGAGCTTACGCCGGGCAGCGGTGACAGCCATGCACTGGCTGGAAAAATTCACACCCAGGCTGGTCGGGGCGGTGCTTGATGGCACGGCCAGCGAGCACTCAAGGGCCGGCCTGCATATTTTTGCCGATTCCACTGAATCAGTGATTTTGCATTTTCTGGAAAACGGTAAACCATTCAGCGAAGAACAACGTCAGATCCGCTGGTTGGACGGTAAGCACCGCACTGTGCCACTGGTGATTTTCGAACAGGACAGCTTCACTATCGAACTGACAATTTTCGAACCGGTACACTTGCGGCAATCACCACCCAGCCCGATCGATGGAAAGCCTCAACGCAGAGCCAGTCTGGCCGAAGCCGAAGGCCTGTCGACGGAAACTCCTGCCTCAGTGACGGCATGGTAAGCAATTAACCAGCCCCGTTGAACCTGGTTAGCCGCGCCGGTGCAGCGCCCGGTATCTGCGTTCTGTTTCACCGGCATAAACCTGTCGTGGCCGGCCGATCTTGGTCGGCGTCTCGCATTGCTCGAGCCACTGCGATACCCAGCCCACGGTTCGCGCGATGGCGAACATCACGGTATACATGCTCACCGGAATACCCAATGCCTTGTAGATAATACCGGAATAGAAATCGACGTTCGGGTAGAGTTTCTTCTCAACGAAATAGTCGTCCTCGAGTGCAATGCGCTCAAGCTCCATCGCCAAATCCATCATCGGATCGTCTTGACCGAGCTCATCCAGTACTTCATAGCAAGCTGCACGAATAATAGTCGCGCGAGGATCGTAGTGTTTGTAAACACGGTGCCCGAAGCCCATCAATCTGAATGGGTCGGATTTGTCCTTGGCGCGCTTGATGAATTTTGGCACCTGTGAGATGTCGCCAATATCGCTCAGCATTGCCAGGACCGCCTCATTTGCACCACCATGTGCAGGACCCCACAGGGCCGATATACCTGCCGCTACGCATGCATATGGGTTTGCCCCGGTTGACCCCACCAGACGCACCGTGGACGTACTGGCGTTCTGCTCATGATCCGCATGCAGGATGAAAAGTAGATCCAGCGCCTTGGCCGCCACCTCACTGACTTCATAATCTTCACTCGGAACCGAGAACATCATATTCAGGAAGCGTTCGCAAAAACGCAGAGAATTTTGTGGATAGGCAATGGGCCAACCCATGTGATGACGGTAACAGGCCGCGGCAATTGTGGGCATCTTGGCGATCATGCGTTTGGCCGACAACATGCGGTGCTCCGGGTTCTCCATATCCAGCCTGTTGTGGTAAAACGCCGCCAGCGACCCCACGACACCGGCCATCATGGCCATCGGGTGAGCATCGTAATGAAAACCGGAGATGAACTGGTTGAGCTGCTCATGCACCATCGTGTGGTAGGTCAATTCGTCGCGAAATTGATTCAGATTGTTTTCAGTCGGCAGATTCCCGTTCAGCAACAGGTAGGCCACCTCGACAAACGTGCTGCGCTCTGCGAGCTGCTCGATCGGGTAGCCACGGTAGCGCAAAATCCCCTTATCACCGTCGATAAAAGTGATCTTACTGGTGCAGGCTGCTGTGGCGCTAAACCCCGGATCGTAAGTGAAGTAACCCAGTTGTGAAGGAAGCGATTTGATGTCGAGGGTTGGCTCCCCTTCGGTCCCGGCGATGACCGGCAAGTCCACTTGTTTTCCGGTTGAATTATCGGTTACAAACACTTTTTTATCGGACACTGAATTCTCCTGCGTAAAACTAATCTGAACTCATGAATATAGCATAGTTAATCAAATCCCGGCCAATATTGAATTTGTTAATATTCAATATGTTGAAGATAATAATTACGCCCTCTTTCATGCGCGCATAAAAAAGCCCCACCGTTTTACCGGCGGGGCTTTTCTAAAGCAGTCAGGCTGTGTTATTTGCCGTAACGTTTCTTGAAACGATCGACTCGGCCGCCTGAATCCAACACCTTGTGCTTGCCTGTGTAAAACGGGTGCGAGGCGCTGGAAACTTCAACTTTCACCAATGGGTACTCATTACCGTCTTCCCATTTGATGGTTTCTTTGGTTTCGATCGTTGAGCGGGTCAGGATCGCAAAATCTGATGAGATGTCCTGGAACACCACTTCTTTATATTTGGGGTGAATGCCGGCTTTCATGACAATTCCTATTAATTCAGATAAACGCTTACGCGAAAGACCGGCCAGTTTACTGAGGGATGCGCCTGTTTGCAAGACCTTTCAAGGCAGAAAAATCGCCTGAGTATCATTGCTGAAGCGCCACCCGAGTTCGGTCGGTGACAACACCCCATTTTCCTCTTTCAGGAGTCCTTTATCAATGGCACTCTGCACGCGCCCGGAAACATCACTCCAGCTGACCCCGGTTCGGGGCTGAAACTGGCTCTCCAGAACGCCTTCGCGCAATCGCAGCTGGTTGAGAAAAAACTCGAATACGCGTTCTGCGGCATCCAGCCTCTTTTCCTCCAGAATCGAACTTCCTTCCTGCACGCCTTTCATCCATGCTGCCGGATGCCGCTGCCTGACGGTTCGCCTGATCGTATCCTCGGCAGGAAGCGTAATTTTGCCGTGAGCACCCGCACCGATCCCTATGAAATCACCATAGCGCCAGTAGTTCATGTTGTGACTGCAGCGCTGCTCCGGACGCGACCAGGCAGAAATCTCGTATTGCTGATAACCGGCAGAAGACAGGATGCGACCACACTCCTGCTGCATCTCCCACCCGGCATCCTCTTCCGGCAACTGCGGCGGGTTAGCGTGAAAGGGCGTGTTCGGCTCAATGGTGAGCTGGTAATGGGAAATATGGGCGGGATTGCACGCAATCGCCTCCCGGACATCATTAAGGGCAGCCGCAACCGATTGGCCGGGTAGCGCAAACATCAGGTCAATATTGAAATTTCGTATCCCGGAGCGCTCGATAGCCCCTATTGCCCGTTCCACTTCGCTGCGCCCATGAATTCGGCCGATGGCAGCCAGCAACTCATCGTCAAAACTCTGGACACCCAACGAAATCCGGTTGACACCCGCCTCCCGGTAAGCCAAAAAACTATCATGCTCCGTGGTGCCGGGATTGGCCTCCAGCGTTATTTCTGCTTCCGGACTGACCGGCAACAAGCTGCGAAAACCACTCAGCAGTGCGCCAATTTTTGCCGCATCAAACAGGCTGGGCGTGCCCCCGCCAAAGAAGATGCTATGCACCGGCCTGCCCCACACCAGCGGTAATTCCTGCTCAAGGTCCTTCAGCAGCGCCTGCACATAGTCATCAAAAGGCAAATCGTCTCGCGCCGCATGCGAGTTGAAGTCGCAATATGGGCACTTGCGGACACACCAGGGAAGGTGAACATATAGCGAAAGAGGAGGCAGATTCATGTCTAAATCCTGGCCATGCTCAGAGTTCGGCGAAATGCTCCATCATGGCCGACAGGGCCTGGCCACGGTGACTGAGTTGATTTTTGAGCTTGGTGGGCAACTCAGCCGAGGAACACTCCTCTCCCGGCACCCAAAACAATGGATCGTACCCAAAACCGAGGTCACCTGCCGGGGCCTCCATAATGCGGCCATTCCACGTTCCGGTAGCCAACAACGGCACAGGGTCATGTGCATGGCGAACCAGGGCCATCGCGCAGTAGAAATGGGCTCCCCGCTCTGATTCAGGAACTCCGGACATTTCACTGAGCAGCTTCTGGTTGTTGGCGCCAGCATCTGCGCCGGGGCCGGCAAAACGCGCTGAAAAAATTCCGGGTCCGCCGTTAAGCGCGTCGACCACCAGCCCGGAGTCATCGCCCAGTGCCGGCATCCCGGTGTGTTCGGAAGCATGCCGCGCCTTGATCAGTGCGTTTTCAATAAAACTCAAGCCATCTTCGACGGCTTCGTCGATACCCCATTCCATTTGTGGCATGACCGTCCAGCCAAAAGGGGCCAGCATGGCATCCAGTTCGCTTAACTTTCCCCGGTTGCCACTGGCCAGCACCAGCTTACGTTCACCCGTAAGAAACTCAGCCACCCAGCGCCTCCTCCTGAAACACCATCAGTTCACGGATACCTTTTTCAGCAAGCTCCAGCATCCTGTCCAGCTCATCACGCCGGAAAGCGTGGCCTTCCGCGGTGCCTTGAAGTTCGATAAAGGCCCCGCCGTCATTCATCACGACATTCATGTCTGTTTCCGCGGAAGAATCCTCCGGATAGTCCAGGTCCAGCACCGGCTGATCGCCATAAATACCGACCGAGACCGCGGCGACCTGCCCATGGATCGGGCTCTTTTTGATCAAGCCACGTGATTCCAGGTGCCTGCATGCGTCAATTAACGCCACGTAGGCGCCGGTGATGGATGCGGTGCGGGTGCCGCCGTCGGCCTGCAGCACGTCGCAGTCCAGCGTGATGCTCCTCTCACCCAGCGCTTTGCGGTCAACCACTGCACGCAGGGAACGACCAATCAGCCGTTGTATTTCCAGGGTCCGTCCGCCCTGCTTACCCCGTGCTGCTTCGCGCCCCATCCGGCTCCCGGTGGAGCGCGGCAGCATGCCGTACTCGGCCGTAACCCAGCCCTCGCCTTTTCCGCGCAGGAAAGGCGGCACCCGTTCTTCAACGGACGCAGTGCACAACACGTGGGTATCGCCACAGCAGATAAGCACGGATCCCTCTGCATGTCGGGTGTAGTTTCTTTTCATGACGGTGGTTCTAAGCTCGTCAGGAGCTCTGCCGCTGGGTCTCATATTAGAATCCTGAATGTTAAAAGTTGAATCGGCTGGATTGGATCGCTGACGCGATCCTCATTTGTCGGTAGTATTGTGCCACTTAATCAGATGGGTAAGCTTTCATGATCCGAAGTATGACAGGATTCGCCGGCGCTGAACGCCAATATGCATTCGGGCGCCTGACCTGGGAACTCCGCTCGGTCAACCACAGATACCTTGAAGTCGGCTTCCGCGTCCCCGAAGAATTCCGGGTACTGGAGCCACAAATCCGCCAGACGCTGGGTGAATTTGTAAGCCGCGGAAAAGTAGACGCCAACCTTAAGTACACGCCTGCCCCTGGTGTGGCGAGCTCCAGCCTGGAACTCAACGGCGAATTGGCAAAGCGCCTTCTGGAGCTTCATGGCGAATTGCAGACTATGAGCGATATGCAACAGGAGCCTGATTTACGCTCTCTGTTGCGCTGGCCGGGCATGATCCAGGAACGCGCAGCTGACCCGCAACCTCTGCACGAGGCGGCCATTGAGTTGCTGGCCGAAGCCGCCGCCGGGCTACAGGCGGCACGCGGGCGCGAAGGTACCCAGATGGATGCCGCAATCAGGGAACGGCTGAATATCATCGCCGACCATGTCGTACAGGTACGTGGCTGGCTGCCGGACATTCGTGACGGCTTGAGGCAAAAACTCCTCGATCGCGTGGCTGACCTGCCACAACCACTCGACACCGGCCGACTGGAACAGGAAGTCGCTTTCCTGGCGCAGAAAATCGATGTCGACGAAGAACTGGACAGGCTGGACGCACATGTCAAAGAAGCCCTGCTGGTGCTGGATCGCGATGACCCGGTCGGTCGCCGGCTCGATTTCCTGATGCAGGAATTCAACCGCGAGTCCAACACGCTTAGTTCGAAATCGGTCGATAACAGGACCACCCAGGCAGCCGTTGAGTTGAAAGTGGCAATCGAACAGATGCGGGAACAGGTTCAGAATATTGAGTGAACCCGGTCTTTTCGTGGTGGCGGCACCTTCGGGCGGTGGCAAGACCAGCCTGATCAACTCACTACTCGACAAGGACAGGCAGATCAAGCTGTCCGTATCCCACACGACACGCCCTGCGCGGCCCGGCGAGGTCGACGGGGTGCACTACCACTTTGTGGATGAGGAAACATTTCTCGACCTGATGGAACGTGATGCCTTCCTTGAGCACGCGCAGGTGTTCGATTACCGCTATGGCACGGGCCGTGAAGCTGTCGAGCAGCAACTAGCTGCCGGATTTGATGTGATACTGGACATAGACTGGCAGGGGGCTCGTCAGATCAGAAGCACTTTCCCCACCTGCCGCACGATATTCATTATCCCGCCATCGGTGGAATCGCTGCGCCAGCGCCTGGTTCGGCGCGGACAGGACAGTGAAGTGGTGATCCGGCGACGCATGCGTGATGCGCAGGCCGAAATTTCCCATTGGGATGAATTTGATGCCATCATTGTTAATGATGATTTCGAACAGGCACTGTCAGAATTGCATGCGCTTGTGCGATCTGAAAAGCAGCCTTCCCAGCCAAACTCCAACCAATCTATGGAAGTTCTGGCAGAACTGCTTGGAACGCGATAAAATGATTGGTTCAGCCCGGAGTATGTGACTTTTCGGGGTAGTGATTTAAACGGTATTTTTGGAAGCAAAAAAATGGCACGAATTACGGTAGAAGATTGCCTCAACAGAATCGACAATCGGTTTGAAATGGTACTCACCGCGACCAAGCGGGCACGCCAGATCGCTCACGGCGCAGATCCCCTGGTTGAAGAAGAAAATGACAAACCCACGGTCATCGCTCTGCGGGAAATTGCAGATGGACTGGTTGACCCGCAAAGCGTCGACGTGATCCAGGCGGAAATCGAAGCTGCAGAGGTATTTGATACGCAGCTCGAGGATGATGATTTCGCGCCGTAAGCCCGGATAAAGACAGGTACAGGCTCTGAGACGGACCCATGCAAGCAGCAACAGGTTATCCCGAACCCGTCCTGAAGCTCAGGGACCTGCTCAATACGTATCTTGATCCTGAAAACGTAGCCATCGTGCTACGTGCCTACGATCTCGGTGAGTCAGCTCACCGGGGCCAGGTCCGAAAGACCGGCGAACCGTACATCCTTCACCCGGTTGCCGTTGCCCAGATTCTCGCCAATATGCGCATGGACCATGTCAGTATCGCGGCCGCGATACTGCACGACACCATAGAAGATACAGATCTGGGTTGGCAGGACATCGAGCAAGGCTTCGGCTCAGAAATCGCCGACCTGGTGGAAGGCGTCACCAAACTGG
This sequence comes from uncultured Wenzhouxiangellaceae bacterium, assembly GCA_964443145.1. Taxonomy (GTDB): domain Bacteria; phylum Pseudomonadota; class Gammaproteobacteria; order Xanthomonadales; family SZUA-36; genus JAHEFT01. The sequence goes on along the minus strand of CAYUBS010000022.1, from coordinate 3,908 downwards.
ACAAGATGAAATTCCGTACCCGCGTCGAAGCGGATGCTGAGAGTTTCCGCAAATTGATGCTGGCCATGTCGCGTGATCTGCGCGTCATCTTCATCAAGCTCGCAGACCGCCTGCACAATATGCGCACCCTCGGCAGCATGTCGCAGACATCCCGGCGCCGCATTGCCCGGGAAACACTGGACATCTATGCACCGATAGCTGACCGCCTCGGCATGAACAGCATGAAACACGAACTGGAGGACATGGGGTTCGCCAACCTCTACCCGTGGCGCCACCGGACCATCACTGAGCACCTGCAGGAAATGACCGGAAACCGGCAGGAGATAGTGCAGAACATTCTGGAAGGCCTGCGCAAGAAAATGAACGATGTGGGCGTACCCTGTCGAATTACCGGACGGCAGAAATCCCCATACAGCATCTACAAAAAAATGCTGTCCAAGGACCTGCCATTTTCATCGGTCACGGACTTTTTTGCCTTTCGCATCATCACGCAGACCGAGTCGCATTGTTACCTCGCACTCGGCGCGGTACACAGCCTGTACCAACCCAAGCCCGGCTGTTTCAAGGATTTCATCGCCCTGCCCAAGGCCAATGGCTACCAGTCACTGCACACCATTTTGAACAGCCCGTATGGATTACCCATAGAAATCCAGGTCCGCACCGAAGAGATGGACATCATGGCGATCAAGGGCGCCGCAGCTCACTGGCAATACAAGACAGACAGTTCTTCCGGCGCAGCTCCGGCAACAGCCGCAGTCAGGGCGAGAGAGTGGCTGATGCGTCTGGTCGACGTGCAGCGCCACACGGGGGATTCACTGGAATTTCTCGACCACGCCAAGTCCGACCTGTTTCCGGATGAGATTTTCGTATTCACACCGAAGGGAAAAATCATCGACCTGCGGCAGAATGCCACCGCCCTGGACTTCGCGTACGCTATCCATACAGACGTTGGCAATCAAACGTCACGTGCCCTGATCGACAAGGTGGAAGTTCCCTTGTCCACCCGCCTGGCCAACGGCCAGACCGTGAAAATCCTTACCGATCCGAAAGTCAAACCAAAGTCGGAATGGCTGGAGTTTGCCGCCACCGCGCGGGCACGCACCGCGATCCGGCATTACCTGAAAAGCCTGCGCCAGGAAGATACCGTGGCACTCGGCCTCCGGTTGCTCGAGAAAGCCCTGAACGCACGCGGCAGCTCGGTCGAAGCCATTCCGGCAAAACGCTGGAAGCAGTTCCTGAAAGAAAACCACTTCAATAAGCAGGAAGACCTGTTTCATGAGCTCGCACTGGGCTCAACGCTGGGCAATGTCGTGGCCGGCAAGCTGGTGCCTGACAGCAGTCTGCTGGCGAACAAGCTGGATGGCGGCGAGGCCATTACCATCGAGGGCTCAGAAGGCAATGCCTTGAGTTTCGGGGCCTGCTGTCTACCCGTGCCGGGTGACAAGATCATGGCCTATGTTTCCACCGACCATGGGCTGGTGGTGCACCGCGTGACCTGCAGTAACGTGCGTGAATTCCGCAAACACCCCGACCGCTGTGTTGATGTCATGTGGGCGCCCATCACCAAGGGTATGTTTCCCGTCTCGGTACGCATTGAAACCCGCAACACACCGGGGGTCCTGGCCAATGTGTCAACCAGTATCGGCCAGGCCGGCAGCAACATCGAAACAGTAGCCCAACCAGAAGCCAACCCGGAGACAGCAACGCTGCTGTTCAATATCAGTGTGCGCGACCGCGACCACATGGCGCGCGTGATACGCCGGCTGCGCAGAAACAGCCACGTGATCCGGGTCCACCGGGTCGGATAGGCCCAACAGTCAGAAGGAAGCAACATGTCCAAAAAGATCATCAGCACGCAAAGCGCACCTGCCGCTATCGGCCCCTACTCCCAGGCTGTCCAACATGGCGATATCGTGTTCCTCTCCGGCCAAACCCCGCTGGTTCCGGAAACCATGGAACTGATAGATGGAGACATCGCAGCACAGGCACACCAGGTTTTTAAAAATTTACGCGCTGTGTGCGAAGCTGCCGGCAGCAACCTCGACGGCATCATCAAACTGAACATCTACATGATTGACCTGGGCAATTTCGCTACGGTCAATGGAGTCATGGCTAAATATTTTTCCGAACCCTACCCGGCCCGCGCAACCGTCGGGGTATCCGCACTGCCCATGGGTGCAGAAGTGGAAATGGAAGCGGTTCTTGGCCTCTGACCTACGCGAACTCCGTGGTGTCGGCCCGAGCCTTGAATCATCCCTGAACCAACTGGGGATACATACAACCGAAGACATTCTGTTTCACCTGCCCTTCCGCTACGAAGACCGGACCCGCATCCAGCCGATTGGCGGCCTGTATCCCGGTGCCCGGGTGCTGGTGGAGGGGGAAGTTGAGCATTCCACCATCATCCGCGGACGGCGTGCAACGCTGGTAGTGGTGATTTCTGACGGCACGGGGCTGATCACGCTGCGCTTTTTCCATTTTCGGGCTGCCCAGAAAAAGCAGTTCACGAAGGGCGTGCGGGTGCGCTGCTTTGGAGAGGTGCGGGGAGGCTACAAAGGCCTCGACATGGTTCATCCCAGCTATAAGCGCATCCTCAGCGAAGAGGATGAGGCCATTTCCGATCGCCTCACACCCGTATACCCATCCGTGGAGGGGCTCGGCCAGGCAAGCTGGATAAAGCTCACAGACCAGGCGCTGGCCTTGTTGCAGCAACAGCAATTGAAACTCGAGGAACTGCTCCCGGAGGGCCTGCGAGGAGACCTGCGCATTCCCGCGCTGTCCGCGGCCCTTGAGTACATTCACCGACCTCCGACGGGCGCGGATGTGGCGGCACTGGTTGAGCGCAGGCACCCGGCACAGCAACGCCTGGCGCTGGAAGAACTGCTGGCCCACAACCTCAGCATGCAACAGCTGCATCGCCGCCAGCGTCAATTCCAGGCGCCGGCACTGGCCCAGGTACCGCAACTGGAGGAAGCTTTTCTCGAACGTTTACCGTTTCAGCTGACAGGTGCCCAGCAACGGGTGACTGCCGAAATTCAGCAGGATCTGGCCCGGAGCCATCCGATGCAGCGTCTGGTTCAGGGCGATGTCGGTTCGGGCAAGACGGTGGTGGCTGCGATGGCAGCATTACGTGCTATCGGCAATGGATTCCAGGCTGCGATCATGGCGCCCACCGAGCTGCTGGCCGAGCAACACCTGCGCAGCTTCAGTGACTGGCTGATCCCGTTGGGGATTGAACCTGTCTGGCTCAGCGGTAAGGTGACCGGCAAGGCCCGCCAATCCGCTCTGCAGGCAATCGAGGATGGTGCGGAGCTGGTCATCGGCACCCATGCGCTGATGCAGGAAGGCGTCAGCTTTGGACGCCTGGGCCTGGCGGTCGTTGATGAACAGCATCGTTTTGGCGTCCACCAGCGACTGGCCCTGCTGGACAAAGCCGGGGAGGAATCCATCCACGCGCACCAGTTGATAATGACGGCCACACCGATCCCGCGAACGCTGGCCATGACGGCCTATGCCGGCCTCGAGACTTCGGTTATCGATGAATTACCGCCCGGCAGGAAGCCCGTCACCACCGCGGCAGTTTCCAACGAACGCCGCAGTGAAGTCGTATCGAGGGTTGCCGCCGCCTGTGCTGAAGGCCGGCAGGCTTACTGGGTATGCACCCTGATCGAGGAATCGGACGCCATCCAGGCACAGGCTGCTGAGGAGGTTGCAAGAGAATTGCACAGCAGCCTGTCCGGAATCGAGGTCGCGCTGATTCACGGCCGCATGAAGCCGGCGGAAAAGCAGGCTGTAATGGATCGCTTCAAACGCGGTGAAATCCAATTACTGGTTGCAACCACAGTTATCGAAGTGGGCGTCGACGTACCCAATGCGTCGTTGATGATCATTGAGAATGCTGAACGCCT
>CAYUBS010000021.1:17802-29562 GCA_964443145.1 uncultured Wenzhouxiangellaceae bacterium | reverse complement strand
CCGCGTGAACACCCCGCTGGAGCCGGAAGAAACCGGTGGCAGCCTGCATGACCGGCTGGCACAACTGGGGGCGACGGCCCTGTTGGACTGCATGCATAAACTGTCGGAAGGTGTTCTCCCTGCCGCCGAACCCCAGTCGGAATCCGGCATCACCTATGCCAGGAAGCTCGAAAAAGCCGAAGCTCGCATCGACTGGTCCGAATCAGCCACATCGCTGGAACGGCGCATTCGGGCATTCAACCCCTGGCCGGTCGCCTGGTGCATGATGGGGGATGAGCGAACCCGAATCTGGAAGGCCCGCGTGATCAACAAGGATCACGAACAGGCGCCTGGAACCGTACTGACCACCAGCAAGCAGGGGATTGACATTGCCTGCGGTGAGCAGGTGTTACAGCTGCTGGAGTTGCAGCCCCCCGGCAAACGCGTCATGATCGCAGCCGACTACCTCAACGCCCGCACACCCAGCGGCCGGCTGGATAACTTCTGATGAAAAAAGGCGGCGCCACTAGCTCGCGATTGGCTGCTCTGGCCCTGCTGGAGCGTGTTCTTGACTCCGGTAACAACCTGGCCGACGCGGACTCCGAAAACCAGCAAGCTGACGCCCGTGACCGGGCTTTCTCCCGGCATCTCGCCTACGGTGTCCTGCGCTGGCTGACAGCGCTTGAATGGCTGGCAAACCAGTTGCTACGCAAACCACTCCGGCGCAAGGACCGCGACGTACAACGCCTGATCCTGCTGGGCTTGTTCCAACTGTGGAAAGGCGACTCGGCGGCCCACGCAGCCATCCATGAAAGTGCCGAGAGCGCCCGTAAACTGGGCAAGCCGTGGGCCGTATCGGTGATCAATGCCGTATTACGACGCTTCCAGCGAGAGCAGGACGAGTTGCTTGACCGCCTGCAATCTCATGATGAGCGTTTCGCCCATCCTCAGTGGTTGTTGCAGGCGCTACGGGCTGACTGGCCGGATGACTGGCAGCACATGGCTACCGCCAATAACGAACCCGGGGCGCTCTGGCTCCGGCTTAACCGTCAATTCGATCGTGCCGAAACTCTGGATGCGCTGACAGCCGGAGGGTACACCCTGGAGTGTCACCCGGTCGTACCGGACGCTGTCCGAATTAGCCCGGCTGCTGCGGTCAGCGAGCTCCCCGGCTTCGACAAAGGACGTTTCTCGGTGCAGGATCCGGCCGCCCAACTGGCTGCCGGCTTACTGCAACTGGAAGATGGGCAACACGTTCTGGACGCCTGTGCCGCCCCTGGCGGTAAAAGCTGCCACATACTTGAAGCCGCGCCAGGAGTTCACCTCACTGCCCTTGACCAGAGCGCAACGAGGCTGGAGCGTGTGGCGGATAATATGCGGCGCCTGGGGTACCAGCCCGGTGAGCAGGCCAGGTTACTCAGTGCCGATGCAACAGATCCCGACAGCTGGTGGGATGGAAATTGCTTCGACCGCATCCTGCTTGACGCTCCGTGCACAGCGACCGGTGTAATCCGACGCCATCCCGAAATCAAGTGGCTGAGAAAGCCGGAGCAGGTAAAAGAAGCCGTTGCCACCCAGGCTCGATTGCTTGCGCAACTCTGGCCGCTGCTGAAACCCGGAGGTATGCTCTTGTACGCCACCTGTTCGATTCTGAACGCGGAAAATGCAAAACAGGTAGCACACTTTATCGGTCTTCATGCGGACGCAGAATTGTTGAAAATGAATTTTGGGTGCGGTAAGCAGCTCGATTTCGGACAGCAAATTCTCCCGGGAGAGCAGGAGATGGATGGCTTTTTCTATGCCGGCCTACGTAAAAACCCCTGACCGGGCGACAGGCTTTTTGCTGGTTGTGCTCCTGGCGCTAGCCGGCTGCCAGTCCGCTGCCGACGACAATCGTTTTGTCATCAAGCGGGTCGATACCCAGTGGACCAATGGGCAGGCATACGTAAGCAGCGAGCAGAAACTGGCCCTCAGTAATGAGGCTCACGAAGCCTTGATCCATGGCGTTCCGCTAACGCTCGAACTGGAATTGCTATTACGCAACACAAGCAGCCAGGTGCGGGTTGCCTCAGATACAAAACAATACGAAATTCGTTATTTGCCGATGAGTGAGCACTATCAACTGGCGCAGGTCGGCTCAGTCGGCATCAAGACGTTTCCGCGTCTGCGGCACGTTCTGGCCGAGCTGTCACAAATCCGGTTATCTTTCGAAACAGGTGTGTTGCCGGCAGGTGACTACGAGTTGATGGCCCGCATAAGCCTCGACCAAAGCACCATGCCCCCACCCATGCGACTACCGGTATTACTGTCCTCCAACTGGCACCACGATTCATCCTGGTCTTCCTGGCCGCTAGAAATTCAGCCGGAGGCTTGAGCCAGGCATGAACAGGGCGGTGAGAAACAAGAGCAGGATGAAGCGCCGGGTGTTCAGGACTCTGCCCGTGCTTGCTTTGCTGGCCGCATTGCTGGTTGCCCTACTGCTGGTCAGCGGCGCTCAGAACGAACCCGCAGGGCCCGGCAGTTCAGCACTCGACAACAGTTTCATCTGGGTGCTATCGATAACCGCAGCGGCACTGGCCATATTGCTCTGGAGCATTGGTTACCGGCTCGTTTCCCTGGTTCGAAACGTTCGGTCGGGTGTACCCGGTGCGTTGCTGGCGGCCCGTTGGGTCAGAAATTTCATTGCTCTGTCCCTGCCCCCCGCACTAATCGTTTTCTTTTTTTCCGCCTGGTTTCTCACCAGCACCATAGACAGCTGGTTTGATGTACGGGTCGAAACGGCTCTCGCAGACTCCCTTGAGCTTGGCCAGGAATTCCTGGATACGCGTACGCTGGAGGTCAGAAACCAGCTCAGGGACCTCTCGGGCGACCTGGTGGTGCTGCAGGAAGACGGTGAATTACTCCGGCAGGCCCTTGTGTCCCGTGTCCGTGCCGCTGGGCCGGTGGAGTTGTCGGTGATGGAAACCGGTGGAACACTGGTCGCGACCGCCAACATCAATGCGCTCACCGGCTTGCCCGAAAGACCTGGCGATTTCGCCATCATGCAGGCTAGCCGGCAAGGTGAATACGCGGCCGCCGAACCCACTGCTGGCGGCGGGCTGCAAATACGGGTTATCCAGCTGATGCCCGCAACTTACCCAGGGTCATCTGCCCGTTTTCTGCAAGCCATTTATCCTCTGCCGACGAACATCACCACGCTGGCCGGTACGATCGAGCAGGAATACCATCGCTATCAAAACGTCAGCTATCTGAGGCAGTCTCTGAAGCAGAGTTTCCTGCTGGTACTCTCCCTGGTGTTAATTCTGACTGTCCTGCTGGCCATCCTGGCTGCCCTGTTCGCTGCCCGGCGGTTGGTCTCACCGCTGTCTTCGCTGTCCATTGCGACACGCGAAGTGGCTGCCGGCGACTTCGGTAAGGAAGTCGCTACCGGGCAAAGAGATGAAATCGGTTTCCTGGTCGAGTCATTCAACCAGATGACCCAGGCCCTGATGACCGCAAGCCAGCAGGCCGAGGAAAGCCGGGCTGAACTCCAGGCGCAGGGCGAATACCTTGAGACTGTCCTGGCCAACCTGTCATCAGGCGTTCTGACTCTGGATGATGAAGGCCGGATGATAACGACCAATGCCGCATGCCGGCAGATTCTCAGCTTGCCCGGAAAATCCGCAGACAATGATCCGGAAACACCAACAACCGGTCAGCCGCTGGAACGTCTGGGTGATTTCGCTCCCTTTCTGGATACCTTCATCGAAGCCATCCGGCAACCGGTAAGCCGCGGCAGAAGCGAATGGCAGCAGGAAATCAAGCTCGACCGCCCGGGCAAGCCACTGGTGCTGCTGCTCCGTGGCTCACGACTCCCGCTGGTCACGCTTGCGGGCGAACAGCCCAGGTACGGCCACGTCGTGGTTTTCGACGACGTCACCATCATGAACCAGGCGCAGCGTGATGCCGCGTGGTCAGAAGTGGCGCGCCGCCTGGCGCATGAAGTTAAAAACCCCCTGACACCCATTCGTCTGGCCGCCGAGCGCCTGCGCATGAAACTCACCGGCAAGCTCGAAGCTGACGACCGTGCACTGCTGGACAGGGCATCCGGCACGATTGTGTCGCAGGTCGAGGCACTGCGTAAGCTGGTGGACGCCTTTGGAGACTATGCCCAGGAGCCACACCTCAGCCTTGAGCCCACCCAACTGGACGTATTGATCCGGGAGGTTGTAGCGCTCTATCAACAGGGTGACTCCAGTCTGCGCTTCAACCTTGACCTGTGCCCCGGCCCGGATGGCCTGGCTGCCGACAGCGGCCGCCTGCGGCAATTGCTGCACAACCTGATCAGCAATGCCAAGGAGGCCCGGGAAGGCGATGCAAGCTCGATCTCGATCCGAAGCAGCAGGAAAGAGCGTGGAAGCTCGCGCTGGCTAGAACTTGAATTGCAGGACAATGGTCCGGGCTTTCCGTCGCAGGTGCTGGAAAAACCCTTTGAACCTTATGTCAGCAACAAGACCAACGGCAGCGGCCTGGGCCTGGCAATTTGCCGGAAGATTGTTTCCGAGCACAATGGCAGCATTACGATAAGCAACCCGGATGACGGCGGAGCGCAGGTTAGCATCGCCCTTCCTCTGACTTTGGAGTAAGCTGTGGCGCAAAAGCAACAGACAGTCAGGCACAAATGACCCAGGCCCACATACTCGTCGTTGACGACGAACCCGATATCCGCGAACTCGTCCAGGAAATTCTTGAAGACGAGGGGTACAGGGTAAGCACTGCCGAAAACGGTGAGGCGGCGCGCACGTGTTTTGCACGTGAGACTCCAGACCTGGTTTTGCTGGATATCTGGATGCCGGATATCGATGGCATCACCCTGCTCAAGGAGTGGTCATCGGGGTCCGGCCTGGAATGCCCTGTTGTCGTGATGTCGGGCCATGGTTCGGTAGATACGGCGATCGAGGCGACGCGGCTCGGCGCGCACGACTTCGTACAAAAACCCATTTCACTGGCGCGACTTCTGTCGATCGTCAGCCAGGCGCTGGAAGCCGGACAGAAAATTGAAAAAGCCCCGTCCACAACGGCTGGCACAGGCAACGAGCCCATCGGTAGCAGCGCTCTGATGCAGGTACTGCGCGGTAAGGCGGAACAGGCCGCACAACACGACCTACCCGTGCTGATCAGCGGTGAGAAAGGCAGTGGCCGCGAAAACCTGGCCCGGTTCATCCACGGCCAAAGCAAGTTCAAAGGTCCGTTTCTGATGATCGACCAATGTGAACTGACACCGGGCCGAATACGTGACTATCTGCTCGATGACGATAGCAGTCCCGGCGGTGCAGGAATTTTTGAGCGGGCCCGCGGCGGCACCCTGTTCATTCCCGAACTGCAGGACATTCCACCCGAAGCTCTGAAGCTCATCGTTCAGGTGTTGGAAGCTGGCCGGGTTGTGACTCAAAAGGGTGAGCAGAAGCTGGATTGCCGCCTGATGGCCAGCGCCGGAACCAACATTCTGGAGCGGGCAAAAAATGATGAAAGCCTGCAGCAGGCGTATTACCGCTTCAATGTACTGCCTTTGCAGGTCCCACCGTTGCGGGAACGCCCAGACGATGTTCCTGAACTGGTTCGCTATTACGCGGAAATGTTCCCTAACCAGGAGAACCTGCCCTACAGGCCGTTCTCAGTCGCTGCCCAGAATCGTTTACGCAACCATGGATGGCAGGGAAATATCCGTGAGCTGCGCAACCTGGTCCAACGCCTGCTGGTACTGGGGGGTGAGGGTGAGGTATCGCTGGCCGAGGTCGAGGAAGCTTTGCAGCAGAACCCGGTCGATCCGGTCGAGGATGCGGCGGAACACCCACCCTTCTTCGACCTGCCCCTGCGCGAGGCACGGGAACAGTTTGAACGGGAGTACCTGGTCTATAAGCTGAAAGAGGCCGGCGGCAGCGTGGGCAAGCTGGCCGAATCGGTCGGCATGGAGCGCACTCACCTCTATCGCAAACTCAGGGCTTTGGGCGTGGACCCCAGGACTGCGGCAACATCTGACGGGGTCAGAAAATGAAAATCGTCATACTCGGAGCCGGACAGGTGGGGTCAACCGTTGCCTACAGCCTGGCCAGTGAAGAAAACGACATCACGGTGGTAGATACCAACGCCACACACCTCAGGGAACTGCAGGACCGGCTGGATATCCGCGGCGTGATAGGGTTCGCTTCGCACCCCACGGTGCTGGTCAGGGCCGGTATAGAAGATGCAGATATGATCATCGCACTAACCAGTAGTGACGAAGTCAATATGACCGCCTGCCAGGTTGCCTACACGCTTTACAACACGCCGACCCGGATTGCCCGCATCAGGTCATCCGATTACATCGACAACGCGGCTTTATTTGAGCGCGAACACTGCCCGGTTGATGTTCTGATCAGTCCTGAAACACTGGTCACCCAGTACATTGCCCGCCTCATCGAGTATCCCGGCGCTTTACAGGTTCTGGACTTTGCCGACGGGCGGGCGCAGCTGGTCGCCACCCAGGCTTATGCAGGAGGCCCGCTGGTCGGCCACCGGCTGCATACCCTGCGTCACCACATGCCGGCGGGCGCTGAAGCCCGTGTCGCCGCAATCTACCGCCAGGACAAGACCATCATTCCCGATGGCCTGACCGTGATCGAAGAGAACGACACGGTGTTTTTCCTGGCCGCCCAGCGCAACATCCGAACCATGATGAAGGAATTGCGTCCGCTGGATAACCCGGTCCGGCGCATTATCCTGGCCGGTGGCGGAAACATCGGCAGCAACCTGGCCAGGCAACTGGAACGCAACCACCACGTTAAGGTCATCGAGCGTGACCCTGAGCGGGCAGAAGCCATTGCTGAAAACCTGGAAAAGGCCATCGTGCTGGTCGGTGACTGCGCTGATGAAGAGTTGCTGCGCGAGGAGTCGATAGACAACACCGACGTTTACTGCGTACTGACCAACGACGACGAAGCCAACATCCTGTCTTCCATGCTGGCCAAGCAAATGGGTGCCGAGAAGGTGATCGCCATCATCAACCGTCCGGCATACGTGGACCTGGTCGAATCCAGTTCCATCGACATCGCCGTTTCACCCCAGCAAATAACCATCGGTGCGTTGCTGACGCATATCCGGCGCGGCAACATGGTACGCATCCATTCCCTGCGTCGGGGAGCAGCCGAAGCCATTGAGGCCGTGGCGCTGGGCGACAAACGCAGTTCGAAAGTGGTCGGCAGAGCGATCGAGGATCTTTCCCTGCCCGCCGGAACCACCATACCGGCTGTCGTCCGGGGTGAGGATGTGATCATCGCTCACCATGACACCGTTATTCAGGAAAACGACCACGTGATCCTGTTCGTCCCCGACAAACGCCAGATTGCGGCCGTGGAACGCTTGTTCCAGGTCGGCGCGATGTTTATCTGAGGCATCGATGGGCTTTTCCGCCGTACAGAGGATTATCGGTTTCCTGATTGCAGGCTCCAGCATGATGATGCTGCCGCCGGTACTGGTTTCGCTTTTTTACGGGGATGGCACCGCCACCCTGTTCCTGGTCAGCGCAGCCCTGCTGTTGACGATTGGTTTGATGATCTATTTCCCGGTCCGGCACGCGCACCAGGAGTTGCGTCTGCGAGACGGTTTCCTGATCGTCGTCAGCTCCTGGCTGGCCCTGGTGTTGGTTGGCGCGCTGCCTTTTGTCCTCCTGACCTCGCCGGACCTGAGCTATGTAGACGCTGTTTTCGAATCGATGTCCGGGCTGACCACGACCGGTGCAACCATTGTCACCAATATCGATGCGTTGCCCAGGGCCGTGTTGTACTACCGCCAGCAGCTGCAGTGGCTGGGCGGTATGGGCATCATCGTTCTCGCCGTCGCCATCCTGCCGATGCTGAGAATTGGCGGAATGCAGCTCTACCGGGCCGAAACACCCGGACCGATGAAGGATGCCAAACTCACACCCAGGATCGCCGAAACAGCAAAAGCGCTGTGGCTGATCTATGTAGGCATCACTGTGACCTGCATTTTTTCCTACTGGCTGGCCGGCATGAAGCTGTTCGACGCCGTCGGCCATGCGTTCAGCACCGTAGCGATCGGTGGGTTTTCGACTCACGATTACAGCCTGGCCTACTGGGACAATCCAACGGTGGAGGTTGTGGCGGTAGTGTTCATGGCGGTAGCCGGGATTAATTTCGCACTGCATTTCACAGCGTGGCGCCGGGCCAGCGCGCAACCCTATTTCATGGATCCGGAACTCAAGGTTTACGCATCACTGCTGTTTGCCTTTTCCATCCTGGTCAGCTTCGGCCTCTATTTCACCGGCACCTATGACACCCTGGCCTCGTCGTTCCGCTACGGCGCATTCCAGGTGGTCTCAGCCATGACAACGACCGGTTTCACAACTGCACCGTTCTACACCTGGACTGGCTTTCTACCGGTACTGTTGATCCTGCTGGCCTTTATCGGCGGCTGTGCGGGTAGTACTGCCGGAGGAATGAAGGTAATCCGGGTCATTCTGCTGTACCGCCAGTCCATCCGCGAAGTGCAGAGACTGATCCACCCCCACGCCATCATTCCGGTCAAAATCGGCGGCCAGAAGACATCCGATACCATCATCAGCGCCGTTTGGGGCTTCTTTTTTCTGTACATCGCCAGTTTCGCCATCATGACGATTCTGCTGACCGCCACGGGACTGGATGCGGAAACGGCTTACTCAACCGTTGGCGCATGCATCACCAATCTCGGCCCCGCACTGGGTCTGGCAGGGCCCAACTACGCCGAGCTGAACGACGTGGCAAAAGTGATCCTGAGTATTGCGATGCTGCTTGGCCGGCTGGAAATATACACACTGCTGGTGCTGCTCACGCCTGCCTTCTGGCGCGACTAGAACCTCGTTTCAGGTCAGGCCTCAGCGAGGGTCATAGAAGGGTGGAGCACCTTCCGGCTGGGCTTTAAAACGTCGATAGCTCCAGAGATACTGCGGCGGAGCAATGGCAACACATTGCTCGATCGCGCGATTCATGGACTCCAGAGCCACTGACATATCGTCTGAAAATATTCCGTCATCCACAGGCAAGGTGTGGATTCGGTAATAGCCACGTTCGAGCCGCTCACAAACAGTTGCCAGCACCACGCAATCGACGCGTTTAATCAATCGCGGTACCAGGAAGCCCGTTAATGCCTGGTTGCCGAAGAAAGGGGCAAACTGCCCCTGCGATGGTGCAGGCTGCTGATCCGGCAAAATGCCCACGCCTTTACCTTCCTTTAGTTGTGAGTACAGCTTGACCAGGCCGCTGAAATTGGCCGGTATCAGTATTGCTCCACCGCGGCGCCGCCTGGCGACCAGGGCCTCTTCCAGGTCCCGGTTTTTGGGCTGCTTGTAAAGTATCGCAATGTCCTCAAACCCCTGCAAATACATGCCCAGGTATTCCCAGGCGCCAAAATGCGGAGCAATTGCCACCAGGGCTTTGCCGCTGGCGCGCCACTCGTAAATCAATTCCGGATTAGCGAATTCGACACAACGCGACTGTAACTTCTCGGTCGGCCAGTACCAGTTGTGGCCTGTTTCGAGGATGGAGCAAAGATAGTGCTCGAAGCTTTCCCGCACCATGCACTCACGTTCTTCCTGCCCCATGTCCGGATAGCAACGCTCCAGGTTGCGCTCTGTGGTATGGCGCTTGACCGGAGAAAGGCGCATCCACAAGCCGGCCCCTTTTTTCGCCAGCCAGAAGGGCATGCCACCCGGCATCAGGCTGAGTGACCAGAGAAAAAACCGTGCAAGGTAAATCATCGCTTCCTATAGAATGTGTTGCATGATCGCATTGTTACAAAGGGTATCCGAAGCCAGCGTAATTGTTAACGGAAATATGGTGGCGGAGATCGGCCGCGGAATTCTCGCCCTGATCGGCGTGGAGCGCGGGGATTCTGAACAGCAGGCAAGCCGCCTGCTGCAAAGGCTCATGGCGTACCGTATTTTTCCGGACGAAACAGACCGCATGAACCTGAACCTGGGACAGGCCAATGGACAATTGCTGCTGGTACCCCAGTTTACGCTGGCCGCCGACACCAACAGCGGCAACCGGCCCAGCTTCACGCCGGCCGCACCACCTGCCGAGGGCGAGCGCCTTTTCAACCACCTGGTTAGCCTGGCGGCAACGGAATCAGCGGGTGTGCAAACCGGAGTATTCGGCGCGGACATGAAAGTCCGCCTGCTCAATGACGGGCCCGTGACGTTCTGGCTTCAGGTACCGCCGGCAGCCTGAGTGGGTACCAGACCGGCTTCCCGGTCACTGTCGAATTTCTGCAATTTCCGGGTCAGTGTGTTGCGGCCCAGGCCCAGCAATTCCGCGGCTTTTTGCCTTTGCCCGCCGGTTTGATCCAGCGCACACTCGATCAGAACCCGCTCGAGTTCATCCTGGCCGCGGCTGAACAGATCAGTCTTGCCAGCCAGCAGCTCCTGACTGGCCCAGCGGCGCAGTGAGTCGGTCCAGGCTGCCCCTTCTTCCTCCAGCCCGCTCTTACCCGAGACTTCGGCCGGCAGGTCAACAGGGAAGATCTGGTCCCCCGGCGCCATCACACACATCTGGCGACACAGGTTAAGCAACTGCCTTACGTTTCCGGGCCAGGAATAGGCTTCAAGTATTTTGATCGTTTCAGGCCGCAAGCGCTTTTCCTCCAAACCCAGCTCGGTTGCGACCTGGGCCAGGAAACGCCTCGCCAGCAAGGCGATGTCCTCCGTCCGCGCGCGCAGGGGTGGCAGGGCCATATTGATGACATTAAGGCGGTGGTACAGGTCTTCGCGGAAGCTGCCAGAGCGCACTTTTTCTTCAAGGTCCTGGTGTGTGGCGGTAATCACCCGTGCGTTTGCTTTGAGTAAATCCCGGCCCCCGACACGGTAATAGTCACCCTCGGCCAGCACCCGCAGCAAACGGGTTTGAAGAGCGACCGGCATGTCACCGATTTCGTCCAGGAAAAGCGTACCGCCCGCAGCTTCTTCAAAACGCCCTACCCGCCGCGTATGCGCCCCGGTAAAAGCGCCCTTTTCGTGACCGAATAGCTCGGACTCGAGTAACTCGGCTGGAATGGCCGCCGTGTTGATCGCCACGAAGGGTTCATCAGCCCGTGGGCTGTGCTGGTGCAGGACCCTGGCCACAACTTCCTTGCCACTGCCGGTCTCACCAGTGATCAGCACGGATATGTCAGATCGGGAAAGGCGCCCGATGGTGCGAAATACTTCCTGCATGGCCTGAGATTCGCCCAGCAGCCGGCTGCCGGTCTGCTCTTCGCTTTCTTTCGGCACGGCCTCACCGGTCGCCAGCGCCCGCTCTATGACCGAAATAACCTCCTCCAGGTCAAACGGCTTGGGCAAATATTCAAACACGCCTTTCTGAAAAGCACTGACCGCCTGGTCAAGGTCCGAAAAGGCCGTCATGGCGATGACGGGGATGTCGATTCGACGCCTTATCAGCGTATCCACCACGCTGAGGCCATCCGCATCGGGCAGGCGAATATCTGTCAGCAGTGCATCAGGGTGATCGCTCTCCAGCGCCTCACTGACCGAGCCGACGGTCTCAAAGCACTGAACGTTGTATCCCTTGCGCTGCAGCGCACGCTTCAGGACAAAGCGGATGGCCTCGTCATCGTCCACCACCCAGATTTCAGGAAAAGTGCTCATGTGGCCACCTGCTTCTCGACCGCACCGTTACCGAACGGAAGATACAAAGTAAATTGGCTGCCATGATCCAGCGCTTCGAACGTCAGCAAGCCACCGTGTGCTGCGGCAATCTGCTGGGAAAGGGCCAA
>CAYUBS010000021.1:0-17702 GCA_964443145.1 uncultured Wenzhouxiangellaceae bacterium | reverse complement strand
GTCACCACTGAAAGACGGAATGCTTGGGTCATAATCACGCTCCAGTTGCACGGTATCGCGAAATTCAGCGTGGAGCAGATCCAGCGCTTCATCCAGTAACGGGTAAATATCGATTTCAGCGTTATCGAGTTCCGGCTGGCCGAAACTCTGAATCAGCTCATCAATGCGGTCTGACTCGCGCATGATCAATCGAGCGAGCGTAGACAGTTCGCCCGTTTCGAGTTCATCAGCCAACATCTGGGCAGCACCGCGAATTCCGCCCAGGGGATTTCTGACTTCATGCCCCAGGTTCCTGCTCAGCAATTCCAGCATGCCGGTCTGTAGTTCTCGCTGTTGCAAGCGCATACGCGCCTTTTCCCACTCGAGATTATGAAATTCAAGCAACAAGTTTCCATCTTCCATAGATTGAATGGTGCAGTCGAAGAGTCCACCACCCATTTTCAGTTCATGCAGGCGAACACTCTTCCTGGCATCCGGCACTTCGTTAATGGCATCGTGCAATTTTGGCGGCATCTCCAGTAAATCGAAGATATGCCGCCCGCAGGCCCGGTCGCGGCTGGCCAGCAGGCAATGCTCAGCCGCACTGTTCATAAACAGGATCTGCCCTGACGGTTTGATTCTGACCACGCCGGTGTCCAGCCGGTCAAGCACCCGGAAAACCTGTGCCTGATCAGCTTCCACCGGTCATACTCTGTCAGTTTCCTGGACGGGGACGGTTCACCCGGGCGTTCTGGCCGACAGAGTGCTGCTTGACGAAGAAGGTAACGGTCTGGGTTGTGATGATCTTGCGGCTCCTGTAATCCAACAGCTCCGCATAGACAGAGTGCTCGCCCCGGTCAAATTGAATGGTTGTGCTGCCGGAGGGCAGGACTTCTTTCGGTGTGCCATCGACATACAGCACAACCTTCATATCCTCCAGGACCGGTTCAGAACCGCCCCAACTCACCATTACCATGTTTGCAGTACCCCAGAACGTCTCTTCAGCTTGCGGGCTGTTGATCTTGAAGTCGCTGAACTGTTTCCTCAGCTGCCTCAGGGTTGGTGCTTGTGGCTCGTCCGCCGCCGGGTCTGCTGCGGCCGCTGCCGGTGCTGCAACCGGTTCCGTTTCAATCACGGACAAGGGCGGCAGGTCTACCGGTTTTGCGTCTGACGTTGGCCTTTGATCTGTGAACGTGATGTTGCCGTCCTTGTCCACGACCTTGTAGATCTCGCCCTGTGAGAGCGCCGCCAGCGGCAACAACAAAAACACCAGCAGGAAGACTGCCCTGATCAATCCTTTGTTCATAACCATGCTCCTTATTGCAGAAAATCCGCCAACCCCGCTTAGTCGCGGGGTTGTGCGTTTCGCCCGGGGCATGACCACTTGAAAGGGATCAAATACATCCAGGCCGCTTAGAGAGAATAATACATTTCAAATTCAATCGGGTGAGTGCTCATCCGGAATTTGGTCACTTCCTCCATTTTGAGGGCGATATAAGCGTCAATCAGGTCATCATCAAAAACACCACCGGCCTTCAGGAATTCGCGATCCTCATCCAGTGCCACCAGGGCTTCATCCAGTGACGCACAAACAGTGGGGATCAGTTTTTCCTCTTCCGGCGGCAGGTCGTACAAATCCTTGTCCATTGGAGGACCCGGATCGATCTTGTTTTTGATGCCGTCCAGTCCGGCCATCAACATGGCAGCGAAGATCAGGTAGCCGTTACCCGCCGGATCACCAAACCGCACCTCAATGCGGGTAGCTTTCGGGTTGCCGACGAACGGAATTCGGACGGAAGCGGAACGGTTACGGGCTGAATAAGCCAGCATCACCGGAGCCTCGAAACCCGGAACCAGGCGCTTGTAGCTATTGGTTGACGCATTCGCGAATGCGTTGATCGCCTTGGCGTGCTTGAAGATTCCGCCAATGTAGTGGAAAGCCGTCTCTGAAAGCCCGCCGTAACCGTCGCCCATCATCAGGTTGTTGCCGTCTTTGGCAATGGACTGGTGCACGTGCATACCGGAGCCGTTATCACCAACTAGTGGCTTGGGCATGAAGGTTGCCGTCTTGCCTACTGCGTGAGCCACGTTGTGGATCACGTATTTCTGGGTCAGCAATTCATCTCCCTTGTCGACCAGCGTGCTGAATTTCGTACCGATCTCGCACTGGCCGGCGGTACCGACCTCGTGGTGATGCACTTCGACCTCGATGCCCATTTTTTCCATGATCAGGCACATCTCGGCGCGAATGTCGTGCAGTGAATCAACCGGGGGAACCGGGAAGTAGCCACCTTTCACGCCCGGACGGTGACCGATGTTGCCGCCTTCATATTCTGCACCGGTGTTCCAGGCGCCTTCTTCCGAATCAACCCGGTAGGAGCAACCGTGCATGTCAACTTCGTAACGGACGTCATCAAACACGAAAAATTCTGGTTCCGGACCGAAGAAAGCCGTGTCGGCTATACCGCTGGAGATCAGGTAAGCCTCAGCACGTTTGGCCAGGGAGCGCGGACAACGGTTGTAGCCTTCCATGGTGTGTGGCTCCAGCACATCGCAACGAACGATCATGGTCTTGTGTTCAGCAAACGGGTCCTTAACGGCAGATGCTGTATCAGGCATCAGGACCATGTCGGACTCGTTAATACCTTTCCAGCCGGAGATGGAAGAGCCATCAAACATTTTGCCTTCTTCGAACAGGTCTTCATTGACCGCGCTCATGGGCAGGCTTACGTGCTGCTCTTTACCCAGGGTGTCGCAAAACCGCAGGTCCACAAATTTATATTTTTTCTCTTCAAGCGTTTTCAGAATTTTTTCAGTGCTCATTACATATGCTTCCTATCGTGGTGTTCCAAAATGGGTCAAGTTATAAATGCAGGAGTCGTGCCAACGCGACTAAAATCAGATGGCCTGGAAAAAACAGGTGTTCGATCAATTTTAGGCTCATTAGACCGCACATTCGACGACATTGGTTACATGCATTGATTTAACGCAATGGGAAACCACAGCTCCAGTATCTCAAATGCACTATGTTGGTGCAATATCAAAATGCGTGCGCTCTATATTGGTGCGCCTAGACCAGAAACCACAAAAGGAAAATACCGAGTAGCAAGCGATAGATGACAAACGGCATCAATCCGACGCGCTTCAATAGCTCCAGGAAGGCGGCAATGCAGACCCAGCCAGCCAGGGCGGAGAACACAACGGCGATGCAAAACTGCATCCAGTCGATCGGCGAGTCACCGTTCGCGATGCGCAACACGCTGTACAGGCCAACCGCAGAAATCACCGGGATCGACAGCAAAAAAGAAAAACGGGCCGCCGCATCCGGCGTATAGCCCAGAAAGCGGGCGGCCGTGATGGTTATACCGGACCGCGATGCACCCGGAATCAATGCAAACACCTGCGCCACACCAATAATAAGCGCACTTTTCAAGTTAAAGTCAACCACTGTCTTCACGCGCGGCCCGATGGCGTGGGCAAACCAGAGCAGCAAGCCGAAAACCAGCGTACTCCAGGCGATGATCCGGACATCACGCAGATGCTGCTCAACAAAACCGGAGGCCAGCGCGCCGACCAGCAACACCGGAATGCTCGCCAGCACCAGGTACAGTGTCAGCGACCGGTTGTGGCGATCCTCATCGTTAACGGCCGGCCTCAACCAGGATTTGCCCATGTCCAGCAACTCGCGGCGAAAATAGACCAGCACGGCGAACAGCGTGCCCAGGTGGGTAGCGGTATCGTAGACAAGCCCCTGGTCAGGCCAGCCAAATGCCTTGCTGCCCAGGATCAGGTGGGCTGAGCTGGAAACAGGCAGAAACTCGGTCAAGCCCTGGATCAGGGCCAGCACTATCAGCTGTATCAGGGTCATAGACGGCTGATTCGGTAGATCACCCCGGCCTGGTCATCGGATACCAACAGCGAGCCGTCCGGCATCTGCATAACGTCGTTGGGACGGCCCCAGGACTCCTCATCCTGTAGCCAGCCACTGGCAAACACCTCGCTACCTTGCGCCCGCCCCTGTTCATCAAACTTCACCAGGATGATGTTGTACCCGACCTTCTCGCTGCGGTTCCAGGAGCCGTGCTGTGCAATGAACAGTTGGTTTTTATAGGACCCGGGAAACATGTCACCGGTATAGAACGTCAGGCCGAGCGCCGCCACATGTGCACCCAGTGTAAGCGCAGGTGGTGTGAAATCTGTGCAGGACTTGCCCTGGCCAAATTCCGGATCCGGCGTATCGCCCTGGTGGCAATAGGGGTAACCGAAATGCATACCCGCCTCCGGCGCGTAATTCAGTTCATCACCGGGCATGTCATCGCCCATCAGGTCCCGGCCGTTGTCAGTGAACCACAACTTCCCCGTGTCCGGATGAAACGCCAGCCCAACACTGTTCCTGACGCCTTCGGCATATACTTCCATGCCACTGCCATCCGCCATGATGCGGCGAATCTGGGCAAATCCTTCTTCATCACAAATGTTGCAGGGTGCCCCTACCGGGACATAAAGCAGACTGTCCGGCCCGAATCTCAGGTATTTCCAGCCATGATGGGTCTTGTCCGGAAAACCCCCGGTCACAAGGTCCGGTTTCGGCGGCTGATCGAGCCAGCTCTCGATGTCGTCATAGCGCAGAATCCGATCCAGCGCACCCACGTAAAGCGAGCCGAATTTGAACTCGATACCGGACGGCATCTTCAGATCCTTTGCAATCACGTACACTTTTTCCGCGAAATGGTCGCCGTCAGCATCCACCACGGCATGCACCAGCCCGGCTTTGCGCGAGCCGGCAAACACGGTGCCATGGTCACCCAGCGCCAGTTGCCTGGCGTTCTCGACGCCTTCGGCATAGAGCTGGATCTGAAAGCCCGGGGGCAGCTCTATCAGGCCCAGTTTCTCGCGCACACTTTCAGCGGCAGACGCGCTGGCCGCCCCGGTGACGAATAAGCAAAACAAAATGGTGTTGATGATCTTCATGGATCTCACCCTGAGAATTCAAACTAAAAAAACACCGCAAGAGAATTTCGCCGCAGTATCTCATAGAATAACCCGCTTGCAGGGATGGAATAAAACATGAAATTTTTTACCGGATTGGCCTTATTACTGTTCGTATTCAACCTCCATGCGCGCAGCGCACAGGAGTACTTGCCACCGGATGCCGACCTGGATCCGTCCATCCCAACCCCTGAATCGGTACTGGGCTGGAATGTGGGTGACTGGCATGTCGGCCACGACAAGCTGGTGCACTATATGTACGCGCTTGCAGCGGCATCTCCGCGGGTCTCCATAAAAGTGACCGGATACACCTACGAACGCAGGCCGCTACTTCAACTGGCCATCACCAGCGCTGAAAACCAGGGAAACCTCGAATCCCTGCGCCAACAACATCTCGATGGAAACGGACCACTGGTCGTCTGGCTCGGCTACAGTGTTCATGGCAACGAACCCAGCGGCAGCAATGCATCCATGCTGGCTGCATACTACCTGGCCTCTTCGCAATCAGCGTACGTGAAGGAATTACTCGCCGGCAGCGTCATTCTGATCGACCCCAGCATCAACCCGGACGGGCTTAACCGCTTTGCCAGCTGGGCCAACAGCAATGCGGGAAAGGTGCCGGTGGCAAACCCGGATACACGTCAGCACCGGGAGCACTGGCCCGGTGGACGTACCAACCACTACTGGTTTGACCTGAACCGTGACTGGTTGCCCCTGGTGCACCCGGAATCGAGAGCACGCATTGTTGAGTACCATCGTTGGCTGCCGCACGTTTTGACCGATCACCACGAACAGGGCGGCTATCCCGGATTCTTTTTTCAGCCGGGCGTCCCCTCAAGACAAAACCCCCTGACACCGGCGGAAAACCTGGAGCTGACCCGCGCCCTGGCCCAGTATCACTCCCGGGCGATGGATCAGGTGGGGCAGCCACACTTTACAGAAGACGCCTTCGACGATTTCTACTATGGCAAAGGCTCCACCTACCCGGACATCAATGGCGGCATCGGTATCCTGTTTGAACAAAAAGCCATCCGCGGCCAGGCCCTCGCCACCACCAACGGAACAGAGACCTTCCAGTCGGCAGTGGCCAATCAACTCAGAATGTCGCTGTCTTCCCTGCAGGGTTCGTGGGAAACAAGGGAGCGGCTCAAGGCCTACCAGTCAGGCTTTCATGACGCCATGCAAAAAAGGGCGAATGGGCGAAATTTCAAAGGCTGGATAATCGGCGACGATGGTGACCCTGCCCGTGCAAGGGCCTTTCTCGAAATGCTGGATCTCCACCAGATCGAATACCGTGCACTGGCCGAAAATGTTCGCGCCGGAAAATACGATTTCACACCCGGACACGCCTGGGTTTTACCGGCCAGCCAGCGCCAGTTCGGTTTACTCGAAGCCATGATGGAGCAGCGCACCCGTTTTCAGGACAACACGTTCTATGACGTGTCCGCCTGGACGCTGCCGCTGGCAAATAACCTGCCGTTTGCAACCGTCAGCCGGTTGCCGCAAACCCGGACAGCAGCCGAATCCAGCAATGGTCTGTCACCTGACCAGAACGCCAGGGCCTGGGCCATTGACTGGAACCAACTGGACACACCGGCTTTACTTCAGGAACTGCTGGCCAACAAGGTCCGGGTTCGCACATCAACCAAAGCCTTCTCCGCCCAAACCAGCGGTGGGATGAAAGCCTTTGACCCCGGCACACTGATCGTCCAGGCCGGTATCCAGACTCCGGAAGCACTGCAAAAGAACATCGAATTATTGGGCAAAGCGGCCCTGGATGGACTCGAAATCAACAGCCTGGAAAGCACCATGACCGTGTCCGGGCCAGATCTCGGCTCGAAGCACTTCAAACTGATCAAACCGGTCAATCCGCTGCTGCTGGGTGGCGAAGGCGCCTCGTCTTACGGTGTGGGTGAGCAGTGGTTCGTTCTGGACGAGCGTCTTGGTATCCCCACGACAATCGTTGAGCAACAGAAACTGGGCTCGATAGACCTGTGGGATTACACCCACCTGTTCATGGCAGACGGCGAATATGACGACATTACCAAAAAACAGCAGTCATCCATCCGGCGCTGGGTCCTTGACGGTGGCGTTCTGGTCACGATTAACCGGGCTGCAAGCTGGGCCGGCGACCTGTGTTTTGACAAGGACCCGGAAGCGTGTGAAGAAGACGAGGCCAAATCCGCAACAGACCAGCCCCTCACACCCCGGACTTATGCCGATTTCACGGATGACAACGCAAAACAGGTGATTGGCGGCGCCATTGTGGCTTCCATCATTGACCTGAGCCACCCGCTGACTTTCGGCTACCAGCGACCGGAACTACCGCTGCTCCGTCGTGGCACGACGGTTCTGAAGCCCAGCAGAAATGCCTACTCAACACCCGTTCGCTACACCAGTGATCCACTCCTGGCAGGATTCATCGGCGATGACCGGCTGGCCGCCTTCCGCGGACAACCCGCTGTGATTGCAGAAAAACACGGTGAGGGCCTGGTCGTTCAGTTTGCCAACAACCCCGTGTTCAGGGGTTTTTGGCGTGGCACCGAAAAGCTGTTCATAAACGCCCTGTATTTCGGGCAGGTGATAGAATCGACCGAACTTCCGGAATTTGCACCACCACCCAAACCGGAGACACCGAGACGCCAGTGAAATGAGTTTCTTTAGTGAGCTCAAACGCCGGAATGTATTCCGGGTAGGCGTCGCCTATCTCGTCATCTCCTGGTTGATATTGCAGGTGGTTGACGTCATTGCGCCCATCCTGGAACTGCCGGAGTGGGTTTCAAAACGTGTTTTGCTGGTTATTGCGCTTGGGTTCATCCCGGCCCTGGTGCTTGCCTGGGTTTTTGAACTCACGCCCGCTGGCGTCAGGCGTGAAAAAGACGTCGACCCCTCGCAACCGGTAAGCCGCAAGACCGGCCAAAAATTGAACCGGGTCATTATTGCCGTGCTGGTCCTGGTCATATTGATGATGGGCGCTGAACGCATCTGGCTGCCGGACGCCAGGAACCAGGGCCTCGCACCCCTGACTGACACAGCTACTGTGTCCCGGCAAACCTTACCCCCTGCAGATGACGCCGCAAGCTCTGAAAAATCCATCGCCATTCTGCCGTTTGTGAATCGCAGCGCGGGTGCCGAAAACACGCAGTTCTTCTCTGACGGAATCCACGATGACCTGCTGACCAACCTGTCAAAAATCCACGAACTCAAGGTAATTTCCCGAACCTCGGTGATGGCCTACCGCAACACCACGAAAAACATGCGACAGATTGGTGAGGAACTCGGTGTGACCACCCTGCTGGAAGGCGGTGTGCAGCAAGCCGGTGACCGGGTGAGGATAAATGTCCAGTTGATCAATGCCCGGACCGACGAGCACTTGTGGGCGGAAACCTATGACCACACGATCAGCGCCGAGACTCTTTTTGAAATCCAGGGAGAGATTGCCAGGGCCATTGCTGTCGCCCTCGAGGCCACGCTGACCACTGAGGAAGAGTTCGTGATTGGTGCAACACCCACAAGCAACCTGGATGCCTACCGGGCCGTGTTGCTATCCCGACAATATGAAAGCCGGAGCGGGTTTGACGCCGTGCAAAAGGCCATCAACTACGCCCGCACAGCTATTCAACTGGACCCCGAATACACCGACGCCTACATTGCCCTGGCAGCTGCCCTCGGCAGCTCGGTAAATAACGGGATTTCCAGCGTGGATGAGGTGAGCGGGGAACTAACCAGCGCCATAGACAGGGCGATCGAACTGAACCCCGAATATGGACCCGCCTGGTCCATGCTTGGCACTTACCAGTTCCTTGCGGGCGACCCGGAAGCGGAAACCTCTTTCGTAAAAGCGCTACACCTGGACCCGGGAAACTCCAAAACCCTGATGCAATTCAGCACAATGCTGACGCGGAGCGGTCAGCCGGAAAAGGCCCTGCCCTTGCTTCTGCAGGCCCGCGACCTTGACCCACTGGCGCAGGGCACAATATTCACACTGGCCCGCACTTACGAGTCGCTGGGAGATTTTGACCAGGCACGCACCGCCTACGGCCGCATCCGGGAAATCGATCCGGAAAGCCCGCTGGGGTACGGGCCGGTAGCCGGCACGTATTTTGCGGAAGGCCGTTTTGGCAACGCCATGAGCTGGCTGCTCAAAGGCCTGGAAGTCGATCCGAAGGACTTTGAGATCGCGGGTTGGATGGTCTTTTCGAATGATTGCCTGGAGGACTATGCCGCAGCCGCAGAGTGGTCCGACTGGCTTGACGACTGGGTCACCAACCAGCCACAACCCATGGCCATGCAGGCCATGCATCATTACCTGACCGACCGCTTCGAGGTTGCGCTGCAGTTCAGCAACCTTGCTTTGAGGCTGGATTTACCCGATCGCTGGACTTCCGATAGCATCTTCATGCGCATCAAGCGGGATGAGGCGATTGCCAACGGCGACCCCAGGGCGGGAATCGAGGTGTTTGCCAAACAGCACCCGCATCTGTTTGGAGACCAATCGCTGGTCACTGGAAATAATATCGTTCAAGCCACGGACCTGGCGCTCCTACTGCAATTGGCAGGCAGGACAGACGAGGCTGATCGACTGCTGGAAACCGTGATTGAAGCTTATGAGCAGCCCAATTTCACCACCGGGGCCGACCGTTTCCATGTCACCGCTGTAAAAGCCGAAGCCCTGGCCCTGCTGGGTCAGGAACAGGCAGCCCTTGAGGAACTCAGGCGTATCATCGACAACGGCTGGCGCTTTGCCTGGCGCTGGGAAACCGACCTCAACCCCAACTTCAACGGCCTTCGCGAGTCGGGTGAATTTCGCGGCATGATTTCCGAGTTGGAAGCGGATATGGCTCGACAAAGAAGCCAGATCCAGGCAATGACCGATAATGGTGAAATCGGCCCACTGCCAGAAAAGCGAACGAGATGAGGCTGCGGCGACAAACAAGCTTTTTCGAGGAGCTAAAGCGCCGCAATGTCTTCCGGGTTGGCATCGCCTACCTGGTCGGAAGCTGGTTGCTACTGCAGGTCATCGATGTTGTCGGGCCCATCATTCACCTGCCTGAAACAGTGGCCCACTATGTCCTTTTCCTGCTGGCCATTGGTATCTTCCCAGCACTGATACTGGCCTGGGCCTTTGAAATGACACTCGAGGGTGGGACCGGACAAAAACTGGACCGTGCGATCATCGTGATCCTGGTATTAGCCGTGGGGTTCCTGCTGACCGACAAGTTCATTCTGCAAGATCAGGCAGCCCCGCCACTGACCGTAGAAACAAGTGCCGGCGAATACAATCCGGTTGCAGCTGAAACTCACCAGCTTGCGGCTGGTGATGCACAAAACTCAGTCGCCGTCCTGCCTTTCGTACCCATGAGCAACGGACCGGATGATGACTATTTTTCGGACGGCCTGACAGAGGAAATCATCAACTCCCTGGCCCAGTTACCGGAATTACTGGTGACGGCCCGAACCTCGGCATTTCATTTCAAAGGCCGCAACGTGCAGGTCGGCGAGATTGCCCGTCAACTGGGTGTCGATCACATCGTCGAAGGTTCTGTGCGGCGTGCCGGCGAACAGCTGCGCATTACCGCCCAGCTCATTCGGGCCAAAGACGGTTTCCATCTGTGGTCTGAGACCTATGACCGCCGCACCGAGGACACCTTTGCCGTACAGGAAGACATCGCAGAGAACATTGCGACAGCACTGGATGTGGTCATGGATGACAAGCAACGCGCCAGGATGCGGCGGGTCGGGGTGCACAACGTGGAAGCGTACATCGCCTACCAAAAAGGCGCTGAGTATTTCGAAAAGGCCCACGGCGAAGGCGATGTTTTCAGCCTGCTACGCCAGGGTAATCAGCAATTCAACCGGGCAATTTCACTGGCGCCGGATTTCCATTCCGCCTACCTGAGGCGATCGGACCTATACGTCCATATTTTAATGACCCATGCCAACGGGGAGCTGAGCGGAAACATTTCACAAGAAGATCTCGAAGCCGCTCCGCTGGCATTAAAAGAGAACCAGCTGAACGCCATTCAGTCTGCTGGTAGCAGCGAATCAAGACTGGCCTCGGAATTCGACATGGCACTCACCCAGGGTGATTGGCAAGGTCTGTCTGCCCGCAGCGCCCACGCACTTCGAACAGCCGGCTGCAGCCCCGCCTTCTGGTCACAACTGGCCAGCGGTGCATTCGGACAGGCTGATTTACTCCGCGATGCTTACGCCAGGGTTGCGGCGTGTGACCCGATGCAGGCACGACCCTGGGTTCACCTGGTTCATGCCTACCTGTGGCTTGGCGAGCCAAAGCGCACCATTGAAACAGCTCGAAGGCGACTGCAAACGACCAACAACCAATGGGTCGTATCGGCCTATGTCAGGGCACTTGCAGCCGAAGGCAGACCAGATGAAGCCAAGCAGGCCATCAATGACCTGCTGCGCTATGATGACGCCCGTCTGTTCTCCAGGGCCATGCTGGCGGCCCAAACCGGCGATGCCCAGACCGCCAGGGCCCTGCAACAGGAGTTCCTCGGCAAACACGGCCCCAACGATTACTTCTCATTGATGATGGCGGCTACCCAGGGTGACCGCAACGAGGCCAACAGCCTGGCAGGATTGATCGATGGCCGGCCTTACGGTTACATGACTTTGATGCAAGCCATCTACTATTGCACCTGCGGTGCCCCATTCGACCGCGAGGCAGCCCCGGTATTTTCCTCGATGTTGAAAAGATCCGGCCTGCCCTGGCCGCCTGCCAGTCCCATCGACTTTCCGCTGAAGGACTGGTAAAACTAACCGCAGGGCATCTGCACTATTTCGCATTAATCAGAGGTTTATTTCATGGGTTTCAAAGTTTCGTTTATCGGCCTGGGCGTTATGGGTTACCCGATGGCGGGTTACCTGGCCAAAGCAGGTCACGAAGTCACGGTCTATAACCGGACCGCCACCACGGCCCAGCGCTGGATCGACGACTATCCGGGCGCGGCAGCCGTCACGCCAAAAGCAGCCGCTGAAGGCGCGGATTTTGTTTTTTGTTGTGTCGGCAACGATGACGACCTGCGTGCAGTCACCATGGGTGAGGCGGGCGCATTCGCCGGCATGAAGCCAGGCGCGGTTTTTATCGATCACACGACCACTTCCGCCGACGTTGCGCGCGAACTGAATGAAAAAGCCGGGCAGCTGGGGTTTGCGTTTATAGATGCACCGGTGTCCGGCGGGCAAGCTGGTGCGGAAAACGGCCAGTTAACCGTGATGATCGGTGGCGATGAGGAAGCCGTTGCCACGGCTGCACCGCTGATCGATTGCTATGCCCGCATGCAGGCCCGCCTGGGCGATTCCGGTGCAGGCCAACTGGCCAAGATGGTTAACCAGATTTGCATCGCGGGCCTGGTCCAGGGCTTATCTGAGGCCCTGCACTTCGCGGACCAGGCAGGCCTGGATGCCAGTTCGGTTGTGGATGTTATATCCAAGGGGGCGGCCCAGTCCTGGCAGATGGAGAACCGCGCCTCCACCATGATCGATGGTGAGTTCGACTTCGGATTCGCCGTCGACTGGATGCGCAAAGACCTCGGATATGTCCTCAGCGAGGCGCGCAATAACGGTGCGCACCTGCCGGTGACCGCACTGGTAGACCAGTTTTATTCCGAGGTACAGGCCAAAGGCGGAGGGCGCTGGGATACATCCAGCCTGATTACACTGCTTTGAGCAAAAAATCTCCACGCTTCTACTATAAAGGCAACCAGCTCAAGCAGCTCCGCGCCTTTTGTGCCGTGGCTAAAAGTGGAAAAATGACCGATGCTGCGGAGCAACTATTCCTCAGCCAACCCGCCATCAGCTTGCAGGTACGTGCGCTGGAGCGAGAACTGGATACGGTCCTGTTCGAACGCCATGGTCCGCGTATCAACCTGACACGCGAAGGTCAGGAAATGTATGAAATGGCCAGGCCGCTGGTGGAAGGGCTGGACACACTCAATGCCCGCTTCAACCGTCACATGAAGGGTGACCTGGACAGTGGCGAGGTCATCATCGCGGCGGGGGAATCCACCATCATTTACCTGCTGCCGCGACTGGTACAGGAGTTCCGGCAACGCTACCCCAATATCCACGTGCAACTACGCAACGTGACCGGCCGTGACGGGCTCGCCATGATCCGCGATGACGAGGTCGACCTGGCTATCGGCTCCATGCTGGACGTGCCCTCCGACATCAGTTACCAACCCGTGTACTCGTTTGAGCCTGCACTGATCATGCCGCTTGGTCACCCTTTGGCTGAGCGCAAGCGCGTACGCATCGAAGACATCGCACCTTTTGGGTTGATCCTGCCACCCCGCCGACTGACCACCTGGCGAATGGTCGACCGGGTGTTTCAGCAGCACCAGGTACCCTTTAACGTGACACTCGAGGTAGGCGGCTGGGAGGTCATCAAGCGCTATGTTGAACTCGACTTCGGGATCTCCATCGTGACCGGGATCTGCCTGCGTGATGATGACAAGCTGGTGGCCAAGAACATGAGCGACTACTTTCCCAAGCGGAGCTATGGAACCGTGATGCGCCGCGGCAAGTACCTTTCCGCCCAGGCCCGGGCGTTCATGGATGTGGCCGAAGAGTACAGCATGCCGGATTCACCCTGGCGCGTGGGCCAGTCCGAAGGATAAAAAAAGACCCGTTTCGTCATCACGAACCGGTGAACTCCGGATAGGCTTCCAGGCCACATTCGCCAATGTCCAGTCCGGTGTATTCCTCTTCCTCGCTAACCCGTATGCCAACGACCATTTTGATCAACAGCCAGGTCACGAAGCTGGCACCAAAGACCCAGACGAATATCGTCGCGGCCCCCACCAGCTGACCCACAAAAGAAGCACCATCATTGGTTAGCGGCACCAGCATCAGACCCAGCAAACCGACCACGCCATGTACCGAAATAGCGCCCACGGGGTCATCGATCTTCATCTTGTCCAGCGCCAGAATGCTGAAGACAACCAACGCGCCCGCAATCAGCCCAAACAAGGAGGCCTGCAGAGGTGTGGGGGTTGAAGGTTCGGCCGTAATCGCCACCAGTCCGGCCAGCGCGCCGTTGAGCGCCATGGTCAGGTCGGCTTTGCCAAATTTGAAGTGGGCAACAACCAGTGCACCAATCAGGCCGGTAGCCGCCGCTGCATTGGTGTTCAGGAAGACCATTGCAACACTGTGCGCGCTGCTTGCGTCAGCCAGCTTCAGGACCGAACCACCGTTGAAACCAAACCAGCCCATCCACAGGATGAAGGTGCCAAGGGTCGCCAACGGCAGGTTGGCGCCCGGTAAGGCCAGTGTCTCGCCCTTCGGTCCATATTTGCCTTTACGCGCACCCAGCAGCAATACACCGGACAACGCTGCAGCCGCGCCAGCCATGTGGACAATGCCTGAACCCGCGAAATCACTGAAACCAAAATCATCACCCAGGCTAAACAGGCCGAATACCTCTTTGCCACCCCAGGTCCAGGCGCCCTCCATGGGGTAGATGAAGCCGGTCATGACAATGGCGAAGGCGAAAAAGGCCCACAGCTTCATTCGTTCGGCGACAGCGCCGGAAACGATAGACATTGCTGTTGCGACAAACACCACCTGGAAGAAGAAGTCCGCCGCGCCGGAATAAACCGCGCCGCCGTCGAATCCATTTTCAGCTGAGCTGGCCAGCACTTCATCCATGTTAAATGCCTCGATTCCGCTCAGGAACCAGCCACCGTCGTACATGAAAGCGTAGCCACATGCGAGGTACATGAAACTTGCAATCGCATACAGGGCTACGTTCTTGGTAAGAATTTCCGTGGTGTTCTTGGACCGGACCAGGCCGGCTTCCAGCATCGAGAAACCTGCCGCCATCCACATGACGAGGGCTCCACAGATAAGGAAATAAAAGGTGTCGATTGCATACTGCAATTCAAAAATATGGGCTTCCATTACTACACTCCTGCTCTTGAGCTCTTAGCGGCCTTAAATAGCCTGGGATCCGGTTTCACCGGTCCGGATGCGGATCACTTCTTCCAGAGAACTGACGAAAATTTTGCCATCACCGATCTTGCCGGTTGCTGCCGATGCCTGGATGGCTTCGACCACCTGATCGGCCACCTCATCGCTACAGGCCGTTTCCAACTTTAGTTTTGGAAGAAAATCGACGTTGTATTCCGCACCGCGGTAAAGCTCGGTGTGACCCTTCTGCCGCCCGAAGCCTTTTACTTCGGTAACGGTGATGCCGGCGATGCCGGCTTCGTGCAGCGCTTGGCGCACATCGTCGAGCTTGAATGGCTTAATGATCGCTGTGACCAGTTTCATGAGTAATCCTCTCTATAAAGGCTGATTGATACCCCCTTAGATGCAGAATTCATGCCACCTAAAAACTACGCCTATCTAATTGTTTTCAGGAGTTTTCGTAAAGGGCCTAAATATGCCGGGCGTGCAAAGGAAGTGCGCGCACCAAAGCAGTGCACTGAGAAGGTGCAGTATTTTCCAGTATCATGAACAACATGGACTACGAACTCTACGATCTGATCGGCAACCTGGGAGTGATCCTGATCGTCGGCAGCTATTTCCTGATTCAGATAGGAAAAATGTCCGCCACCGGCCTTGCCTATACCCTGGGCAATATCGTGGGCGCCGCCTGCATCCTGTATTCACTCTATTATGAGTTCAACATGTCAGCCTTCCTGGTTGAACTCTTCTGGCTTTTGATCAGTCTTGTTGGCCTGGCGCGGATCTACCGCGAAAAACGAAAGGCAACAGCTTAATCATGGTTTCCGTCAATGACCGGATAGAAATTCCGGACGATGAAATCAAACTCAACGCCATCCGGGCACAAGGCGCCGGCGGGCAGAACGTAAACAAGGTATCTTCCGCCATTCACCTGCGTTTTGATGTGCCTGGATCGTCACTCCCGGATGCGGTCAAAGAGCGTATTTTGAAAAGCCGCGACAAGCGAATCACAGCCGACGGCGTGGTTGTCATCAAAGCGCAGAAACACAGGACCCAGGAAAAGAACCGCTCAGACGCGATAGAAAGACTGCGCGAATTGATCCTGGCGGCCATCAGGACGCAACGAAAGCGCATCCCGACACGTCCGGGCAGGGCGGTGAAGGAAAGGCGACTTGAGTCCAAAAAAAAGCGCGCTTCGCTGAAGAAGCTGCGCAACAAGGATTACGAATAGAGCTGCATGGGCCAAGGGCTTATACTGCGTGCACGCACCCGGTGAGATAAACAGATGTTAAAAGTGGTTGATCGCTACGTTGGCCAGGCAGCAATTACCGGTTTGCTGGCCGTTTGGCTGATCATGACCTTATTCTTTGCCATGTTCGGCATCCTCAGCGAACTGCGCGACACCCAGGGCGATTATGGCACCTCCGATGCGCTTTGGTTCGTGGCGTTAACGACACCTCGTATGGCTTACCAGATCTTCCCCGTTTCCGCCTTGCTTGGCACATTGGTCGGTGTGGGGAACCTGGCTTCGGGCAATGAATTGGTCGCTTTTCGTACATCAGGTGTCTCCCGCTTGAGACTGGCGCTGTCAGCAATGGCTGGAGCACTATTGATCACAACCCCCGTGGTGATCATGGGCGAATGGGTGGCGCCGGCTGCAGAGCAACAGGCCCGCGCATTTCGTCTGAGCGAAATGGTCGGCCAGGCCATCATTGGCGGAACCCGCGGCATGTGGATCAGGGATGGCGGCGACATCGTTAATATCCAGAGCCCGGTGCTCACAGCCAACCGCGGTGAGCAATCCGTGGATTTCAGGGACATCGTAATTTACAGGTACTCAGATGGCGTGAGGCTTGAGAGCGTCACCCGTGCCGAAAGCGCGACCCACGACGGCGATCGCTGGACCTTGAAAGACATCTCGACGACTCAGTTCACCGATGCAGGCGCACAGCGGACCGTACAGGAGCAACAACCCTGGCTGAGCGAGATCCGGCCGGAGCTACTGGATTCGGCGGTAACCCGACCTTCGCTATTGTCCATCCGCTCCCTGATCAAGTACCTGGACTACCTTGGAGAAAATGGTCTTGATGACCTGGTCTATATAGAGGCTTTCTGGGAGAAAGCACTCTACCCACTGACTGTGATCGCCCTGGTGCTGGCCGGCATGCCGTTCGTGTTTGGCGCGATGCGTTCACCCAACCTGGGTATGCGCTTATTCCTTGGCATGATCCTGGGCGGTCTATTCATGATCGTGGAGCGGGTCATCCAGCAGGTGGCCAGCGTCTACCACCTGCCCACCATGGCTGCACAGCTACTACCTGCTGCGATACTGGCCACCGGGGCTATCATCGTGCTCAGGCGATCCGTCTAGGCGTTCAGAACCGGTAGTCGAAAATAATTCCATAAGTGTTCGGGTTGGCCCAGTTAGCCTGCAGTGTCGTGATCTCCGGGCGTGCCGCCGGGTTGTAGACCCTGGACCAGTTAAGAACTGCGTCCTCTTCGAAGTTCAGGTAGTAGAACTGAAGCTGGAATTTACCTTTCGGCGCCTGCCAGATAATCCGGATATCCGATCTTGAGTGAGACCCGTACTTCACACCGGCCAGGTTAATGTCATTGGCGTAATAGGCACTGGCATAAGTGGTCTGGAAGTAAGGCGTTATCGTTCCATAGCTCTCAAGCTGGAAGGTATAAGAGGTCTGCAAGCCCCACACCCACTCTGGAGACAGAGCCGGGCGCCAGCCCTTGAACTGCAACTGGTCGCCATCGGTATGTCCGGGAATATCACCCAGGCCTGCCAGGTTGGC
>CAYUBS010000020.1:0-30529 GCA_964443145.1 uncultured Wenzhouxiangellaceae bacterium | reverse complement strand
AAATGGTCGGGGCGAAAGGATTCGAACCTTCGACCCCTGCAACCCCATTGCAGTGCGCTACCAGACTGCGCCACGCCCCGACTATTTTTGAAAAACCCAACTAATCAATTCTATCTTACCGCTCGGTATGCTGCGACCGGAGGTCGCTTTACATGCAGTTTCTGAAGGGGCGGTTTTGCCGCAGGCAAAGAAGTACCTGAAGAAACACCTTTTAGCGCGCTA
The DNA here is from genome assembly GCA_964443145.1 of uncultured Wenzhouxiangellaceae bacterium. Lineage (GTDB taxonomy): Bacteria > Pseudomonadota > Gammaproteobacteria > Xanthomonadales > SZUA-36 > JAHEFT01. The sequence continues at coordinate 30,307 of CAYUBS010000020.1, read as the reverse complement.
CCAGACTGCGCCACGCCCCGACTATTTTTGAAAAACCCAACTAATCAATTCTATCTTACCGCTCGGTATGCTGCGACCGGAGGTCGCTTTACATGCAGTTTCTGAAGGGGCGGTTTTGCCGCAGGCAAAGAAGTACCTGAAGAAACACTTTTTAACGCGCCACGCCCCGACTATTTTTAACAACTGAACAGCAAAAACCCACGTCTTTGCTGAGACGCGGGATTTTACATCAATTAGGTATTAGGGAATAGCTTAGCGTTTAAGAACTTGTAAAACTTGCTCCAGCTCCAGCCGAACCTGGCGGATGATTTGCTGACTGCGGTTAACATCTTCTTTAGCTTCGTCGCCTTCGAGCATCTGCCGTGCGCCACCAATCGTGTAGCCCTGTTCGTACAACAGGCTGCGGATTTGGCGGATCATCATGACGTCGCCACGCTGATAATAGCGGCGATTACCCCGGCGCTTGACCGGCTTAAGTTGCTCGAATTCCTGTTCCCAATAGCGAAGCACGTGCGGTTTTACACCACACAATTCACTTACTTCGCCGATCGTAAAATATCTCTTTGCCGGAATCGGCGGTAGATCTCGGTCAATTCCCGGATCCAACATATGCTTCCACCCTTGCGCGTAGTTTTTGGCCAGGTCTGAACGTTACCACCCGACGTGCGGAAATCGGAATTTCCTCGCCCGTCTTTGGATTTCTGCCTGGTCTTTGATTTTTATCCCGTAACTGAAAATTGCCGTAACCGGAGAGCTTTACGTTCTCGCCATCTTCAAGAGCAGTTCTTATTGCCTCGAAAAACGAATCCACGAATTCCTTGGCTTCCCTCTTGTTCAGGCCGACCTCATCGAATAGACGGTCAGCGATATCTGCCTTGGTAAGTGACATTTATTAACCTCTCAGTTGGGCACCCAGATGTATTTCCAGCGCTGAAACCACAGTTTCAATGACTGGATCGACATCTTCGTCTTTTAGAGTGCTGGAAACGTTGTTGAAAATCAAGCTTATAGCGACACTTTCGTAATTTTCTTTTAGATTGCTTCCCTGGTAAACGTCAAATACGTCCACTTTCTCCAACAACGTGCCGGCGCTTGCAATGACGCACTCTTTTACCTGTGCATAACTAACACTGTCTGGTAAGAGCAAGGCCAGGTCACGCCGAACGGACGGGAAACGGGAAATTGTTTTCGTGAATGGAATTTCTCTTTTTAGCAGGTTTTCCAGGTTCAATTCGAACGCAAAAACGGCTTTTTTAATGTCAAAAGCCTTTAAGACCGTTGGATGAACGGCTCCACACGAACCCACAGGGCTGCCATCGAGCTTGATAATTGCGCTTGCTCCGGGGTGCATCCATGGCAACTGACTGGCTTCAAATTCCGGCGCACCCTGGTCACCACGCATCGCATAAAGTCGTTCAATATCGCCCTTGATATCGAAGAAATCCATGGGCCGGGAGGGGCTTCCCCACTGCTCTGGCAGAACGTCACCCGTGGCTATGCCGGCCAGGTGTTCCACTTCGTTCATGCTTTCGCCCTGCATGAAGGCCACGCCGGTTTCGAACAGGCGGACACGGGCTTGCTGACGGCGGACATTACGTGCCAGCGAGGTCAACAGACCGGGCAACAGCGTGGTGCGCATGACGTCCATGTCAGATGACAGTGGATTGGCCAGCGGCAAAACCATGTGGTTGTGATAAACCGCTTCCAAATGCTTTGAATCGACGAAACTGTAATTGATCGCTTCCTGGTAGCCGGCAGCGCACAGGCTTTCGCGAACGCGCAGCAAGGACACCGCGTGGCCGCTGGAAGTACCCGGGGCCAATTCGCCGGAGACAGGCGCCTCTGGGATTTCGTCATAGCCGTAAATCCGCGCGATTTCTTCAATCAGGTCTTCTTCAATCTCAATATCGAAACGGGCCGGGGGTGCGGTCACCGTCCAACGGTCGTCGCTCCAGCTCACATCCATGCCCAGACGCTGCAGGATCGTTTCTGCGGTGCCTTTCGGGATATCAGTACCGATGACCGCATTGAGTCGCGCCAGACGAAGCTCGACGGGCTGGTTACGAGGAATGTTATCAATGTCTTCAGCCAGCAACATCGGACCGGGTTGCCCACCGGCAATTTCCAGCAACAGTGCGGTGGCTCTTTCAACAGCCGCCACCTGACCCTGTGGATCCACCCCGCGTTCAAAGCGGTGCGAAGCATCTGTATGCATGCCGAAGTTACGGGCCTTGCCCATGATGGTGGCCGGGTTGAAGTAGGCGCTTTCGAACAGGATGTCGCGGGTATCAGCGGTCACGCCGCTGTCCAGGCCGCCCATGATGCCGGCTATCGCTACCGGCCCCTTGCTGTCGCAGATCGTGAGGACGTTCTCATCCAGGTCGACTTCAGATTCGTCCAGCAGAACGAGCCTCTCGCCTGCCCTGCCCCGGCGCACGACGATTTCGTCGTTGAGTTTGTCCAGGTCGAAGGCGTGCATGGGCTGACCCAGTTCCAACAGGACGTAATTAGTCACGTCTACCGTGGGGCTGATGCTGCGCAGTCCGCAGCGCCTCAGAGTTTCTGCCATCCACAGCGGGGTTTTCGCCCGGGCGTCGATGCCGCGAATAATTCGGCCGGCATAACGCGGGCAATCTGCCGGACTTTCCAGCGTGATCGGGAAGGACGCATCGATTTCAGCAGGCACCGGTTCGATGTCCAGGCCGGTAAAGTCTGCATTGCAACTGGCCGATACATCACGGGCCAGGCCACGAATGGACAGGCAATCGGCCCGGTTGGGTGTCAGGTCGACCTCGATGATGGTGTCATCCAGGCCGAGAAAATCTTCAAGGGTGGTGCCCAAAGGTGCATCACCCGGTAACTCCATTAATCCGGAATGGTCATCCGACAGACCCAGTTCTTTAGCTGAGCACAGCATGCCGAAGGATTCCACACCACGAAGTTTGGCGCGCTTGATTTTGAATTCGGGACCGATGGTTGCACCAACCTGTGCCAGTGGTACGCGAATGCCGGCGCGTGCATTGGGCGCACCGCAGACGATTTGCAGACGCTCGTCGCTGCCGTCATTTACTGTGCACAATGCCAGTTTGTCGGCATTTGGATGAGCTTCGCAGCTTTCGATCTCGGCGACCACGATACCGCTGAACTCGCCACCGACCGGCCGGACGTCATCGACTTCCAGGCCCGCAGCAGTGAGCTTGTCGGCCAGTGCATTTGCGTCCAGATCGATCGCGACCCACTTTTTCAGCCATTCGACGTTGAATTGCATGTCTTTACCCTGGGTTTACCGGAATCAATGGAACTGGCGCAGAAATTCGAGATCGTTTTCGAAGAATTGTCGTAAATCTGTAACGCCGTAACGCAGCATGGCCAGGCGCTCAACACCCATGCCAAAGGCATAGCCGGTGAATTCTTCGGGGTCTACGTCACAGGCGCGCAAAACGTTTGGATGCACCATTCCACAACCGAGGATTTCCAGCCAGCCGGGCTCGGAACCGTCACCTTTTTCCCAACCGATGTCGACCTCGGCCGATGGCTCGGTGAACGGAAAGTAGGATGGCCGAAAACGAACGGCCAGCGAACGTTCAAAAAATGCGTTGACGAAGGTATGCAGAACACCCTTCAGGTCTGCCATGCTGACATTCCTGCCTACCAGCAGACCTTCCACCTGGTGAAACATGGGCGTGTGGGTCTGGTCGGAATCACTGCGATAGACTTTACCCGGTGCAATCAGACGGTACGGCGGATCATTTTTTTCCATCTCGCGGATCTGCACCGGCGAGGTGTGCGTGCGCAGTAAACGGCCGTCACCAAAATAGAAGGTGTCGTGCATTGCACGCGCCGGATGGTGGGGCGGGAAATTCAGTGACTCGAAGTTGTAATGGTCGTCTTCTACTTCCGGCCCGGTCGCGACATCAAAACCGAGCTTATTGAAGATTCCGATCACCCGCTCCATGGCCATGGTGACCGGGTGCAGTCCGCCGCGTTGCTCGCCCCGCCCGGGCAGGCTGACATCCACCTTTTCACTCAGCAACTTCTGCTCCAGTGCGGCGGACTCCAGTGCTTTACGGCGGGCAAGGATGGCCTGGTTCAACGCATCACGTGCCGCATTGACCAACTGGCCAAAGCCCTTGCGCTGTTCGGGCTCCATAGAACCGAGTGATTTGAGCTGGGCTGTAATCTCGCCCTTCTTGCCCAGATAGCTAACGCGAAGATCATCGAGTTGCTGCAGGCTGTCGCTGGCAGCGATTTCTTCCAGCGCACGGGTTTGTAGTTCGGAAACTGCGTTCACATCAAATAGACCAAATCAGGTGACCTGAAGCGGGAGAGGCAGCCTTGCCGGCGATCGCCAGCAAGGCTGATTCCCACTGATGATTTTTAACCCAGGCTGGCTTTGGCTTTTTCTGCCAGTACGCCGAATGCCTCGATGTCGTGCACGGCGAGATCAGCCAGCACTTTGCGATCAACCTCGATCTCAGCCTTGTTCAGTCCGTCGATAAAACGGCTGTAGGACAGATCATGCATACGCGCTGCAGCATTGATCCGGACAATCCAGAGACGACGGAACTGACGTTTACGCTGACGACGATCACGGTAGGAATATTGCCCTGCCTTGGTGACCGCCTGCTTGGCAACGCGATAGACCTTACGCCGCGCGCCGTAATAACCTTTTGCTTCTTTCAGTACTTTTTTGTGACGGGCTCTTGCCGTTACACCACGTTTTACTCTAGCCATTTTCCTGACCCTCCTTTATGAATGCGGCAGCAAGCGCTTGACGGCTTTCTTGTCGGCGGAACTGATCATGCCAGTACCACGCAAGCCTCGTTTTTGCTTCTGCGATTTCTTGGTCAGAATATGACTGTGAAAGGCGTGGCCACGTTTGAAGCCGCCTGAGGCGGTTTTCTTGAAACGCTTAGCCGCACCCCGGTTGGTTTTCAACTTGGGCATGGTTGTGCTCCTTTTTTGTCCCCTTGGGGGACTTTACATTTGACGCTACACAAGCGGCCGGTGAAGGCACTTTAAGTGCTTGGCAGTGCTTCTCTTTCCCGCTATTTTTTGCGGGGAGCGTATTCTGAGTCCAAAGCGCTAATTTTGCAAGCAATATTAACGTCTTGGCCCGGTAGATCAGTGTTTCTTCGGTGCGATCATCATAACCATCTGGCGGCCTTCCATTCGCGGGTACTGTTCCACCACAATTTCGTCAGCCAGTTCGGTCTCCACACGCTTTAACATCGCAGCACCCAGTTCCCGGTGGGCCATCTCGCGGCCACGGAAACGCAGCGTCAACTTAACCTTGTTGCCTTCACCCAGAAAGCGGTTAACGTTGCGCATCTTGACCTGGTAATCAGCCTCTTCGGTACCCGGCCGGAATTTAACTTCCTTGACCTGGACGTTCTTCTGCTTCTTCTTTGCTACCTGCGCCTTCTTGGCCATCTCGAACCGGAACTTACCAAAGTCCATGATGCGGCAGACCGGAGGCTCTCCGTTCGGTGCAATTTCCACCAGGTCCAGCCCGTCTTTCTTGGCCATTTCAAGTGCTTCAGGCAAGGCCATAATTCCGGCCTGCTCTCCGTCCGCGTCGATCACGCGAATTTGCTGCGCAGTTATATCTCCGTTGCGCCGCGTTTTCTGCTTGTTTGCTGCGATGTGTCAATCCTCCTGTTGGTTATCAGTTCGTCCCCGCTGACCCACATCTTCAGCAAGGTGCTTTGCAAAATCTTCTACCGCTATGCTGCCCAGGTCTTCTCCCGACCGGGTTCTGACAGCAATCGTTCCATTTTCGACCTCGCGGTCGCCGACCACAAGCAAATATGGAACTTTAGCCATTGTGTGCTGGCGAATCTTAAAGCCGATCTTCTCGTTTCTCAAGTCTGATTCAACCCGGAACCCTTGATCTCCAAGAGTTTCAGTGACTTCCTTACAGTATTCATCCTGTTTTTCGCTGATATTCAGCACCACGGCCTGAACCGGCGCCAGCCATGCAGGAAAGGCTCCGCCGTAGTTCTCGATCAGGATTCCGATGAAACGTTCAAGCGATCCCAGGATCGCCCGGTGCAACATCACCGGTGTCTGCCGCGAGCTGTCTTCATCAATGTATGTCGCGTCGAGACGGCCCGGCATATTGAAATCTACCTGCAAGGTGCCGCACTGCCAAACCCGGCCAATGGTGTCCTTGAGTGAGAACTCGATCTTGGGGCCGTAGAAGGCGCCCTCCCCCGGGTTTTCATCCCACTCGATACCGGCTTCATCCAGCGACGCAGCCAGCATGGCTTCGGCCTGATCCCAAAGCTCGTCAGCGCCGATGCGGTTTTCAGGCCGCGTTGACAACTTCACCAGCACGTCATTGAAACCGAAGTCGGCGTAAATCTTGTATAGCAGTTCGATGAACTCCGCGGACTCCGCCTGCACCTGGTCCGGCGTGCAGAAAATATGCGCGTCGTCCTGGGTGAAAGCACGCACCCGCATCACCCCGTGCAGGGCGCCGGATGGTTCATTGCGGTGGCAGGAGCCGAACTCCGCCAGGCGCATCGGCAAATCACGGTAGCTGTGCAGACCCTGGTTATAAACCTGGACGTGGCAGGGACAGTTCATCGGCTTGATCGCGTAGGTGCGGTTTTCCGACTCGGTGATAAACATTTCTTTGTTGAACTTTGCAGCGTGGCCGGACTTTTCCCACAGCTTGATGTCGACCACTTCCGGCGTGTTGATCTCCTGGTAGCCGTGCTTGCGCAACTGGTCGCGAATATAGCCTTTGACCTCGGTATAAATGCGCCAGCCCTTGTCGTGCCAGAACACCATGCCGGGCGCATCCTCCTGGAAATGAAACAGGTCCAGTTGCTTTCCCACGCGACGGTGGTCGCGTTTTTCCGCTTCCGCGATGCGATGCAGATAAGCCTTGAGGTCTTTCTTGTTGGCCCATGCAGTGCCGTAAATGCGCTGTAGCATCTCGTTGTCGCTGTTGCCACGCCAATAAGCGCCAGCCAGCTTGGTCAGACAGAACTCACCCAGGCGACCCGTATCCGGAACGTGAGGACCGCGGCACAGATCAATCCAGCCTCCCTGGCGATAGATCGAAATATCTTCGTCTTCAGGCAGGTCACGGATTATTTCTGCTTTATAGGTTTCTTTCTCTTGCTCAAAATACTGCATTGCCTGGCCCCGTGACCAGACTTCCCGCTCTACCGGAGCCGCATCTTTCACGATACGGCGCATCTCCGCCGCGATGCGGTCCAGGTCTTCCATCGTGAAACCCGGGGGATGGGAGAAGTCGTAGAAGAATCCGTCCTCAATAACCGGGCCGATGGTGCACTGGGACTCGGGGTAAAGACGTTCCACCGCCTGCGCCATCACGTGCGCCGTGGAATGGCGGATAATTTCCAGCCCTTCTGGGTCTCTACCGGTGATGATGCGCAGTTCGGCGTTGTCCTCGATCAGGTGGCTGGCATCGCGCAACACACCATCGACTTCGCCCGCCAGGGTGGCCTTGGCAAGGCCCGGGCCGATATCGGACGCAACGTCCATCACCGTCACTGCGTGATCAAATTGTCTCTGGCTTCCGTCAGGTAGCGTAATGGCTGGCATTGCCCTGTTTCTCCCAAAAAAAAAGACGCAAAGCGCCCTTTCGATGCCGCTTTGCTTTTCTTCGTCCTCAGACGATAGTTCGTGTCCGGGTTTTCATGCCGCATATTGTACGGTGAATACACGCCTGATAAAAGCCAAATCATTGATTTTGGTATGACCTCAATCATTTCGTGGCGGCCCGAACTTTCCCATAATTTGCGCATCCGGGGGAAACTTCTCCGCCCTTTCAGAATTCATCATCAACGGCTGAACGATCATGCAAAACAAACAACCACTGAACCGGTGGCTCGTCGTCTTTGGCGCGATTCTCATCCAACTGGCGCTTGGCGCACTTTATGCCTGGTCCGTGTTCACCAAAATCCTGACCGACCCGGACGGCATCTATCAGTTCACCGCCACTCAGACGGCGTGGATTTTCTCTGCAGGCCTTGCCACCTTTGCCCTGGTCATGGTGCTGGCCGGACGCTGGCAGGCGAAGACCGGGCCGCGTCTGATGACAATACTCGGCGGCCTGTTGCTGGGCCTGGGTTTCGTGTTGGGCGGTTTTTTCGGCAGCACCTTCTGGGCACAATTCATTTGTATCGGCATCATTGCCGGTGCAGGTATCGGCCTGGCCTACGTGGTACCGATCGCAGTGGGCGTGAAGTGGTTCCCTGACAAGAAGGGCATGATCACCGGACTGGCCGTCGCCGGTTTCGGCTTTGGCGCGACCATCTGGGTAAAACTGGCCGGTTCCTGGTTCGGCGGTTTGCTCAACTCCGCGGACATATTTGGCCTGCCGCCGGTGCAAAGCGTTTTCGTTATTTACGGAATCGTGTTCGCCGTGCTGGTCCTGCTGGGCAGCTTTGTCATGGTTGATCCGCCCAAGGGCTATCGTCCTGAAGGCTGGAGAAAAAGAGATGATATCGGCGTTGTCCACATGCAGGGCAAAGGCTACTCAGCAGCGGAAATGATCAGGACCCCCCAGTTCTATGCCATCTGGCTGGTATTCGCCTCATCCGCCATTGCCGGAATCATGGTCATTTACTGCATCCAGCTATTCGGCCTGGATGCTTTGGAATACCATGGCGTTCCGAATGCCATCGTCGTCACCGGGACCGCGATGGCCTGGTACGCCATTTTCAACGGCCTTGGCCGAATTTTGTGGGGCATGATTTCTGACCGTACCGGTAGAAAAGCCGCCATCATCGCCATGTCAGCCTTCCAGGGCGTGATCATGCTGTCGATGTATCACGGCTTCATCAACTTCGGGTTGGCCACCGGGCTGATCATCGGTGCGTCTTTTGTCGGCTTCAACTACGGCGGTATCTTCGCACTGTTTCCGGCCATCACTGCGGACTACTTTGGCAACAAGGAAGTCGGGCGTAATTATGGCTGGGTTTTCACCGCTTACGGGTTCGCCGGCATCCTCGGGCCGCTACTGGCCGGAATGTTCAAAGATGCAGCCGCAGGCGGCGGATCACCCGGGATCTGGATGACTCCCTTCCTGATCGCCGGCGTCGCCTGTCTGGTAGGCGCAGTCATCATGATCTTCACCAAATCGCCCGAGGTGGGCGCACGCAGTGAAGACAACATCGACCAGGCAGCGGCGACCGAAAACGCCTGAAAAACCGACTTCAGGCACGAATGCGGATAACAAAAAACCCCGGAAGGCGTTGAGAAAGCGCTTTCCGGGGTTTTGAATTGGTGGGCACGACTGGGATCGAACCAGTGACCCCTGCGATGTCAACACAGTGCTCTACCGCTGAGCTACGCGCCCAAATCCTTTGCAACGATAATTATATCGCGAGCAGGGGCGCGCAAGATACCACAGGCCGGTTCTAGTTCACAACCTCGCCGGAGTGCTGGTTGATAAACGCGACTATTTTCTGCTGAATCATTTCCATTCGGCCATTTAGCTCAGGATGTGGATTGAGCAGCATATCCATGTTTGCACTGGCTTCGAAAACCAGCATCTCACCATCCGGATTTACGTGGCAGTCAATGCCGAAATACTCGAGATCAAGCCTGCGTCTGATTTCTCTGACCCTGGGCGCCAACCCGGGCAAAACTTCTGTTTCCAACCGACGGCAACGCTCCGCATGTTCTTCCCACGGTTCCCGGGAGAGCATAAAGGCACGACTGTTCACCGGGGTTTTCCAATCACGGTTGAACAATGCATCGCGCAGGACAGGCTCACCGTCGATAACCAGTAGTCGATACCGGTGGTACAGACCATCATCACCCTTGAAGTCGATGAATTCCGTCAGTAGAAAGTCGCGCCCGTCAAAGGGCAAGGCATTCAGTAAACCCAGGTCGTCGGGACTTCGCACAAGCACCCTGCTCTTACCGGTCAGGTCATCGGCCACCCGGGCGATGAAAGGCAAACTGATGCCCACCGTTTCCGCATAGCCGAAAACCTCGCGGGGTGAAAGCGGCTGAAAGCGCATGGTCTTGGGCATCAAGATACCGGGAATCTCCTGCAGCAGCCCGGACACCAGTTCCCGGGTGGTACGCAGAATGCTCTGGGGTTTGTTGATCACAGGGGATGACACGCTATCGCACAGCTCAGCACAACGCTGCAGGGAGCCACGATGCGTCTCTGCATCAGCGATCTGGTTGAAGATCAGGCTGGGTGGCTGTTTAAAACTCACTATCCTCTGCTTCACTCCGAGTCCAAACAGAACCATGTAGGCCGCCATACCGTGTTTCAACGGGATACGTCCAAACACCGGGCTGTTGCCATCAGTCAAGTGAACAACATTACCGTCATCATCGGTATTAATCCCCACGGTGGAAAGATCATTCACACCACTCACACACAAAATCGCCATTGTTGCCCCATACCTCCACTCCGGTATTTACAGGGGGCTAATATCGCCCTACCCTTGCCGGATGTCTTCGCCATTTGTTCACCTGCACCTACATACCGAATATTCTCTGGTTGACGGTACGGTGCGAATTAAGTCTCTGGTCGACAGAGCCCGCGAACTGGGAATGCCAGCGGTCGCTGTCACTGACCAGCATAACCTTTTTGCGCTGGTCAAGTTCTACCAGGCGGCCGAAGCGGCAGGCATCAAGCCAATCGTCGGCGCCGATGTTCTTATCCGCACACCGCAGGACCCCGATCATGTTTCCCGACTGGTGTTGTTGTGCCAGGACCGCCAGGGCTATCTGAACCTATGCAAATTGCTGAGCCTGGCCTACCAGGAAGGCCAGCATCACGGAATGCCGTTCGTCAGGCCCGATTGGATCGATGACTTCGCCGGCGGGCTGATTGCACTGTCGGCTGGACGCGATGGCGATATAGGCCAGGCCATCCTCGCCGGCCACCCCAACCGGGCGCGGCAGCTTGCCGTTGATTGGGCGCGGCGGTTCCCGGATCGTTTTTACATCGAGCTGCAACGTACCGGCAGAGACCAGGAGCAGCAGTACGAGAAACACGCACTGGATATTGCCGCTGCGCTTGGCCTGCCGGTAATTGCCAGTAACGACGTTCGTTTTCTGGACAAAGCAGACTTCCGTGCCCATGAAGCGCGTGTGTGTATTCAAGACGGCCGCCTGCTGTCGGACAGACGGCGTGAACAGCGCTATTCCGAGGAACAATACCTCAAGAGCAGCGAAGAGATGCAGGAGCTGTTCGCAGACCTGCCCGAAGCGCTGGAGAATGCCTGGCAACTGGCCATGCGCTGTAACCTGGAAATGGAATTCGGCACGTATTATCTGCCCGACTTTCCAACGCCGGACGGGATGGGCATCGCGGATTTTCTGCGCCAGGTGTCAGAAGAGGGTCTGCAGGGGCGCTTCCAGGTATTACCTCCAAGTGAGGATTTCCCGGCGGAGGTGTATCAACAGCGGCTGGACCACGAACTCGGTGTCATCAATGAAATGGGATTTCCCGGCTACTTCCTGATCGTCGCCGACTTCATCCGCTGGGCCAAGAAAAACGATATCCCAGTGGGTCCGGGCCGAGGTTCAGGCGCCGGTTCACTGGTCGCCTACGCGCTCGGGATTACCGATCTGGACCCGCTGGTGCACGAGCTACTGTTCGAGCGCTTCCTCAACCCCGAACGTATATCCATGCCCGATTTCGATGTCGACTTCTGTATGGAAAAGCGCGACCAGGTGATCGATTACGTCGCCCGTACCTATGGCCGGGACCAGGTCAGCCAGATCATCACCTACGGCTCGATGGCTGCCAAGGCCGCGGTCCGCGACTGCGGACGCGTGCTGGGGCACGGCTACGGTTTTGTCGACAGCATCGCCAAGCTGGTTCCGATGACGCTCGGCATCACCCTCCCCGACGCACTCAAAGAAGAACCTCAGCTCAAGCAGCGTTACAACGAGGAGGAGGACACCCGGGCATTGCTGGACCTGGCCATGTCGCTCGAGGGCCTCAAACGAAACGCGGGCAAGCACGCTGGCGGCGTGGTCATAGCGCCCTCCCCGCTTACTGATTTCGCCCCGTTGTTTTGTGAAGCTGGTGGCGGCAGTATCGTCACCCAGTTCGACAAGGACGATGTGGAGACCATCGGCCTGGTCAAATTCGACTTCCTCGGCCTGCGCACCCTGACCATCATTGACTGGGCACTGAAAACCATCAATGCACTGCGGGTTGAAAAGGGCGAACAGCCGATCGAGTTGGCAAAGTTGCCCATGGATGATCCGGTGGCCTTCAAACTGCTCCAGGCATGCCAGACAACCGCGGTATTCCAGCTGGAATCCCGCGGCATGAAAGACCTGATTCGCAAACTGGTGCCGGACAGCTTTGCCGAGATCGTCGCGCTGGTGGCGCTGTTCCGTCCGGGCCCGCTGGAGTCCGGCATGGTCGATACCTACATCGACTGCAAACACGGGCGCACCGCAGTTCGTTACCCGCACCCGGCCCTGGAACATATTCTGAAGCCGACTTATGGCGTGATCCTGTACCAGGAGCAGGTCATGCAGATCGCACAGGAACTGGCCGGCTACACGCTTGGCGCAGCCGATATTCTGCGTCGTGCCATGGGCAAGAAAAAACCGGCCGAGATGGCCAAGCAGCGCATCATTTTCATCGAGGGCTCAATGGAGCGCGGGGTAGACGAAGACGTCGCCAACCTGATCTTCGACCAGATGGAGACCTTCGCGGGATACGGTTTTAACAAGTCCCACTCGGCCGCCTACGCGCTGATTGCCTATCAGACTGCCTGGCTCAAATCCCACTATAAGGCTGCCTTCATGGCCGCTGTGCTGTCCTCTGACATGGACACCACAGACAAGGTCGACGAATTCATCCACGAATGCCGCGACCTCAGCCTGGACGTTCGCCCACCGGACATCAACCTCTCGAAGCACGCTTTCTCCGCAGTGGACGACAGCACCATCCAGTACGGCCTGGGCGCGCTTAAGGGTGTTGGCCATGCGGCTATAGACATCATCGATAATGAGCGCGAAACCAACGGGCCGTTCAGTGATTTATCGGATTTCTGCAACCGGATTGATCACCAGAAGGTCAACAAACGTGCCATGGACGTGTTGGTCCGGTCCGGCGCGATGGACGGATTGGATCCGGACCGTAACCGTGCCCGGATGATCAACGAATTACCCGAAGCCGTGCACGCAGCGGAACAGTACCAGCGCGACCTGGAATCCGGCCAGGTAGATATGTTCGGGAGCTTCAGCCAGTCCGATGCACCGCACATTACCGAACACCGGGATGTCCGGCCGTGGACCCGCTTGCAGGGCCTGCAAGCGGAACGGGACACGCTCGGCTTATACCTCACCGGGCACCCGGTCGAACTGCAGGCTAACGACATCGCACACTTCGCCACCTGCACGCTGGGTGCAGTCGCCAGCCGTATCCCGGAAAACGCCAAGGGCAAACGAGCCGGCACGCCAATGATGCTGGCCGGCCTGGTCCGCGGCGTCCGCCGGCGGGGCAACCGCGGAGGCTTCGTCTCACTGGAAGATCACACCGGGCGCATCGAGGCCGCACTGTTTGATGACACCTGGACGCTGTATGCCGAGCTTCTGAACAAAGACGAAATCATCGTCGTGGAAGGCCGCGTTGCAACCGATGATTTCTCCGGCGGCTTCCGCATGTCAGCCCAGAAAATCATGACGCTGTCAGATGCCAAAACCCGTTTCGCCAGGGGCGTGCAAATATCCCTGCGCGGCCCCGGCGACGACATCTGCGCCTCCCTGCAATCCACCTTCGTCCCCTACCAGAGCGGCTCCGGCCAGGTCTGGCTGAACTACAGCAACGCCCGCGCCCGCGCCCGCCTCGAACTCGGCGAAGAATGGAACATCAAAGCCTGCGAGGAACTGGTCGCCGCACTCAGCGAACTCGAAATGGTGAGCGACGCCCGCCTGGTCTATTAGCGCTGCCGCTGTGATGGATAGGAGGGCCCGGGATGGGTGCGGAAGCATCGGACTCGCGGGCTCAAAGGTCCCTGCGGGACTCCCCTCGCAAGCTGAATGCCCTGACGGGGCGCTCATACAGCACGTCCATGTACTGGATGAGCTAAATCGGGCATCCCGCCCGATTTCCCTGGGCCTTCAACTTACTCGGCATTTCGATGCGATCCCAATACCCCCTCACCCATCCCGAACCCTCCTATCCACCGCAGCTCCCTCGGTGTGTGGACAACCCCCCGCCCGCCATACCCCCCCACCGTCACACACCCGGTGACGTAGCTACGGTGGTTAAGATCAAAGTGAAGGGGCTGTGTTTTTGTCACACACGAGCTGTAGACATGGCGTGGTAGCCGGGGTGGGTTGTCGGGTGTTGGATTTGCCTCGAAATGCTGAGTGAGGCAGAAGTTTAGGGAAGATCGGGCGGGATGCCCGATCTAGGCCATCCAGCACAGGGAAGCGCAGGCGAAGCCGTAGCGCGTGCTGTATGGCCGGCCCGTCAGAACTTCTGTCTTGCGAAGGAAGTCCCGCAGGGACCATTGAGCCGGCGAAGCCAATACTCGACAACCCACTCCGGCGGCGACACCGTGTCTACAGCGCCTGCTCGTATCGGCGGTAAAGAATCTTCACCCGCCTTACATACTCCTGAGTCTCATCATACGGCGGAACTCCCCCGTGCCGTGTTACCGCTGTAGGCCCCGCATTGTAGGCCGCGGCAGCCAACTCGATTTCGCCGTCAAATTGTGCCAGCAACATCGCCAGGTAGAGGGCTCCTCCGTTGATGTTGTCCTCGGCGTTATAAGGGTTGGTGACGTTCAACTCAAGCTGGGTTGCGGGCATCAACTGCATCAAGCCCTGCGCGCCCTTGGGTGACTGCGCGTCTACCTGGTAAGCCGACTCGGCATGGATGATGGCCCGGATCAGGGATTCATCAACTTCGTTGAACTGTGCTGCAGAACGAATCTCAGGCCGGAACGACCGCGTGTTCAGGGGGACCTTTTCCCACCGGACCGAACGGCACTTGGGATCTGCTGCATAGCAGGGGAACCGCAAGGTCTGGAAGTCCTGATCTTCCGGCGGAGCTATATTGGAAAAGGTGACGATGCCCTCTTCATCCACCCATTTGTAGACCTGGGCCTGACTGCCGGCCGGGATCAGAAATGCCAGCAGCGTGGCTGCTACGATGCCTGCTCTCAACGTTTTAATGGCTTTCCCTTGCACCCACACTTCTCCTGAGTTTTCGACGAGTTTATCTTTCGCCCCGCTTATTCTAAACTGACTCAGGCATCCTTTTCACATTGGAGAGAAAAAATGGGCGGATTAATCGCGTCGTTGATCGTAGGCGGTATTGCCGGCTGGCTGGCCGGCATGATCATGAAAGGTAAGGGTCTGGGCATTCTGATGAACATCGTCATCGGCATAATCGGTGGCGTACTCGGTGGCTGGTTATTCGGACTGTTTGGTGCCGGCCTGGGCGCGGGTATCATCGGTTCTGTCATTACCGCAACCATTGGTGCCGTCATCTTGTTGTGGATAATCAGCAAGCTGAAAAACTAGACCCACCGGCGGCCTCCGCCGTTTCTGCTGCTGTTACTTTTTTTCCTTGCGAAGGCGGAGAACGCCTTCCTGTGCGGTACTCGCCACCAGGCGGCCCTGCTGGTCATAGATCATGCCCCGCGCGAGTCCACGCCCGCCACTGGAGCTGGGGCTGTCACAGGTATACAGCAACCAGTCATCCAGCCGGAATTCGCGGTGGAACCACATCGCATGATCAAGGCTGGCAATGATCAGATTGCCGTGTACCCAGGAAATGCCATGGGGCAGCGTTGCCGTTCCAACCAGGTGGAAATCGGATACGTACGCCAGCAGTGCACGATGCAGGCTGGGATCGTCGTCCAGGGGACCATGGAGCTTGAACCAGAGCTCCTTGTAAGGCGGCTGGGGCTCACAATCATCGGGGTCTGAGCCCCTGACAGCGCGAAATTCGAAGGGACCGAAACGGTCCAGCCAGCGCTGCATACTCTTGGGCATGTGGTCGAATTCCTCGCGCGGCAACAGGGCGAGCGGTTCCAACTCTTCCGGTGGCGGTACCCGGGGCATCTCAAATTGGTGCTCCAGCCCCGATTCCTCCACCTGGAATGAAGCCGCCAGCGTGAAGATGGGGCGTCCATGCTGGATCGCCACCACCCGGCGTGAGCTGAAGCTGCGGCCGTCACGACTGCGATCCACGTCGTAGACAATGGGTGCTTTATAGTCACCGGCACGCAGGAAATAGGCATGCAGTGAATTGGCCTGGCGTCCTTCTACGGTATGGCTCGCCGCCTGCAGCGCCTGGGCCAGAACCTGGCCACCGAATACGCGTTCGGTTCCGATGTCCCGGCTGACCCCCCGGAACAGGTTGTCTTCTAATTGCTCCAGCTGCATCAGCCGAAGCAGTTCATCAAAGGCTTCAGTTTGTCGGGTCATCGTTGATTACGTTCCTGCTCTGTGCCGATCTGTTTGTACCGGCTGAAAATTAGTTAATATGTTGGCATGTCCGGTGCCCCAGTCCAAGAGCATAATTCAGCACCCCCTGCCCTGGAGCCCCTGTTCCGCGGGTTACTTGAACGCATCAATACAGACCGTATAAGCGTGTTGGGGCTTTCAGGCCCGCCCGGCAGCGGGAAATCGACCCTCGCCGGGGCACTGGTTGCTCACGCCAACCGAAGCGGCACAGCGGCCTGCTTGTTAAGCCTTGACGATTACTACCTGGGTCGTTCGCAACGGCAACAAATGGCCTCAACCATCCACCCCCTGTTCCGGCAACGCGGCGTTCCCGGCAGCCATGATATAAACCGCCTGCTTTCCGACCTTGACCAAATCAAGAGCGGTCAATCCGACGGCCTGTCACTACCAGTGTTCGACAAATCAATCGATGACCGGGCAGCGTCAGAACGCTGGTGCCCACTGGAAACGCAACCACAACTTGTGGTGTTGGAAGGATGGTGCATCGGTGTACCGCCGCAAAATGAGGCAGCACTCGTGGAGCCGGTCAATGAATTGGAGCGTTTCCATGATGCCGACGGTAACTGGCGCCGCCAGGTTCTGCAGCATTGGCGGCAACTCCATACCGCTCTCGATTGCCGGCTCGACCAGTTATGGTACATTCGCGTACCCGACTGGAACTGTGTCATCGACTGGCGCTGGCAACAGGAACGGGAACTGGACAACAGAAATCTGGAGAGCCGGTCTGAGGTCGAAAAATTTCTTGGCAGCTTTGAAAGAATCGTCAACCACATGCAGGATAGTTGCACCGGGTGGGCGAACCTGGTGCTCGAAGCCGACCACGACCATCACATCAGCCTGGCAAACAAAATAGGGGAAACAGCGTGAAGCCCATTGATTCATTCCTGTGGCACGACTACGAAACTTTCGGCGCAAACCCGATGGCGGACCGGCCGGCACAGTTCGCCGCGTTGCGAACCGACACTGAGTTGAACCCCGTGGGTGAACCGGTGATGTGGTACTGCTCACCTTCCAACGATGTGCTGCCGCACCCCATGGCCAGTCTGATTACCGGAATAACACCGCAGGAAGCAAAATCCAGGGGCCTGAACGAAACCGAATTCGCACAGAAAGTGCTGGATGAAATGTCCCGGCACGGCACTTGTACTGCCGGCTACAACAGCATTCGTTTCGATGACGTTATTACTCGAAACCTGCTGTACCGAAACCTGCGTGACCCGTATGAACGGGAGTATAGAAACGGTAATTCACGCTGGGACCTGATCGATCTCGCGCGGGTCTGTTATGCACTTCGCCCGGACGGGATTGAATGGCCTATGCACGAACCGGGTAAGCCCAGCTTCAGGCTGGGAGACCTCACCACAGCCAATCACATAGCCCACGAAGGTGCTCACGATGCACTCTCCGATGTACGGGCAACCATCGGCCTGGCACGTCGAATCAAGATTGAACAGCCCAAGCTATTTCAATGGGCGTTGCAGATGCGCGACTACCAACACGTATCGAAATTGCTGGATACAGTCCAGCCCTCCCCCCTGCTTCATACCTCGTCCCGAATTCCGGCCACTCGCGGATGCACGGCCATGGTGCTGCCGATTGCCGTTGTTCCGGACCGGCCAAAGTCGGTGGTTGCATTCGACCTGTCGGCTGACCCGACGCCACTGATCACAGAATCCGCCGAGGTTATTCACGACCTTGTTTTCACCCCCGCAGAGGACATGCCGGAAGATATTCAGCGTCTACCGTTGAAAACCATCCATGGCAATCACGTCCCCATGCTCGCTCCACTTGGCACACTACAGGGGGTTGATACAGACCGCATTGGGATGGACGTTGAGCAGTGCAAACAACATGCTCAACTCATACTGGCCTCACTGGATACCATACGTAACAAAGTTATCGATGTGTTTTCCAATCCGGGGAACACCTACGAAGACAGTTCTGATCCGGACCGGATGCTTTACAGCGGAGGGTTCTTCTCATCGGCGGACCGCCATCTGATGAACAAGGTACTGGTGGTGCCTGCGGCTCAACTTGGCAGTCACTTATGGTCGTTCCAGGACAAGCGTCTGCAATTGATGCTGTTCCGCTTCCGGGCCCGCAATTACCCGGACACTCTGAGCATGGAAGAGGCACGACTCTGGGACAGGGACCGGAAGGCCAGGCTGGTTGATACACAGGACCCGGCATACTTTACGCTGCGTGATTTCAAGGTGGCCACACGTGAGCTTCGTGAACAGAGAAAAGATGAGCCACAGGCACTGCGAATTCTTGATCAGCTTGACTCGTGGGTCATTGAATCCGGTATATCAGTGCTGTAATTGAGTCGCTTTTATCCACAGCGCCTATTGGTGTGTAAACAGGCATGATTTAATTTGCCAAAAAAATATTTTTTCAACGAGTTACGGCGACTTCCTCGATTCATTTCGAATTATTTATACACAAGTGCCTGATTGTCAGTGTGACACCAAAATTTCAACCAAAATTATCCGAGTCGCAGATGAACAGGCTCGTAAGTCATTGTTTTATATATGCGTATTCAAAGTGGTTACTTTTTAACCAATCTCTAACAATTCGTACGTCATCTTTCACCCTGAACGTTTCTTCACAGGGTTATCCACAGGTTTTGTGGATAAGTTTTCAGGCGACGTTCAAAGCCATCTGAAGATCATTGGCTGGCCTGGAAATAACCGCTTTTCGCCTGCCTGAAACACGTCTCAAACGGCGCCGGGCCACCGGAGAAACGAATTCCACGTGTGAGCCGTCCGAAAACTGCAACATCCATATTTCACGCATGCCATCATCCGGTTGCGTAACGGCAACCACGCCGGTGATGGTCTTGCCAATCAAGTCCTGGTTTGCTTTCATCATTCTCTCCTGGTCTGTTCTGAATTTCTTCTGTGAGCCTATTGAACTACGCGACGTTCTCAAAACATGAGAGACCATCTGAAAATGATCCGGGCAGACAATCTGCCCGGACAAAGGCAGGGATAAAATTGTCAGTTTTTCGTGGATGCGTTTTCATCCTGAAGCAGAATCATGCCGCGATTGCTGTCGACCGTTTTGATGCCGACACCCTTGACCTTGACCAACTCATCGACGTGCCCAAAACTACCGTTTGCTTCGCGGTAGGCAACAATCAGTTCAGCTTTACTTAGACCTATGCCCTTGAGACTTTCTGAAATCTGCTCGGCAGAGGCTGTATTCACATTGACGGGGGTCGCCGCCCAGGCAGAGAGAGAAAGCATTCCCGCCGCAAGTAAAATAAGTAAAATTTTCATTTCATGGTTCCTCTGTATTGGAGTTTAGGAAGCGCAAATTTGATTGCGCTGGTTTTCGTGAAAGAGCATGATTAAGCTTAGTGAAACAGCCCACCCGGCCACAGCCAAAATCTGCCCGGGGCCGTGTAGGAAAAATGAGCCTTGAACAGATATCACCGTTCCGGCACAATGCCATTCCCCACTTAGTTGGGGACTACAAGGGTGGCCCTCGCTGGTCCCCCCGCGACGATAAGTTGTGAACCCCGTCAGGCCCGGAAGGGAGCAGCGGCAACAATGGATTCGGGCGCCGGGGTGTGGCGGGCGGGGGTCGCCACCATCTTCCGCTCCCAGTTTGTTATAGTGTGAGCCCAATGATTTCCATCTCCCCAATCTACATCTGCTTCACCAACCGGAATTGTGTTGCTCTATTAACCAGTGCCGTTGAGCGCAGGCAATGCAGCAAGTGCGGTTTCGCCGAAGGCGAAGAAGCGCTTGCGGAATGCCGTGGCGCGTGCAGCCGCCTTCCGCAACAAAGTTGCGGGAGCAGGGAAACGAGACACAATTGATGAGCTACCAGGTGCTGGCGCGCAAATGGCGCCCGAAAACATTCCGGGAACTGGTTGGGCAGGAACATGTCACCCAGGCCCTGATCAATGGGCTGGATCAGGATCGCCTGCACCATGCCTTCCTTTTCACCGGCACCCGTGGTGTCGGCAAAACGACCATTGCACGTATTCTGGCAAAGTGCCTGAATTGCGAAACCGGCGTCAGTTCAACACCCTGCGGTGAATGCAGCAGCTGCACGGACCTGGACGAAGGCCGTTTCATCGATATGATTGAAATCGATGCCGCCTCACGTACCGGCGTTGACGATACCCGTGAATTATTGGACTCAGTCCAGTACACCCCTACCCGCGGTCGTTACAAGGTGTACATCATCGATGAGGTGCACATGCTGTCCACCAGTAGCTTCAACGCCTTGTTGAAGACGCTGGAAGAACCACCGCCGCATGTGAAATTTGTACTGGCAACTACCGACCCGCAAAAAATACCGGTGACTATTCTGTCGCGCTGTCTCAGATTCAATCTGCGGCGCCTGTTGCCCGACCAGATAGGCGCCTACCTCAAGACTCTGGTAGCGACTGAAAACATAGAAGCTGAGGCCGAAGCCCTGACCGTTCTCTCGCGTGCTGCCGATGGAAGTATGCGTGACGGACTCAGCCTGCTCGACCAGGCCATCGCTTTTGGCGGCGGCAAGCTGGTCATGAGCGACCTTGAAAAAATGCTCGGTTTGGTTGATCACGAGCACGTCTCTTCGATGATCCAGGCGTTGGCTTCGGCGGATGCCCCCAGCCTGCTGGGTATTGTCGAAGAACTGGTTTCCCAGTCCCGCGACCTTGAAACCGTCCTGCTCAACCTGGCCGAAGTCCTGCACCGCGTTACGCTGGTGCAATGCGTGCCCGGCTATCGCGACCCCGAGCGCAGTGACTGGGACGCCATAGAAACACTGGCAGAGCAGCTAACGGCCGAGGACGCACAGCTGTTTTACCAGATTGCGATCAAAGGCCGCGCGGAACTCGGGCTGGCCCCGGACCCGCGCACCGGGCTTGAAATGACCCTTTTGCGAATGCTCGCCTTCCGGCCAGCCACGGCAGATGCCGGCAACACTTCGAGCCCGGCACCAAAGGCCGCATCGCAGCCCGCTTCCGCTGCGCCCAGGCCCCCAGCTCCACCAGTAAGCGTTGCCAGGCCCCCCGCCACGCCGGAACCGCAGCAGGCCCAGCCGGCTGCTCCTGAGGCTGCGCCAACTGCGCCCGAGGCTGCGCCTACCACTCCGGAAGCGGCTCCAACTGGCGGCTCCGACTGGCTGGCGCTGGCAAACAGCCTGAACCTGTCCGGGCAAGCGCGTGAGCTGGCCCGTAACGTGCAGCTAAAATCCCGCTCGGACGATCAATGGGATTTCGCGATCGATTCTTCATTGCGGTTCCTCGGCTCAGACACCTGCATCAGCCGGCTCAGCCAGGCGATCAGTGAGCAGGTAGGACACACGGTGAACGTTCGGCTGGTTGATGAGAAAAACCCGGCCCTTCATACGGCTGCGGCGATTGAGCAACAAAAGGTTCACGACAGCATGAGCGAAGCCGAAAAAGCCATTAACGATGACCCGACCATTAAGTCATTGAAAGAACAAATGGGCGCGAAACTGGTCGAAGACTCAATACAACCACTGCAGTAACCCTTTAACCCGACCCAGGATGAACACGAGACATGAAAGGTAATATCGCAGGCCTGATGCAACAGGCCCAGAAAATGCAGCAGGAAATGCAAAAAGCCCAGGAAGAACTGGCGAATCTGGAAGTGACCGGTGAAGCCGGTGGTGGAATGGCCAAGGTCACTATGACCGGCAAACACGCGGTACGCCGGGTGGAGATCGACCCTTCCCTGCTCGATGACCAGGAAATGCTGGAAGACATCGTCACGGCCGCCATCAATGATGCAGTCAACAAAATTGCTAATACCACGCAGGATCGCATGTCCGACATGACGGCTGGCATTCCATTGCCACCCGGTATGAAACTGCCTTTCTGATTAAGCCATCATGAGTTCCGAACCGCTGCTCGACCAGTTCATTGAAGCTTTGCGCTGCCTGCCCGGCGTCGGCCCCAAGTCGGCGCAGCGTATGGCGCTGCATTTGCTTGAACGGGACCGAGAAGGCGGTAAGCATCTGTCGACAATACTGGACGAGTCGATGGAACGGATCGGACGCTGTTCCATTTGCAGGAACCTGACCGAGGAAGAGGTCTGTAAAATCTGCGCCAATGACCAGCGCGACACGGGCTTGTTGTGTATCGTCGAATCCCCCAGCGATGTCATTGCCATCGAGCAGGCCACTGGCTACCGGGGTCGTTATTTCGTGCTGATGGGCCACCTCTCCCCGCTGGATGGGATCGGACCTGCCGATCTTGGCATGGAACAGCTGGGAGAACAGTTACGTAACACACCACCCGGCGAAATGATCATCGCAACCAACCCGACTGTGGAAGGCGAAGCGACCGCATTCTACCTGCAGCGGATGGCGCAAAACCATTCAGTCCCGGTCAGCCGAATCGCACACGGTGTGCCGCTGGGTGGTGAGCTGGAGTTCACCGATCAATCCACCATCGCACATGCTTTCAGCAGCCGCCTGAGCGTCAAGCAACCCTGAGATTCCATAACTGCAGCAGGCAGTGGTAGAACGCACATTGCTGTGCCAGACGCTGAGCATCGCGCTGCCCCACTTCACGTCCCAGGTACGCTGCCAGGAAATCCATCGCGGCTGATTCATCTAACCCGTGGTGGCGTACTACAACGGCCAGGTCAAAAAATGGATCGCCAATGGCGGCATACTCCCAGTCAATCAGCATCAATTGCTGCCCTTCCAGGATATTTCCACAGACCAGGTCGTTATGGCAAAGAACCCGCGCAACCGGCTCAAGCGCAGGTTCAGCGGCCAGTGACTCAGCTTCAAGCAGAATGCTGCGGGCCCGATCATCTCCCGAGTGCGCTGCATAACGCCGCGCGGCAGCCAGCGGATCGAAGTCTTTACCAACGGGTTCAATGCGGTGCAGCCTGCGCAAGAGTCTGGCCAGGCGCTCGCGATTGGCGGCGACAACAAGGTCAGAGGTCGTCCAGCTGCACCCGGGTATGAATTTGCGCAGGTACACACCTGCTGCAGGATCAAAATGGATGGGGGGTAAAGCCAACCCGGCCTCAGCCACCGCTTCACAGACCTGTTTTTCATTGCAACGGTCCAGTCCCAGTTTGTTGGCCTCCGGCTTGTCCAGACGCAGCACGAAACTCTGTCCGGAGTTCTCCAGCAAGTAACTGGCATTGGTCGGCCCGTTGGAAAGCCGGGACTCCACCCGTGCGTGCGAAAAGCCGGGAATTGATGCCAGCGCCTGTTCCACCCGACCAGCGTCGCGGTTCATGTCGCCAGCCCGCCCTGCTCCTTCATGCTGGCTCGCCAGCTGCGGTAGCCGATCACGATCATCACCAGGTAGAGCGCGAACAGCCCTGCGGTGAAATACAATTCGCGGCTGAGATAAAGCCAGATCGATACCGCGTCGATCACGAACCAGTAAAACCAGTTTTCGAGAATCTTCCGGGTCACCATAAAGGTGGCGACGATGGCCCCCCAGGTTGTCAACGAATCGAGAAACGGCAGGGCCGCGCTGCTGTAGCGGGTCAGCAGCTCACCGCTCACCCAAACCAGCAGCAGCACACTTGCGATCGACAACACGTGATAGCGGACCGGCCAGGTGCTCACGTGTAGCTCATCGCCATCCTTTCCGCCGTGGCGCCATTCCCACCAGCCGTAACCGGCCATTGCCAGGTAAAACAGCTGCAGGGCCGACTCCATGTACAGCTTCGCCTCGAACATGATGTACAGGTACAGCAAGGTACTCAGAGCAGCTGCCAGCCAGCATGCGATGTTCTGACGGATCGCCAGCACCAGGTACACGATGGCCAGGATCACGGCCAGCACTTCCCACCACTGCAGCGAGGTCAGCGGCCAGTCCATCAGGGCGTCAGGCTTGGCGCGCGCCCGATTTCAAGGTCGACGTTGAGGTACTTCACCACCAGCACCACGGTATTGGAAGAATCGATCATCACCTGCCGCATGCAGTGGTTGATGGCCGAGGTCACTGCTTCGAAATCACCACGCAACTGGGTGGCCAATTGATTGGTGACTATCTCGATGCCCTGCTGCTGACGCATGTTCTTTATGAATCCGATGATTTCCGGAACGGGTCCATCCTTGAGTGGATAGAGGCTGAGTTCGGCAACAATATTCATGGCTTCTTCTCCCGGTTCAGTAACTGTAGCTAAGGGTAACCCCATAATGCCGGGGATCACCCAGCTTGGTAAAACGACTCCTTTCAAACGTGGGTGGTGCCAACCCGAATGAAAAGCCCCGAGTGTAAAAATCTTCGTCAAACAAGTTTCGTACCCAGCCATAAACGGCCCACTGCGACCACTGCTTGCCGAATTTCAGATTGACCGTCTGGTAGGAACCTGATTTCTCGTCATTGCTGTAATCGAAATAGTACGAACCCACCGAGTTGAAATCCAGGCGCGCCACCCAGCCTTTGGCGGTGGCGTAGCTGGCGCCAAGGTTCAGCGTGTAATTCGGGGCGTGTGCAAACTCCCGACCGATCAGCTCACCTTCGATATCGGCCTCGCGATCCAGGCCGTACTCGTCGACCTCAGACTCCAACAACCCCAGGCTACCGTGCAGGCGCCAATGATCACTGATCTGCCAGGTCGAGCTGGCCTCCAGACCGTAGGAATGTCCTTTCGCGTTACTGGTGATAAAAACAAAGTCATTCGGGTTGTCGGTGAACTGGGCGGAACTGCGCAACTGCATGTCCCTGCGGTGCATGTAAAACACAGCAAATTCAGCATTCAGTTTTCCGTCCAGCCACAATCCCTTGATGCCGGCCTCGTAGTTCATCAGTTTTTCCGGATCGTAGACGATCGCCTGTTCACCCATCCCTGCATCGGGCCCCAGTGCCCGCGACAAACTGGGGTTGAATCCTCCGGCTTTGTAGCCGCGCGAAACCAGGCCATACAAACGGGCCTGCCCGTTCAGTTGATAGTCGAGGCTGATGTCGCCACCCCAGAGGTTTTCCCTGGGGTGAAAATCGTGTTCAACCGGCTGCGTTGGATCAGCGTAAATATAATCTGTGAATGCATCGGCGTAATCAGCCTTCCAACGCTCGTAGCGCAGACCGAGATTCAGGCTCACCCGGTCGGTCAGGTCGCTGTCCAGGCGGCCGAATATCGAGTAATTTCTCGATTTGTAATCGCTTTGCAAACCGGTTCGATCAAGGCACGGGGGGCAATAACTGAAAGGCTCATCGGCGCTGTCGTCGTACAAACCAGCGGACAGGATATCGTCCGATTCCTTCAGCTTTTGCGCATAGACACCCAGCACCCAGTCACTACGGTCATTGAACAAACGCCCCTGTGGAGAGGACAGAAGCCGGAACTCCTGGGTAAGCGACTTGCGGCCGCGATCGTCCGAGTAGATGTAGTCATAACCGTAAGGGGCCCAATACGCCTCATCGCCCCACTCGCCATCAAAGGAGAACAGAACATCTGATTTGGCATAACCCGTAATGCTTGCAAAATCCACCGACGGGGTCAGCGGACCGGTTAGCTTCAAAGAGCCGCCGTGTGTCAGTTGCTCGTCACGCCCCGGGTTGTTGCTGAAGGTGGTCCTGCCGTTTTCCGGCGACCAGGCGTCATAGCCATTGTCATAGTTTGCATACAGCAGGCTGAGCTTTGCTTCCCAGTCGCTGCCGATGTCCCAGAGCAGTTTTCCACGCACGGTTCCCTCGTCCCGTTCGTTGCTGTCATCGATACCCAGCGAAACGTTGTCGTAGAACCCGTTGCCCTGGTAGTGGTGATAGGAGAAGCGCCCGCTGAGTTCGTCGGTCATACGGCCACCAACGGCGAAGCCGGCTCCGAAGGTGTCATCGTTGCCAACCAGTGCTTCAGCGTTCAACCCGAATTCCTGTGAAGGGTCGGTCGATTGCACGTATATCATGCCGGCCAGCGCACTAGCGCCAAAGCGGGTCGCCTGCGGTCCGCGCAGAACCTCTACCTGCTCGATATCAAACATGCTGCTGATGCCGCCTACACCGGACAGATCGATGTCATCCACGATAAAACCAACCGATGGATTGGGCGCGCCCTCGTACTGCTCCAGCTCGCCGATGCCGCGCATCTGGAAATATCGCGCGCGGGAACCATCCCCGGAAAAACTCATATTGGGCACCAGCGAGATCAGCTCCTCGAAATTCTGAAGGCTTGCCGATTCGATGGTTTCACGATTCAGCACCGTGATGCTGGAGTCCAGCTCCAGGGTGGTTGACTGTCGGAACTCCGATACCACCACTTCCTCAAGCGGGCCGGGGGGATAGCTGAATTCTGCGTCTTCAGATTCGGCCTCTGCCGCCGCGGAAAGCGGTAACAACAGGGCGATCGTGGCGCCAAAATATTTACTTGTATTCATCATCAGGATCTCAATCAGTGTCGAGATCCAGTCGGGCCGTTAGCGGGGAATATTCAGGATGGTCCTATTCCTACGCCGGCATTAACCGGATCAGGTTCAAAGGGTTCCTGTAAACAGATCTCAGGCCAATCGGCCACCCCTGAGGAATGCGTGATATTGTAGCGGAAATTGACCGAATGAACTTGTATTTATGCTTGAAAAACTCGCAGAGCTGGAGCAATTGTCTCGCCAACTGGATCCAGACCCGGCTTTCAGGAAGGACCTGTTCCAGCAGGCCGGTGACTATTCAGAGTCGTTCCTGCAGCGTCTTCCCGATTTGGACACCTTTGTCCGTGACAAAGGTCAGAATGGCTTCAGTGAATGGCCTGTCAGCGAGGAACCTGCCGCGATGTCGCAATTGCTGGATTTTTTTCAGCAGGAGGTCGATACCACCGGCATTCTGCCCGCATCCGGTGGGCAAATGGGCTATATACCGGGTGGCGGCCTGTACCCATCAGCTATAGGGGATTACCTGGCTGATATCAGCAACCGATACTCCGGAGTGGCTTTCGCGGGACCGGGGGCGGCCCGCATGGAACACTCGTTGATCAGCTGGATGAGCCAGCTGATCGGTTACCCGGAATCCGCTGCTGGTGACCTGACTTCGGGTGGCAGTACGGCCACGCTATCAGCACTGGTGACGGCGCGGGATGCCTGTGGCATCGACCATCAGCAAATACCCGATTTCTGTGTCTATATGACGGCACAGGCACATCACTGTGTTGGCAAGTCACTGCATGTGGCCGGCCTGAAGGACATCCAGAAGCGAACGGTACCAATGGACGATCATTTCAGGATGGACGTCGCTGCATTGCAACAGATGATTGCTGCGGATAAGGCCCGGGGCTTGCATCCCTGGCTGGTGGTCGCATCCGCCGGCACAACCCATACCGGGGCTGTCGACCCCATCAGGCAAGTGGCCGCAGTCGCCCGCGAAAATCAGCTGTGGTTGCATCTGGATGCTGCTTACGGCGGGTTCTTCATGCTTTGCGAGGAAGGCCGCGAGCAACTGGATGGTATCGAATTGGCCGATTCCATCGTCATGGACCCGCATAAAGGACTGGGCCTGCCCTACGGTACGGGAGCGGTACTGGTCAGGGACGGCCAATTACTGGCCCGCTCGAACGCTTATTACGCCGACTACATGCAAGACGCCAAGCAGCCCGCCAGGCAGGACGGATATGACGAGCCAGCCGAGTACTCGCCGGCCGACTATTCGCTGGAGCTAACCCGGCCATTCCGCGGACCCAGGATGTGGTTTCCGCTGAAACTGTTTGGCCTGAAACCGTTTCGTGCCGCACTGGCAGAAAAAATCTGGCTGGCACGCTACTTTCACCAGGAACTTGGAAAACTGGAAAGGTTTGAAACGGGCCCTTACCCCGATTTGTCGATCGTGACCTTTCGCTATCGCCCCGCCAACGGCGAGGACGACGCCTGTAACAAGCAACTGCTGGATGCGGTGCACAAAGACGGCAAAGTGTTTATCACCTCCACCCGGATCGACGGCAAATTCACACTGCGACTGGCGGTGCTCAACTTCCGCACTCACCGGGCCACCGTCGATTATCTGCTGGCCCTGCTGCAGGCTCACAGGTTGTAATACAGGTTCATCTCGAACGGGTGTGGACGGTTGCGTACCGCGACGACCTCTTTCATCTTCTCCTCGATCCAGCTATCGATCAGTTCACGGTTGAAAACCCCTCCTTTGACCAGGTAATCATGGTCATCGCGAAGTGCCTGCAGCGCTTCTTCCAGGGTGGACGGAATGGAGGTCAGCTGCGCCTGGCGCTCCTCTGGCCACGCAAACACGTTGTCATCGTAGGGTCCAAAACCGTTTTCCTCGTCAGGCAAGATACGATTGCGTACGCCATCCAGACCTGCCATCAGCAACGCACTCATCGCCAGGTAGTAATTACAGGTACCGTCACCGGTACGGAACTCGATGCGCTTGGCTTCCTCGCTGGTTGCGTACTTGGGAATACGGATAGCAGCGCTACGGTTGGCCAGACCGAAAAACAACTTCACCGGCGCCTCAAACCCGGGCAGCAGGCGCTTGAACGAGTTGGTACTGGGGTTAGTGAAGGCGGTCAGCGAGCGTCCATGCGCAAGGATGCCACCGATAAAACACAGGGCCGTTTCTGACAGGTCGGCATAACCACCCTGGTGGTAAAAAACATTGCGACCCGCTTTGCGTAACTGGATGTGAAAATGCATGCCATTGCCCGGTTCGTCATACAAGGGCTTGGGCATAAAGGTGGCGGTCAGTCCATTTTTTAGCGCGCAATTGTGGACGATGTCTTTCACGTACATCATCTTGTCGGTGATGACTTCAAATGGCAGCAACTCGGTCTCGATTTCCTGCTGACCCGACAAACCCACTTCGTGGTGATGGTATCGGATTGGGCAGCCGGCCTGTTCGATCAGGCGCACCATTTCCTCACGCACCTGTGCATGTTTATCAAACGGCGTGTCGATGTGATAGCCCTTGCGGTGCGCCACCGCAGTACCGTCCGAATCGAGATAGCCGCCCGGCAGGTCTTCTTTATTTTCGTCCGAGGTAAAACGATATCCGGCGCTGTATTTTCCGTTGTTTATCACGGCTTCATTGAACAGGTAAAACTCGAATTCCGGCACCCACAATGAGACATCCGCCACACCGCTTTCAATCATGTAGGTGTTGGCCCGCCGCGCCACGGTTCGCGGGTCCTTGTTAACACCCAGACGGGTGTCGGCATCACAAATATAGCTGAGCATCCGCAGAGTCGGCGTTGCGGCAAAGGGGTCGATGATCGCCGTGGTGAGATCCGGAAACAGCACCATATCGCCCGCCTCGACCGACTTCATCCCCGGGATACTCGAACCGTCGAACGGTATTCCGTTCTTCATCACGTGTTCCAGGCGCCTGGGTGGGAAAGAGATGTGGTACCAGTTTCCAACCAGGTCGGCATACTTGAGGTCAATACTCTCAATGCCATTTGAGTCGATCAGGTTTTTGATGTTTTCCAGCTTCATGGCATTACCCTCTTCTGGCAGGCAGTCAGCGTTGACGCTGGCTGTTCTGGTACTCGAACGCTTCGACGCATTCAGGAAGGTCGTAGTATAAAGGAGCACGCCGGCCCGATTGAGCACCATAATCTGCATAAAACACTTCACAGGCGTTGCGATTCGGCTGCTCCTTGTTGGCTACACAGGTTTCGATCAGCCCCGCCCGTTGTGGGCCCAGTATTTTTTCCCTCGCCTGTTCACAGGCCGCATCCAGCTGAGCCTGTTTCTGGTCACGTTCGCGATCGGCCATAGCGCCCGCAGCAGACGTCAGGAAGAACACTGCTACGATCAGTGCCGTCATTGAATTCCGAAATTTGATGGAATGCACAGTTACTCCTTAGCCACGCCGGCTCATGGTTTTCATTCCACAAGCATACACCGGGAAAACGAATTCCCGGTGTATGTGCTTTGGACAAAGACTATTTCTGAGGAATCTTCTGCAGGG
>CAYUBS010000019.1:0-30994 GCA_964443145.1 uncultured Wenzhouxiangellaceae bacterium | reverse complement strand
CATCTGGGCGCCTGCCTGCTGCATGGCCCGGGCATCGTCCAGCAACTGCATTGCTTCTTCTTCCTCACGGGCCTGAACTTTGTAACCACCCAACTGGTTAACACTTTGCGGTGTCAATCCCAGGTGGGCGCAAACAGGCACACCACGCTGGGTCAGGTAGTCCACAACCCCGATCATCGGCCCGGCGCCTTCCAACTTGACCATGGCGCCGCCGGCAGCCATCAATTCAACGGCGTTTTCCATCGCGGTGGATTCGTTGTGATAACTGCCGAAGGGCATATCCGCCAGCAAAAAGGTTCGCTCCAACCCCTGCGCCACGCAGGCCGTGTGATACGCGACATCTTCAACCCGCACACCCACGGTGGAGGATTTCCCTTGTACAACCATACCCAGCGAGTCACCGACCAGGATGATGTCGACCCCGGCACGGTCCATTGCGCCGGCAAAAGTCGCGTCGTAACAGGTCAGCATCGCGATCTTTTCACGCTCACGCTTCATCGCAAGCAGGTCACTTATGGTCAGCGTTCTCATGTTTGTCATTGCCTCTAACTGGCAGGTGAACGCCGCCGGGGACGGCGCCGGGGACGACCGCGCCGAGCGCTCCTGCTATCGTCCTCACGGTTGAGAGAAAAATCTATGCCCTCCTGGGCCTTGGTCCAGAAATCACAGAGAGGCTCAAGTGAAGCATCCTCTTTTGCCCTTAACAGCAAGAAGTCGTAGCCGGCACGAAAGCGTGGTTCCTGCAACAAACGTTTCCAGCGTTTACCGCGGGTACGTGCAAACCTGGGTTGCATTAGCCAGATATTCCGGGTCACCGCACTGAAACGACGTGGAATCGCCGTACTTTGGGCCTGGCCGGCAATCGCTTCCTCAGCTGCCGCCATCATTGCGTTATAGGGCGTCTCACCTTCTGCAACCAGCGCAGCAGAGCATGCCTCAACCTGTTGCCACAACAAAGCGGCAAACAGGAATGCCGGGGTAACCGGCTTGGCCGCCTTGATCCTCTCGTCCGTATTCTCCAGCGCCTGGCGTAATACGATTCCCAGCTGAACTTTTCCCTGGGCAGAGCCCTTTGGCAAGCCGGGAAACATCACGGAGCTGAGGCCAAAACGCTGTAGCGCCTCCATGCTGCGAACCCCGTGCCCGGTCAGGAACAGTTTGCAGACCTCTTCAAACAGGCGCGCGGGAGGAACATCCATCAACAGGGGGGCCATCGCGCGAATCGGGGCCTCTGACTCAGCGTCCGGCACAACCCCCAGCTTGGCTTCGAAGCGCGCAGCTCTTAACAGGCGAACCGGGTCTTCCCGATAACGGACTTCAGGGTCGCCAATCAGTCGTAAACGTCGCTGGGCGAGGTCTTCATATCCGCCGACATAGTCCGTGATATCACCGCTCACGGGATTCAGGAAAAGGGCATTTATCGTGAAGTCCCTGCGAATAGCGTCCTCTTCCACGCTTCCAAAAACATTGTCGCGAAGGATTCTGCCGTTGCTCTTTTCGTGGTCATCGCCAACAGACGACCCACGAAACGTAGCGACTTCGATCAACTGGCCGCCCTTACGGACGTGGGCCAGACGGAACCGCCGGCCAATCAGGCGACAGCGGGGAAATACTTCCTGGACCTCTTCAGGTGTGGCACTGGTAGCCACGTCAAAATCCTTGGGGACCTTTCCCAGCAGAAGATCACGAACGCTGCCACCGACAATGAATGCCTCGTAGCCTGCATTCTGCAGTTCCCGAACAACATCGGTTGCATGGGGGCAGAAGTCTCTCAGCCGGATACCATGTTCGGCCTGGGGAATAGTGATGAAATTATTAATATCGATTTACGCGCTTTGACAGGTTGAATAATGCAGTGGCGCTAGTTTAACATGAGCGCCCGGCTTATTGGTTCGCGAGTTTCGCGATTTTATAACGCTCCCTTCGTCTAGCGGTCCAGGACGCGGCCCTCTCAAGGCTGAAACACGAGTTCGATTCTCGTAGGGAGCGCCAATTAGACCAGTTCCGTCGAGAGCAGCCGCCTTCGTGTGCAAAGCAGACGGAGCAGGGAAACGAGACTCTTTCTATGACATTTGTAGTTACTGAAAATTGTATTAAGTGTAAATACACCGACTGTGTTGAAGTATGTCCTGTGGACTGCTTTCACGAAGGCCCCAACTTTCTCGTCATTGATCCCGAAGAATGCATCGATTGCACATTGTGCGAACCGGAATGCCCGATCGAAGCTATCTTCCCGGAAGACGACCTGCCCGATGGCCAGGAACATTTCACCAAGCTGAATGCCGATCTCTCGCTGGAGTGGCCGGTGATCACCGAGATGAAAGACCCTCCGCCTGACGCGAAAGATTGGGAAGGGAAAGACGGCAAGCTGACTTTATTGGAAAAATAGACCGGAAGGTCTTTTAGCCCATTCGTGCGCCCACGACAGCCAGCAGATGCTCTGCTGCGTCAGCTTCGCAATCCGTGCCATCGGCATACTTGATATAAACCCGTGTCTCATCCCCTTGAGGCTGAACAAACGTTTGGTAAGCGCCGCTGTAGTCTTCGTTTGCGTCCCTGTTCCAGAAAGCCATTTTGCTGAAGAAGCCAGCGGTATCACCGAATTTTTGGTAGTAATCGAAGCGATAAACGCCATTCTCATCAATACGTACCCGCTGCATTCCCGACCGTTCGATGATCAGGCCTAGCCGCCGGTGTGCACTTTCCGGTGTGTCTTCAACCAACAGGTAAAGGCCCTGGGCCGACCAGTTCAGGCGTGAATTAGCCTTAATCCCGGAAGTCGTACTGGAAATTCTAGGTGGTTTATCCGCCATCACCAATGCCGGCGGCGGCCGATACGGTGTCTGGATGACCAGCGCCGAACTTGAGTCCGGCTTGCTCAGACCCGCCGGTATTTCCAGTGCAGGCGTTTCAACCTCACCATAGTATTCCGGCTTTTTCGACCCTGAAGAACAAGCGGTGACGAGCACAAAAGCCAGCGTCATCAGGAGTATCAGGAGTTGTCGGGTAGTACTCATAATCATTAATGTCACACTATCGGGAATTGCCGGCTACCGGCTTTCAGTCTTCCAGCAATCGCAGTTCACTCAGGGCCTGCCTGACCCCTGAACGCGAGGTCTTGCTGAGCCTGGTCAGGGGTAATCTGACGCCAGAACCGATGAGGCCCATTTCAAAGAGCGCCCATTTTACAGGAATTGGATTCGTTTCGATCATTAAAACTTCAAAAAGTGCCTTCAACGATGAGTTTATCTGCCCGGCAGCGGCCCAATCGTGACGGGCTGCAGCCTTGCTTAGCTCATGCATTTGCCCGGGAGCTACGTTCGCGGCAACCGAAATGACGCCGTGGGCACCATGCTTCATCGCATCCAGGCAGCTATCGTCATCACCGCTCAAAATTGAAAATCCGGAACCACAACGGCCGCAGAGCTCCTCGATTCGGGATATATCTGGAACGGCTTCCTTCACACCAACGATGCGATCGTGGGCGGACAGCCGTTCGACCGTGGCCGGCAGCATATCTACCGCGGTCCGCGACGGCACATTGTACAGGACAACCGGGATTTTAGAGACATCCGCAATGGCCCGGTAGTGCGCTTCAAGGCCGGACTGTGGTGGTTTCACATAGTACGGCGTAACCACCAACACGGCGTCGGCGCCGAACTCGGCGGCGATTGCAGTCTGCTTAATCGTCGCCCGGGTCGAAGCAGAACCTGTGCCGGCCAGTACCGGAACCCTGCCGGCCACCCGATCGGCAACCTGTTGCAGGACCTGGCAAAACTCATCTCCGTTAAGTGCAGCGGATTCACCCGTGGTCCCGGCAACAACCAGACCATCACTACCATTGGAGAGATGAAAATCCACCAATCCGGTAAGGGCCCTGGAATCAATTTCACCCTGTTCGGTGAACGGTGTGACGAGCGCTACGATACTGCCATTAAACATAGGTCTGGAAAGCAAGAAATTTGGCGTCATGGTACTTGCGGTGCCTGATGGTGACAAGTATGCTGCTTCTGTCTGTTCATTGATACATTAACTGGAGTGTTAATGGTAAGCATCGGCAAGAAAGTAGCTGTTTTTTCCCTTCCCGCAACCGGCGAAAAAGACCTTTCCCTTGATGACTTCAAGGGTACCAACCTCGTCATATACTTCTACCCGAAAGACAGCACCCCCGGCTGCACGCTGGAAGGACAGAACTTTCGCGACCTCTATGATGCGTTCAGGGAATCCGGCACCGCCATTCTCGGGGTCTCGCGTGACAGCCTGAAGGCCCATGAAAACTTCAAAGCCAAGCAAGGGTTTCCTTTTGACCTCCTGTCCGATGCAGAAGAGAAACTCTGCAAGCAGTTCGATGTAATTCATGAAAAGAACATGTACGGGCGCAAAGTCATGGGCATCGTGCGCAGCACGTTCCTGCTCGACGGCAAAGGCGTATTACGTAAGGAATGGCGAAAAGTAAGGGTTAAAGGGCATGTCGAGGAAGTTCTCGACGCAGCCAAAGATCTTTAACCTAAAATCAGACCACCCAAGGAGGGCAACCCATTGACGGGAAGTGAAAAACGTCTGTACATCCTGGACACCAACGTGCTGATGCACGACCCAACCTCAATTTTCCGCTTTGAAGAACACGACGTTTTCCTGCCCATGATGGTGCTGGAAGAGCTGGACGCCGCTAAAAAGGGCCTGTCCGAGGTTGCCCGTAATGTGCGCCAGGTCAGTCGCTTTATCGGTGAAATGATGCAGCGTCAGGATGTCACTGACCTGGAAAATGGCCTTGAGCTCAGGGAGCCAGAGGGGCTTGAGCTGAAAGCGGGTACCGGACGACTCTATTTCCAGACCACTGCGCCAGAAACCCACGCCAGCCTGTTACACGAGGGCTCCTTTGCTGACAATGAAATACTGAGCACAGCCTTCACTCTTCGCGAATCTCACCCGGACAAAGACATTGTCCTCGTCTCAAAAGACATCAACTTGCGCATCAAGGCCGCAATCCTGAGTGTGCAGGCAGAGGATTATTACAACGACCGGGCCCTTGACGACCTGAGCCTGTTATACCGCGGCTTACGTGTGCACGATGAGAGCTTCTGGGACGAGAACCCGCAACTCGAATCATGGAGCGACGGCGGTCGTGCGCACTACCGGATTCCACTGACAGATGACAATGGCTGGTACCCCAACCAGTGTGTCGCTATCGGTGACGAAGGTGGCGTTGAGGCCACGGTCAAAGAACTCGATGAAAACAGCGTGACGCTACAATTGGTGGACGACTATTACGATGGCCGCAAGAGTGTCTGGGGAATTCACGCCCGTAACCGGGAGCAGAATTTTGCACTCAATCTGCTGATGGACCCCGAAGTCGATTTTGTCACGCTGATGGGCACAGCCGGCACAGGGAAAACCCTGCTCGCACTGGCCGCCGGCCTGTCGCAAGCCATGGATGACAAGCGTTATTCCGAGATCATCGTGACCCGCGCAACGGTTTCTATCGGCGAAGACATCGGCTACCTGCCCGGTACGGAAGAAGAAAAAATGACACCCTGGATGGGTGCACTAACCGACAACCTCGAAGTGCTCACCGAGCCCCAGGAAGGCGGCGAATGGGGTCGCGCCGCCACCAACGACCTGCTCGCCAGCCGGGTAAAGGTGCGGGCGCTCAACTTCATGCGCGGGCGAACTTTTCTAAACCGCTTCGTAATCATCGACGAAGCCCAGAACATCACGCCCAAGCAAATGAAGGCCCTGATTACCCGCGCCGGTCCCGGCACCAAGATGATCTGCCTGGGCAACGTGGAGCAAATCGACACGCCCTACCTGACAGAAACGACTTCAGGACTGACCTTCGCAGTAGACCGCTTCAAGTCCTGGGCTCACGCAGGACACATCACGCTGAAACGCGGTGAACGCTCGCGCCTGGCGGATTTTGCTTCCGAGGCATTATAGATGTCGTTTTTTGCTTAGATCAATCTTGTTGAATCAAATAGGTACTTAGTGTTTAGTCACTGAATGGCCCGTCAGGAAATAGGCAATTCCGATAAAGCCTGCACCGCCTATCACATTCCCCAACGATACCCAGGCAAGGTTATACAAGAGGCCATATAAAGTAACGCTATCCGGGTGGTCACCCATAAGTGATATGGTGAAAATCGACATGTTCGCAATGCTATGCTCGAACCCGGCGGCGACGAAGGCAAAAAGGCACCAAAAAATCAGGATGCATTTCGCCGTATCGCTTTTTGTTTTTGAAGTCATCCAAATTGCGAGACAGAGCAACCAATTACAGATGATTGCGCGTGCCAGCAATTCGGTTACGCTGCTGTTCATCTTGGCGTCTGCAAGCAGATGAACGAGACTGGAACCATCGTTCATCCAGCCCCCGCCGCCGCCCAGCGCGAATAGAATGCATAGCATGACGGCACCAAACAGATTGCCGTACCAGCAGATTATCCAGTCCTTGATTACCGGAAACCAGTTGAATTTTTTATACAGGAAGCCAAAGGTCATATACATGATATGACCGGAAAATAATTCTGCACCGGCGAATATGACTAATACGAGGGCGATACCGAAAAAGCAGCCCATAATGAGATTTCTGGAAGCAGGTTCTGCATCATTGCCAAGCGTGAGTATAAGAATGATACCAACACCAACGTAGGCGCCAGCCATCATTGTGGAAATGAAAAATCCTATAGGGTTTTTCTTGAAATAATCAATTTTCGCGACAGCGATATCGGCAAATTCTCTGGTTGTATCTTTATGCACACTGCCCCCAACTATTTGAATTCCTAAACTAGCGCCATTGCAGCAAAAAAAGCAAGTGTATAGGCAAATCAACCTTTTCTGGCTGGTTCCGGTTTTTCACAACAACAAATATTGAGTTCGTCTTCGGGTCGTCAGCGGTCCCAATGCAAACGCCGTTACAAAACTATCCGCGAATAACTCTTTCGCTCATGTTTCCCGTAATCACGGCTACAGACCCACTGTTCCAGTCTCAAGCCCCGTTGAAGGTGGAGATCACCGCGCCGTTGAGCACCCTGGCCCGCGATCGGTCGGAAACTGAATACTTGCCAGGTGTGTTTTCATTCACGGGGTGTCGAGCGGGTGGGGCAGCGCGTTTACCGATGAGCTGCGGAACTACACGGCTTCTTCGATTTCGCGGTCCTCCTGGTTCTCTTTCTCGATTTCCCTTCGCGGCCAGGCATTGATGACTGCTTTGACGAAAGTGGCCAGTGGAATCGCGAAGAAAATACCCCAGAAACCCCACAAACCGCCAAATACGAGAATGGCCAGGATGATCGCAACCGGATGGAGGTTGACCACTTCAGAGAACAGCAAGGGGACCAGCAGGTTGCCGTCCAGTGCCTGGATAATGGCATAAGCTATCACCACCTGGCCGAATTCCCAGGTCCAGCCAAACTGAAAAAAGGCTATCAGAGCGATTGGAATCGTGGCCACGGCCGCTCCGATATACGGAACCAGCACGGAAAACCCTACCAGGGTGGCCAACAGGGCCGAGTACTGCAGACCCAGGACCATAAACGTGATGTAGGTGACCGACCCGACGATAAAGATTTCGGTTACTTTGCCGCGTACGTAATTGGCAATTTGTGCTTCTGATTCCGTCCACACCCGGTTGACCAGGGTTCGCTCGCGCGGCAGGTAATTGGAAAACCAGCCAATCATCAGGTCTTTGTCTTTGAGCAGGAAAAAAACCAGCACCGGAACCAGTACGAGATAGATGACCAATCCGATGACACTCGCCACCGAGCCCAGCGACCAGCTCAGTGCTTGCTGGCCCCAGACCGCAAGCTCCTGACCAATCTGGTTGATCATTACCTGGACTTGTTCTTCAGAAACCAGCTTTGGATAGGCCTCCGGAAGCTGTTTCAGCAGATCCTGCCCCTGGGAAATATAGTTTGGCGTTTGCTGCACCAGGGCCGTTAACTGGCGAATCACGATCGGGATCAGGCCAAAAGTCAGGAAGATCAGCACGGTGATGAACAGCAAAAACACGATGATGACCGCAATCAGCCGGTTCAGGCCAAGTTTCTGCAGACGACTGACCACTGCTTCCAGCAGGTATGCGATGACGATGCTCGCGAACATCGGCGCCAGCCATCTACCCATGCCAATGATGACGGCAAAGCCGATAACAAGGACAACGCCAAGTATGACGACCTGGGGGTCAGAGAAAGAACGCTTAAACCAGTCCCTTAACAGTTCCATCAGAGATCGACCGGCTGCGGCGGGACAAAAATCAGAAGCTGAGAGTCCACATAGCTTCAAGCTCGACCTGTTGATCGAGTTCGTCTGTGGTCACTCCAAGGACGCTACCGCCGAAGGCATACTCGGACGGTGCGTAGGCCGCATTAAAGGCCAAACGACTGCGTTCACCGGTGCGGCGCGAATACCCCACCACCACAGCGCTACTGGCCAGATCACCCTCCAGCGCACGGCTTAACAGCCGGGAAGAAGGTGAAGGCTGTGTGCCACTACTCAGGTCGACGTGCCACTGCTGGTCTTTGCCGTCACTCCAGGTGTAACCCACGCTGAATACCGTGAGGTCTTCCCAGTTGAACGCCGGACTGGTTGAATCGCCCAGCAGCGACAGGAAGCGGTTAGGCAGGAAGCGGCTGGGAAACGCGCTGATGTCGCTGTACATCACACGTTCAATGGCCACGTTAAGCCATGAACGCTCACTGGCCTGGAAAGCAAGCCCTACCCTGGCACGGGCGGGTATATCCAGGTCAGCCGGTTGTGAATAAACGCCACGGTAGGCCGCAAACTCTTCCATATCGATTCGCGATTGGTAGCCGGCATCAAGTGCGATTCCACTGACGACTTCCTGACGCACCGCAAGGCGTACGCCTGTCCCGTAAGCTGACTCATGATAGGGCCTGTAAGCGGTGGAAATGGCACCCATCCAGGGATTCTCATCAGGCGTGGAAGCCGCCGTCAGGCCCAGGCTGGCTGCGCTGTAGCGCTGGTGGGCAATGATGGCTGAAACCCCGAGCACACCGTTTTCGGTGAAGCGATGCTCGATACTGGGCGCCAGCAACTGCCGATCAAAACGTGTTCCCTCGTACTGCTTCTGTGTTTGATCGCCCGGCCATAGAAATTCTGAATCGGACTGCCACTCAAACTGCAGATTTATCCGGGTATTAACCGGTGAATCCATGTCTCTTGCAAAATCGGGCATGATCAGGATATCGCTGTTTCTCATCCATGAAACACGCTTGGGCTGCACGTTATCGGGCAGCATGTAGGTGGGTGTTAACTCCTGCGCCAGGTATTCCTGCCAGGGACCGAGTTCGAACCCGATAATGTAGAAGGAAGTCAGGCCGCTGCCGCCGGCAGCATAGCCAGCTGTGGGCAAACCGATCCCCTGGGCTCCGGCAAGTCCCGGAATTATTCCCATGATGGCAACCACTAAACTGGCAAATTTCAGCCGCAAACAGCTATCCTATTCTCATAATTAATAGAGTAATTCAAGATGGAATATGGCAGGAATACAACACGGTGTCAATGATCGACTACAGTTTGCTTGAGCCCCCGACTGCAGGGCTGGCCGGCAGCTGGCAAGTCTTTGTTTTTAAAAAGACTGCTGACATGCTCGAGGACCACTTGACCACTGTCATAATGCACGCCTGAAAACCCGTGTATTTTAACTCCGTTGCTTGTATGCAACAGTTAATTTCTAAAAGGTAGAGCGACCCATGCGAGCACCCACCATAGAAAGATCCGTTCTTACCATCGCCGGCTCCGATAGTTGCGGCGGTTCGGGCATCCAGGCCGACCTGAATACATTCTCTGCTTTTGGCGTTTATGGCGCCTCGGTAGTCACTGCCGTGATGGCCAGGAACACCGTCGATACTCAGGCGGTGGAACCGGTTTCAGACCGTTTGATCGTCAGCCAGATGGAGTCCGTCTTGCAAGACCTGCCCATTTGCGCAATCAAGACCGGGATGTTGCCCAGTGTGGCCGGTATTGCGATCCTCGGTGAAATGCTGGAGAAAATCTCACCACGCATCCCGATGGTCGTCGACCCCGTGGTGATAGAACCCACCGGAAAAGAGCTGGCCGGCAATACCATCCTGAGCGCCATGCAGGATCACATTTTCCCGCTGGCGACCGTGATTACGCCCAACCTGGAAGAGGCCGAAGTACTCACGGGTAAAAAAATCAACAACATGGGAGACATGGAGTCTGCCGCGCGCTATCTGAGTAATCACGGGTCCTATGCGGTATTTCTTAAAGGCGGGCGGTTTGGCAACGGCGACATCACCGATATCCTGCTGACCGGCGACGACCTGTTCACTTTCCCGCACACCGCCTTTGAGGGCCGCTTTCATGGAACTGGTTGCGCTCTTTCATCAGCCATCGCCGCTGGACTTGCGCTGGGTAGAAGCCTGCCGGAATCCGTCGAGGGCGCTGTGGAATACGTTCAGGGCTGCCTGCGGGACAGCCTGGCGCCGATCACAGGTCACATCGGACTGCTTGGCCACAAATTACGGGACTAGATCCGTTCGATAATCGCGTCGGCAAAACTGTCCGTATTCCCCGCGCCGCCCAGATCCGGTGTCGTGCGGTCGCCATCGGCAATCGTTTGGGTGATGGCTTGCTGCAAGCGGACAGCCCGGTCCTGCATTCCCAGGTGAGAAAGCATCTGGACCGCCGTCAGCAATAGTGCACACGGGTTGGCG
Organism: uncultured Wenzhouxiangellaceae bacterium; assembly: GCA_964443145.1. GTDB lineage: Bacteria > Pseudomonadota > Gammaproteobacteria > Xanthomonadales > SZUA-36 > JAHEFT01. The sequence goes on along the minus strand of CAYUBS010000019.1, from coordinate 20,297 downwards.
ATTTTTTTGCCGGCAATGTCTGGTGCTGAACCGTGCACCGCCTCGAAGATCGCGACCTCAGTGCCAATATTGGCACCCGGAGCCAGGCCAAGCCCGCCAACCAGCCCGGCACACAGGTCAGAAATAATGTCCCCAAAAAGATTGGTCGTCACGATGACATCGAATTGGTGTGGGTCCATGACCAGCTTCATGCAGGTTGCATCAACAATCATTTCTTCACAGATAATATCCGGATAGTTTTCCGACACTTCTCTGGCAACGTCCAGAAACAGGCCTGAGACGGTCTTCAGAATATTGGCCTTGTGAACCAGGGTTACTTTTTTGCGGCCGGCACGACGGGCCAGGTCAAATGCATACCGCGTGACCCGTTCGCTACCTTTGCGGGTTATAACCATCTTGGACTCGGCCGTATTACCGTCCTCGCTTATTTTGGCGTCCGCTGCGAGGTAGGCGCCTTCTGTGTTCTCACGTACCGTGATGATATCAATGTCATCGTAGCGGGCCCGTGTACCGTGCATGGAAACGACCGGCCGAACGTTGGCGTACAGGTCAAAAATTTCGCGCAGGGTGACGTTGATGGACCGAAACCCCTTACCAATCGGCGTGGTCAACGGGCCCTTAAGCGCAACCCGGTTACGCCGTATGGACTCCAGCGTGGGCTCCGGAAGCAGATTGCCGTGCTTTTCGAGAGCCCCCAGCCCGGCCTCTACATGCTCGTACACCAGCCCGCATTCCAGGGCGTCGAGCACCCGTATGCTGGCCTGCATGATTTCCGGACCGATTCCATCGCCGCTGATTACGCTGATCGTCTGGCTCATTTGTTTTTCTCCATGGAGGGTCGCCTTCTTACGGCCCGGTGTGAATAAAGCCGCGCATTATAACGCATCTCTAAACGCAACTGACGGGACGCGGCAGGCCGGCGTAACGACAGGCCTGGGTTCCGGGGCCCTCCGGAAACAGGCGGTAGAGATAACGGCTGGTCCCCTTGTCATCACCCAGCGCCTCTCGCACCCGGCGCACCAGTGCCCGCATGGGAGGCTCTATCTCGTGCTGTTCGAAGTAGCTCCTGAAGACCAGTAGCACCACCCAGTGATCGTCTTCAAGCACCAGGGCGTCCGCTGCCGCCATGGTTTCGGCTACAGCAGAGCTCCAGGCCTGCCAGTCCAGCAGATAGCCCTTTTCGTCAACGTCCACCGACGCGCCGCCTGCAATGTCTAATACGGAAGCACTCATTTCCAGGTCAGGCAATGATCAAATTGTTTTAACAGGTCCACAAAATCCAGGTCGGACACCGTATTCAGCACCAGCCCGCTAGTCGTTGGCACCACACCTCTTGCATCGAGGTCCACTTTCGAGAAAAGACAGTTTGGAAAGTGCACGAGGTATTTTTTCTCCGGGTCCAGTGCCTGCATGACTCCATCACCGATGAAAAGCACCGCATCGCCTTGCGAAATCACAGCATGACAACGAGCCGATGCATCCGTGCGTGAACTGGCAACCAGGTGCAGGCAATGATTATTGGCGAATGATTCCATCATCGACTCAGAGCACCAGCACGTGGTGGGCCTGCCTCCAGTTTTTCGCCATCCCGCAAGGATCGAGGCCTTCTACATCCATCACCAGCCTGATTTCCCTTGCTGAGCAAAAGCCCAGCCACTCTTTCTCAGCATAGACCACAGTTTCAACCAGGTCCGGCAAGGCTGACCAGGCACGGTAGCCACCGGGCAGCAATGCATCAACGGAATTTCGTTCGGTGGCAAGTTGCAGTATCGAACGGCCGAAAAAATAAACCTGGATTTCGATATCGAGCGCAGCTGCCGCCAGGGCGATATCCAGGTCGGCCCGCGCAACCCGATTTTCAAATGGGCTGGCGTGCACCAGTAGTGCCAGGCTGGAATGGGATACGGATGCAGTCAAAAGGTCACCACGCGGTCGGAATGGGTCATCAATTCCATCATTTCTGCCAGACCTGCTTCACGGAAACTCCCTTCGGGCGCCTGCTGAAACCGGCGCTGTGAAGCAGATGAGCACAGCAACAGAGGGAAGCCGCCCTGCCCCGCCAGCATCTGCCAGGCCTCGACCAGGCCAGGTGTTCCATTATCCACAGCGCGTCCAGGCAATGCATGGTATACCCCATCTTCGCGGAAAAACACGGCACTGATGTGCTCGCCCCGATCCGCGATTGCCCGGGTGAGCCGCAACGCAGTGACGCCGAGACTGCTGCCCCAGGGACTCTCATTGACGATGACCAGGATTTTCACGTTAAACTGTCCCTGGCAGCGAACCGCGCTGCAAAATTATTGTCGAAGTGACGACAGGAAAGTCTCGGGGAAAGAATGTCCACGGTCAAGGTCATCAATCTAAAATGGCTGGTACGTTTTGTGCTGGTATGGGTCACAGCCCTCGCCAGCCTCGCCAGTGTTGCGCAAACCCAACCGCTGGATTTGCCGGATATGGGCGCCTCTGCCAACAGCATTCTGTCACGGGCAGAAGAAGAAGAGTACGCCAAGGCGCTGGTTATGCAGATGCGCGCCTATGAAGTGCTCAATGAAGACCCTCTGGTCAACGCCTTTTTCCAGGACATGGGATTTCGGCTGGCGGCTCACAGCGACCGGCCCGATAAATCTTTTACATTTGTTGTCATCGACCAACCCATTGTTAATGCATTTGCTGCTCCCGGCGGCGTGATCGCACTCTACAGTGGCCTGATCCTGGCTGCCGACGATGAAAACGAAGTAGCCGGCGTCCTCGCACATGAAATCGCACATATCACACAACTACACCTGTACCGGGCCATGGAGAGCCAACAGGCGATGACCATCCCGATCGCGCTGGCGATGCTGGCATTGGTGCTGGTAGGCGGGGGTAGTGGTGAGGCCATACAGACGGCCGTGCTAGGCGCGCAGGCAGCGAGCATTCAGGCACAGATCTTTTTCACCCGCCAGAATGAGTACGAGGCAGACCGAATCGGTATTTCCACTCTGTCCCGGGCCGGCTACGACCCCGCCGGGATGGCTGAGTTTTTTGAGAAGATGGGGCGGCTCACGCGTGCGATGGGCGAAGGCCCGCCGGAATACCTGCGGACACACCCGGTCTCTGTCAGCCGTATTTCGGAAGCAAGGGACCGTGCCCAAAACATGGAGATTCCGGAACCCTCCGACGGCCGGGATTTTTACCTGGTGCAGGCACGATTGCGGGCAATGACGGCAAAGACACCGGACAAGGCGCTGGAATGGTTTACTCACCGCATGGAGCGGGCTGATACAAGCCAGGCCGAAAGCGATGCTTTGTTTTACGGCAGCGCCATTGCCCACCAGAACAAGGGCAATTTCGAAGAAGCCAAAAAATTGTTACAAAGCCTGATAGACCGTGAACCACACATGGCCTACGAGCTCCAGATGGCTGAGCTGGACCTGGAATCGGGGCGCAGCAACCAGGCTATAGACCTTCTGGCAGGGCTATATCATAACTTTCCCGGCAACCATGCCATAACCCTGCAATATGCAAAATCACTGCTGAATAATCAGGACCCGGGACAAGCTGAGACAGCAGCCATCGTTCTGCGTCAGCAATTGCTCAAGTATCCGAACGACCCGGTACTGTATGAGCTCTACGCCAGGTCTGCCAACATTGCTGGCGACTCCGTAAAAGCCAAGGAGGCCATGGCTGAATCGTACTACCTCCGCGGGGGCATTCACGAGGCCGCCATGCAACTCCAGGCACTGGCCGATGACGATGATCTGGACTATTACCAAAGGGCCCGCATCACCGCACGTATTACCGAACTGAGGATGGAACTGGCCAAAATGGGCCTGGACGAAACCTGAGCTGAAATAATACTGTCACATACATCCCTATAATGGACGGTGATATGACAAATCAATTCACAGTCCTTGTTGTCGATGACGAAGCCGCGATTTGCGAAATGATCAGGTTCGTGCTCGAAAAATCCGGCCTGGATGTGCAGACAGCCAACAACGCACACGAGGCGCTGCTGCGCATAAACGAATCCCGTCCCGATATTATCCTGCTGGATTGGATGATGCCGGGAGTCAGCGGGCTGGAGCTGACCAGACGTTTACGCAAAGACTCCTTCACCGAAGACATCCCCATCATCATGCTGACGGCTAAAGTGACCGAGGATGATAAAGTGGCCGGTTTCGAGGCCGGAACGGATGATTACGTCATCAAGCCCTTTTCACCTCGTGAACTGTTAGCCCGAATCAAGGCCGTCATGCGGCGCGCCAACCCGGCGGATGATCGCGGCCAGCTGCGGGTCGGCAAGCTCACGCTGGATACCATTTCCAGACGTGTTTTATTCCATGACGACGAACTCCAGATGGGCCCGACCGAGTACCGCTTGCTTGAGTTTTTCATGGGGCATGCCGGCAGAGCCTACAACCGATCACAGATTCTGGATCATGTCTGGGGCACTAATGCGTACCTTGAAGAACGTACCGTTGATGTCCACATCCGACGACTCAGAAAGGCACTGGAGCCGGCCCATGCCAGTCAGTATTTGCAAACAGTCCGCGGACATGGCTACCGTTTCCTTGCGGATGACTGACCACAAACCGGAATAAACAGATGGCCACCAGGAGCTGGAAAATTCACACCGCAAAACTATTGCTGGCAGCAGCACTGGTCGTGACGGTGGGGTGGCTGATCGGATTCCCTCTAGTCACCTTTGCCATAGTGTCTGTCGTTTATGTGCTTTGGCAGGCCTTCAACCTGTGGCAAATGTATCGTTGGATTCAGCACCCAAAGCGCGATATACCTGAAAGTTATGGCGTTTGGGCGGATATCTATGACGGCCTGAACTCAATGGCCTCACGCAACCGTAAGCAAAAAGCAAAGTACCGGAAACTGATTGGCGACTTCAGGAGTCTGACGGATGCTTTACCCGACGCCACATTGGTGATCGACTCGCACGATGTCATCATCTGGTTCAACGTTGCAGCAACACGGTTACTCGCGCTGAAGAATCCGGAGGACCTGGGGCAACCGATAACCAATCTGCTGCGAGATCCGGATTTTGCCAACTGGCTGGCCGTGGAAGGTGAAGTGCAAAGCCCGCACGAAATGGCCTGCCCGCGTGGTGATAGCCGCTGGCTTGCGGTAAGTGCTGTGTCGTTCCGAAAAAACCAGCGCCTGGTGATATTGCGTGACATTACAGGACTGCATAACCTGGAAAGCATCAGGCGCGATTTCGTCGCCAATATTTCACATGAACTGAGGACCCCTCTTACGGTCCTGCAGGGTTATCTTGAATTGTTCGAATCGCATTCGGAAGACGATGTAAGCAACGCAGCCAAAAGGATGCTTAGCCAGACCTTTCAGATGCGCACAATGTTGGATGACCTGCTTGAGCTCTCACGGTTGCAAAACAGTGAGATCAGTTGTGAGGAAGAGGTAGTCCACGTGCCGGCTATGCTGCTGCAACTGAAGGAGCAAGCCGAAGAATTAAGCCAGGGAGACCACCAGCTGGCCTTTGATATCGATTCGGATTTACTGATTGCCGGCATTTCCGTCGATCTCGAGAGCGCTTTCAGTAATGTGATCGTCAATGCCATCAAGTACACGCCCCCGGGAGGCGATATTTCAGTGGCATGGCAGGACTCGCCCGACGGCCCGCAATTACGAATCAGGGATAACGGTATTGGAATTCCACGCCGGGATATTCCCCGACTCACGGAACGGTTTTACCGGGTGGGCTCAGACCGTGCGCGCCAGACCGGCGGTTCAGGCCTGGGACTGGCCATTGTTAAACACGTTCTGAATGCTCACCAGGCAGAATTATCCATCAGTAGTGAGCTAGGCGAAGGCAGTGAATTTATCTGCAAATTCCCACCGGAGAGAACCAGGACTATAACGCCTGAGCTGTAATGGTCCTGTCATAGAACCGCTCTATCATTCCCGCTATCGAAGCACGAATACGTCAAACCCTGACGGGAGAATGACAAGTGAATTCAATAATTTCCAAAACCGCAGCCCTGACTGTCGCGCTTTGCCTTTCCGGCACCGCGCTGGCCCAGGCAAAGGTGGATGAAAACCTGCCGGTTTATCAAAAGACCAGCGGCGTATCCGGCAATCTCTCCAGCGTAGGGTCAGACACCCTGGCCAACCTGATGACCCTGTGGGCGGAACAGTTCAAGAGGACTTATCCAAGCGTCAATTTGCAAATCCAGGCAGCCGGTTCTTCAACCGCTCCACCGGCACTGACTGAAGGCACGTCAAATATTGGCCCGATGAGCCGATTGATGAAAGACAGGGAAATTGAAGCTTTCGAGAAACGATACGGCTACAAGCCAACCCCGGTTGCGGTTGCGATCGACGCCCTGGCTATTTTTGTGCACAAAGACAATCCGATTGAAGGGCTAACGCTGGAACAAACCGACGCGATATTCTCTACAACCCGGACCTGCTCAAACCTTGAAAACATTGACAACTGGGGTCAACTGGATCTCGAGGGCACCTGGGCATCACGCGGGATTCAGCTTTATGGCCGCAACTCAGTTTCCGGCACTTACGGTTATTTCAAGCAACACGCCCTGTGCAAAGGCGACTTTAAGAACACGGTGAATGAACAGCCGGGATCGGCTTCCGTGGTGCAGTCGGTAAGCTCCTCGCTTAACGGCATCGGCTATTCCGGAATTGGCTACACCACATCGTCTGTGCGTGCGGTCCCCTTGTCCTCCGCACCCGGCGAGGCCTTCGTCGCCGCAACGCCGGACAATGCAATCAACGGAAGCTACCCTCTGGCCCGGTTTTTGTACGTTTACGTTAACAAGGAACCCGGGAAGGAGCTCGACCCCATCACCAGCCAATTTCTGACTATGGTTCTGTCAAAGCAGGGCCAGGAAGTCATCGTAAAGGACGGCTACATCCCTCTGCCGGCAAAGGTTGCCGAGCGGGAAATTTCCAAATTCAAATAGGCATCTGAAAACCCAAACTTGATCCGGGTCAAGTTTGCAGCAGACTCGTAATAAAACTGTCACATACCTGAAATAAACTGCCCTACAAGGCGCTGTTCAATATCAGCGACCCCATTAAAATAAATTGGAGATCAAGACATGAAAAAGCTGACGGTCCTGCTCGGACTGAGCCTCATTCTATGCACCGCGACCGTCCAGGCACAGGTCAGCGCTGATGAAATCCAGTTGCTTCGCCAGCAAATTGAGATGCTGACCAAGCGGCTGGATGCACTGGAGACAGAAAACAAGCAACTGGCTCAGACCGTTGAACAATCCAATGAACAATCCGCAGCCAGGACAGAGGAGGTCATGGATGCGAAAGTTGACCAGGCTGTCGCTGAGCAGGTCGATGAGAAAATGGCCGCAGTTTCCTGGGCCGAACGGATTCGCTGGAGTGGCGACTTCCGCTACCGTTACGAGAACATTGACGTAGAGGGCAAAGACAGCCGCAGCCGCAGCAGAATCCGTGCACGCACTCACCTTGAAGCCGACCTGGCGCCGACCATGAAAGTGGGTATTGGCCTGGCAACCGGTGGTGATGACCCGGTCTCTTCAAACCAGACCATCGGCGGCGGCGGTTCCAGCAAGGACGTAAAACTCGACCTGGCATACTTCGACTGGTCCGGGCTTGAGAACACCCACATCGTGGGTGGTAAAGTAAAAAACTTCCTGGCTCGCCCGGCTAAAAAAGGCCTGAGATGGGATGGCGACTGGCGGCCTGAAGGCCTCGGCGTGATCTGGGACAACGATTTCATCTTCGCCCAGGCGCTGGGCACCTGGCTGGAAGGCGACAGCAAGAACGGCACGGAATTCGCATGGGCCGCTCAGGCTGGATTCAAATTCAAAACCGGTGACTTTGGCAAGATGAAGATCGGCGGTGGCTACACCGTGTTCAACATTGCCGGAGAAACGCCTATCTATGGTGATCAGTTTGCTTTTTATGGCAACAGCTTCGTCATTAACCCGATTACCAACCTGCCTGAATTTGAATATGACTACCGTAACTGGGAAGTCTTTGCCGAGTGGAAAATTTCAAACTTCCTGTTATTCGCCGATTGGACCAACAATTCCCAGGCAGACGATAACGACACTGGCTACCTGTTCGGTGCCAAGTACGGTTCTGCGAAAGACAAGGGACAATGGGACATCACCTATTTCTATGAGAAACTGGAAAAAGACGCGACCGTCGGTCTGCTGGCTGACTCTGATTTCGGCGGTGGCGGCACCAATGCCAAGGGCCATGTCTTTTCAGGCACCTATGCGTTCCACAAAAACTGGAACTTCAAAGCAACTTACTTCCTGAACAAAATCGACATCGCTTCTGAAAATGACAGAGATTTCGACCGCTTCCAACTGGATCTGAACTTCAAGTTTAAATAGGCAGATTTGTCCGGCAAAATGCGCCGGGACACCCCTCAAAACGGGCCGAATTTCCGGCCCGTTTTCTTAACGGCCCGGAAACGTATATTCTTAGCCTGATATGACTTACTCAGAACGCCCGGATACCTATGCCGCTGTCGATCTTGGCAGCAACAGCTTTCACCTGCTGGTAGCCCGCCGTGAACACGGCGAGTTACGCGTTATCGATAAGATAAAAGAAATGGTCCGGCTGGGTGGTGGCCTGGATGATGAGGGCCGGCTGGACCCTGTTGTACAGGATAACGCCTTCGCCTGCCTCGCCCGCTTTGGTCAGCGGCTGCGCGGCATCCCGCTGGACAACGTGCGAGCAGTGGGAACCCAGACTTTCAGGCGGATGAACAATGCTAATGCCTTCCTGATGATTGCCGAGACCGCGCTCGGTTGCAGTATCGATATCATTGCGGGGCGGGAAGAGGCCCGACTGATTTACCTCGGCGTTACCCAGGGTGTTTCCGGTCATGAAGACCGGCGCCTGGTAATCGATATTGGCGGCGGCAGCACGGAATTGGTGATTGGTGAAGGTCTGCAGCCGCTGGAAATGGAAAGCCTGCAATACGGATGCGTTTCACTCACCCGGCGATTTTTCGGTGACGGACAAATCACGGCCAGGCGATGGAAAAAGGCCGTTCGCTCGGTCATGACCGATTTTCAGGAACTGCGCGTTCGTTACCTGACCACCGGATGGGACAGTGCGATCGGCTCCTCTGGAACGATAAAAGCCGTGGAAAGTATCTGCCAGCAACAGGGTTGGATCGAGAAAGACATCACTGCCGATGCTTTGCACATGTTGCGTGACCGGCTGCTGGAATTCAAAACCATTGATTCTGTGCACCTGGCCGGCCTTTCCGAGCGGCGCCATCCTGTCCTGGTTGGCGGACTGGTCATGTTACACGCCTGCTTCACCGCGCTGGAAATCGAAACCCTGAAGGTATCTCCTTATGCGCTCAGGGAAGGCGTCCTGTATGACTTGCTGGGCCGGTTTGATCATCTCGATCCCAGAGATAAAACCGTGGATGCGCTGATGTCGCGTTACAGTGTCGACCGCGAGCAGGTCAGCCGGGTCAAGCAAGCCGCCCTCAAAGCCTGCGACAAGATAAAGGACGGCATGTTTCTGCATCCGATCCACCGGCAGTTGCTGAGTTGGGCCTGCGACCTGCACGAAACCGGTCTGGGTGTGTCCCACAGCCAGTTCCAGCTGCATTCCGGCTACCTGGTTGAAAACTCCGACATGACCGGATTCACCCGGCAGGAGCAGCTATTCCTTGCCGCACTGGTACAAGGCCATCGACGTGCAATACTCAGCGGCTATGCCGACAAATTGCCAACCCGCCTGCACGAACCCCTGCGGATAACGCTGTTTTGCCTGCGTTTTGCCAGCATTCTCTGCCGCAGCCGGGAGGACCAGACCATTCCCGAGTTCCGGCTCAGCAGAAGCGACGGTATGATTACCGTCAGTTTTTCGAGCCAGTGGGCGGAAAACCATCCGCTGACCCTGTTTGACCTGGAGCGTGAGGCTCACAACCTCGCGGTACTTGGTCTGGAATTCCGGATCAATCGCTTTTCTTCCTGATGAATCATAGACCTGAAAAACCAGGCTGGCGCCCGGGTGCCTCACGCCACGCAGTGGAAGCACGGGCGGAATTATTAGCCTCCATTCGATCGTTTTTTGCCTCACGCAGGGTGATGGAAGTAGAAACGCCCGTGCTGTCACGCGCCGGTAACAGCGATCCGAACATCCAGAGCATTTCCACAGATGGCATGCCCAAAAGATACCTTCGCACCTCTCCCGAATATGCGATGAAGCGGCTGCTTGCTGCCGGTTTCAGCAATATTTATGAGCTGGGGCGGGCATTCAGGGCCGGCGAGAAGGGCCGCTCGCATAACCCGGAATTCACACTGCTGGAATGGTACCGCGGTGGAGTCGCCTACCTCGACCTGGCGTCTGAGGTGTGCGAATTGATCCGGTTTTGCGGCAACGGCCAATTCGAAGAATGGCCGCAACAAAGGGTCAGTTATCGAAATCTCTTCCTTGAGCATATCGGGCTCGATCCCTTCACCTGCGGCGAAACAGATTTATCCTCGGCTGCCGCTGAACGCGGAATCCACGCCGGGTCACTGTCCCAGCAGGAATGGCTGGACCTGCTCCTGGGTGAGGTTATCGAACCCGCACTGCCCGGTGAAACCTTAACGATTGTGCATGACTTCCTGCCCGAGCAGGCTGCCCTGGCACGGATCCGGCCGGATGACCCGGCCGTGGCTGAGCGCTTCGAGGTCTACCTGGGCCAGGTCGAACTGGCCAATGGCTACCAGGAACTCACAGACGGTGAAGAACAACTGCGCCGGTTTGAGCGGGAAACCAGGCTCCGGTCAGCCCGTGGGGAGGAAACAGCGCCCATCGATTCACAGTTGATCGAGGCATTAAGACAGGGGCTCCCCGAATGCAGCGGTGTGGCACTCGGTGTGGACAGGTTACTTATGGCCATACTCAAACTGGACCAGATTGACGCGGTCCTGACATTCAGCGCCGACCGCTGCTGAAGCCCTCAGGCAGTATCGCGATTCAGAGGCAGCTCTATGGTCACCAGCAGCCCGCCACCTTCTGCATTCTGCGCTTTGATACTACCGCCATGGCGCTGCACGGCATTGGCAGCTATGGAAAGACCCAGGCCGTGGCCGCCGGTAACGCGGTCCCGTGATTCCTGCACGCGGTAGAACGGCTCCAGAATTTTCTCAAGTTCGCCTTCAGGTACGCCTGGTCCGAAATCCCGTACGGCAAGGCGCACACTGGATCTTCGCTTACTGATCTCCAGCGACAGCAGCACACCTTTTTCCGGAACCGTGTACCGCAGCGCATTGCGCAGCAGGTTTTCCATTGCCCGCCACAGCAGTTCGCGGTCCCCGTGGAAGTGGCAAGACTCAGCTGCCTGCCAGCAAATACCCGGCATGCCTTCCGGCACTTCGTAGTTAACAACTTCGACCAGATCACTCATTAAAGCGTCCAGGTCCAGGTCTTCATCGCTCTGGCGGGCCGTCTCGGAGGTCTCCCGCAGCAAACCGAGTACGTCGTTAACCAGCGTTTCCAGGCGTTCGCTCTCCAGGGCAATCCGATTGATTTCCGACTCGATTGCACCCGTGCCCTTCTTGCGGGCAATTTCAAGCGCCACGCTGAGCCTGGCCAGTGGCGAGCGTAATTCGTGGCTTACATCCTGCAACAGGCGCTGGTTTGCCTGCTGCATTGCCTGTAGGCGGGATGTCATCACATCAAAATCTGCAGCCAGCTGCCCTATCTCATCCTGGCGCGAGGGCATGGTCTTACTGACGCGGGTCGCCAGGTCACCCGCGGCGATCTTTCGGCTGGCTTTGCGCAGTGCCTCGATCGGCGTGACCAGGGAACGCGCCAGGAAGTAGCTGATCAACGCGCTGATGACGGCAGCCGCCACCAGCCTAAGCGCGGTACCCTGGGGTCCGGGCGCCAGCAGAGTCGCCGGAGGTGTCCGGTTGACCGTGAGTATCGTGTAACTGAGGCCTTCCTGGTCCTCAAATTCTACGGTATCCATCACCGCGCGCCGCTCGGCCAGTTGCTTCAGAGCATCATCCCGCCCCAACACTTCCTGGCCTTGTTCATCAACAATATAGATATGGCTTCGGGTCATTCGGGGAATGTTCAACAACTCGTCCCGCAGCCCCTTGCGGCCCTCCATCTGCAGCGCCTGCTGGGCCCGCTGGGTGATGCGGATCATGCCCCTGGAAAACGTATTGGCCGGTTCTTCCGCCCACTGCGCACGGGCCAGTTTGTCGTTAAGCCAGCCTATGGTGGCTGAAAAACCGACAATACTCAGCCACATCGTCAGGAACAGTTTCCAGAAAAGGGACAACATCAGGGTGTCATACCACCCGGTACTGGTAGCCAATTCCCCTGATGGTTTCGATCCGGTTATCACCGCGCGGATCGGATCCGAGCTTACGGCGCAGGTTGCTCACGTGCATGTCAACACTACGGTCATGCGGAACCGGTTCGCGCCCGAGCGCGGAAAGGTAAAGGTCCCGCTTGCTGACAACCTCACCGCAGTCTTGCAGCAGCGCATAGAGAATGCTGAATTCGGTGCTGGTCAGATCAACCGGTTGGCCGGATTTCAAGAGTATTCGGCTCGCATGGTTCAGTTCCAGGTCGTCCAGGGAGATCACACTTTGATCAACAGGCCCCTGGCCGCGGCGCATGACTGCACGGATCCTGGCCAGCAATTCCCGCGGGTTGCAGGGTTTGGGTACGTAGTCATCAGCACCCAGTTCCAACCCCCGAATACGGTCCATGTCATCGCCACGCGCGGTCAGCATGATTACCGGAAGTTTGCTTTCTTCGCGTAACTGCCTGAGCACATCCATGCCACTCATCCCGGGCATCATGACATCCAGTACCGCGAGGTCCAGTCCGGGTTTACGAGCCTCTTCAAGTGCTTTTATCCCGTCAGAAGCGAGCCGCACGTCAAAGCCTTCGGATTCAAAATATTCTTTTAGCAGTCCGCTGAGTTCAGTGTCGTCGTCGGCGAGAAGGATAGTACTTTGCATAATTTACCTGCAGCCCTGGTTGATGATTTAAATGATTGTCCAGTGCACAGTTTAACCGTTCCAATAAAAAGGCGCACCGAAGTGCGAGATTTGGCTTGCCCTTAATGAATTCAGCTCTTTTCTGAAGCTTCGAATTCGGCCAGTTCATCTTCCAGTGAAATGTGCCGGATATTGTGGCCATGCACCAGGTAGAAAATGTACTCGGCGATGTTCTCGCAGCGATCGCCCATGCGCTCCATCGCGCGGGCGGCCCACAGGATGTTCAAAATCTTCGATATCGACTTTGGATCCTGCGCCATGTAGGTAATCAGTTGGCGGGTGATCGAGACGTACTTGATGTCTACTTTCCGATCAAACTCGACGACTTTCACGGCCGTTTCAACGTCCGAGCGCGCGAAAGAATCGAGAACCATGCGTAACATCTCCCGCACCAGGTCACCCATGTGCTGGAGCTCGTTCCGGATGTCTTCCGCCATCACGCCGTGCAGCTCTTCTTTCACCATTTTAGCCACTCGCTTGGCTTCATCACCGATCCGTTCCAGGTCGGTGATGGTCTTGATTACGGCCATCACCAGGCGTAAATCAGAAGCAGCGGGTTGGCGGCGTGCAACAATGCGCGTGCACTCCTCGTCGATTTCCACTTCCAGCGCGTTGACACGGAAATCATTCCGCATGACCTCGGCTGCCAGAACGGTATTACCCTCGACCAGCGCATTTACCGCCTGGCGCAACTGCTCTTCCACGATGCCACCCATTTGCAGCACCTTGTTGCGAACGTCCTCCAGCTCTTCATTAAACTGCTGTGAAATGTGTTGTCCGAGTTCCTGTTGATCCATGGTCCTTCCCCGGGTCAGCCGTATCGGCCGGTGATGTAGTCTTCAGTGCGTTTTTCCGACGGGTTGGTAAAAATGTTGTCCGTTGTGTCGTATTCAATTACTTCGCCCAGGTGCATAAACGCGGTCTTATCGGAAACGCGGGCGGCCTGTTGCATATTATGTGTCACGATAATGATCGTGTATTGCTGTTTCAGCTCGTGAATCAATTCCTCAACCTTGAGCGTGGAAATAGGGTCAAGCGCCGAACAGGGCTCATCCAGCAGGATCACCTTCGGCTGAACCGCAATTGCCCGCGCAATCACCAGCCGTTGTTGTTGGCCGCCTGACAGGCCGAATGCGGGCTCTTCGAGACGATTTTTGACCTCATCCCATAATGCCGCCCCCTTTAACGCCCATTCGACAGTCTCGTCCAGGACTCTGCGCTTACTGATGCCCTGGATGCGCAAGCCATAAGCGACGTTTTCATAGATGGACTTCGGAAAGGGGTTGGGTTTCTGGAACACCATGCCGACCCGCCGCCTCAATTCGGCGACGTCGACTGATTTCTTCTGGATGTTCTTGCCATCGACAATGATCTTGCCCTTGATGCGACAGCTATCGATCAGATCATTCATCCGGTTGAAGCAGCGCAGCAGGGTCGATTTGCCACAGCCGCTGGGACCAATGAATGCTGTGACCTGCTTGTCCGGGATATCGAGAGTGACATCGATTAGCGCCGGCACCTGGTCATAAAACAGGTTCAGCTTCCTGACCCGTACCGACACGTTCTCATCGGGCCCCAGCACCGGCGTGGGCTGGTTTGCGCCTATGCTCTCCAGTATAAGTTGGCTGGCTTCATTCACGTTTCGAGTCCTTTGTATTTTTCACGCAGGCCATTGCGCACATGGATGGCCGCCATATTCAATAACAATATCACCAGCACCAACAACAGGGCTGTGGCATAAACCAGTGGCCTGGCCGCTTCAACGTTGGGGCTCTGGAATCCAACGTCATAGATATGAAAACCCAGGTTCATGAATTTACGCTCCGCATGCAGGAAAGGAAAGTTGCCATCCAGCGGCAGAGAAGGCGCGAGTTTCACCACCCCCACCAGCATCAGCGGGGCGACTTCACCGGCCGCACGTGCTACGGCCAGGATCATGCCGGTCATGATTCCGGGACTGGCCATCGGGATAATGGTGCGCCAGAGCGTTTCCCACTGGGTCGCGCCCAGCGCCAGGCTGCCTTCCCTGATAGACCGGGGTATCCGTGATAAACCCTCTTCGGTTGAAACGATCACCACCGGCAGGGTCAACAACGCCAATGTAAGCGAAGCCCAGAATAGCCCACCGGTTCCGAAAGTAGGTGAAGGCAGCGCGGCTTCAAAAAACAACTGATCAATACTGCCGCCGAGCGTATAAACGAAGAACCCAAGGCCAAAGACGCCATAAACAATTGAAGGAACACCGGCCAGGTTATTCACCGCGATGCGGATAATCCGGGTCAGAAGACCCTGCTTCGCGTATTCCTTGAGATAGACGCCGGCGATCACGCCGAACGGCGTCACCACGACGGTCATCAACAGGACCATCAGCACGGTGCCATAGATGGCCGGGAAAACCCCACCTTCGGTATTGGCTTCGCGCGGGTCTTCGACGATGAAGGCCCAGCCTTTGCGGAAATAGTGGCCAAGCTTCTCGACGCTGCTCATGTCGTTGGGCTTCCAGGCATCGATGATTGACTCCAGAGTCAACATGACTTCCGAGCCATCGCTGGTCAGCAGGACAACCGAGTCGCGCCGGATCTCTTCATTCAAAGCGATCAGTGATCGTTCGTATTCCTGGTATTCCGTCGCGAGGTCTTGCTTTTCCTGTTCGATATCCTGGTAGGCGGCCGGTTCGGTAACGCCCTTGAGCTGCAGTTTTCGCTCGGCCAGGCGTAACCGCTCCAAGCGGTAATTGACCCGTCCTATGTCGCCCTTTTCAAGTTCACCGATCTGCTCTCTCAGCTTCTCGGTCTGATCCAGAGCCGACATGAATTCCTGCCAGAGATCTGCGGTATCGAGCAATTCACCGTCAATTTTCAAGCCGATGACCCGGCCGAAAAACGTGCCCCACTCTACCCGCTCCAGCACAGCCATGCTGACCGGACGACTCTGCTGAACAATACCCGGCTCAAGAATCCAGCGAAAATCTTCACCGCTCAAGTCACGATTGCCGGTTTTAAGCAGGATTCGCTCAACTGTCTTCACACCCTCTTCAACGGCAATTCCGGCTTCGGTCAGGCGCGAGGCCCGCACTTCTTCCCGCTGGGTGATTTGCCCGGACAGGGTGATACGGGCGCCATCACTTCCCTGGTAGGCCACCTCGTAAACCGTGGCCGGCCAGAAATGCCCCATTCCACGGGCCGCGATCAAACCCAGCAGGCCAACGACCAGCAGGATACAGGCGCTCACAGCAGAGGCATTCAACCAGACGTAAGGGGTTCCGCTTTTGATCCAGTCGCTGAGAGAGTTCATTCAATCATCCTCACAGCGAACTGTACTTTTCACGCAGGCGCTGGCGAATCAACTCTGCCACCGTGTTCACCACGAACGTGAACATGAACAACACCAGCGCAGCCAGGAACAGGATGCGGTAGTGGCTACCAGCCACCTCAGACTCGGGCATCTCCACAGCGATGTTCGCCGCCAGGGTTCGCATCCCCTCGAACAGGTTCCAATCCATCAGCGGGGTATTGCCGGTGGCCATCAGCACGATCATGGTTTCACCCACGGCCCTGCCCAAACCAATCATCAGGGCTGAAAAAATACCCGGACTGGCAGTCGGAAGGACAATCAGCATCAAGGTCTGCCAGGGGGTTGCACCCAGTGCCAGGGAGCCGTTGGAAAGTGACTCGGGCACCCCGTACACCGCGTCTTCTGCGATAGAGAAGATGGTGGGGATTACCGCAAATCCCATCGCGCAACCCACCACCAGCGCATTTCTCTGGTCATAGGAAATACCGGCCTCGTTGCTAAGCCACTCCCTGAAATTCCCCTGGAAGAACACCATTTGCACCGGTTCGGCGATCCAGATAGCGAGGCTGCCTAATGCCAGTATTACCGGAATCAGCAGCAGGGGCTCCCAGCCATCCTGCAGCTGCAATTTCAGGCTGAGATCATGGCTGTGCCAGATCCATGAAAATGCCAGTAGCCCGGGCGGTATCAGCAGGACCATCAGAAACAGGCCGGCAAGGTTCTCCTCGACCCAGGGCGCAAACCACAGACCGGCCAGGAAGCCCAGGATTACTGTGGGCAATGCAGCCATCACCTCGATGCCCGGCTTGACCCAGTTACGAAGTTGCGGTGACATGAAATACGCCGTGTAGGCGGCACCCATCAACGCCAGCGGGATGGCAAACAACATGGCATAAAAAGCGGCCTTGATGGTGCCGAAAACAAGTGGTGTCAGACTGAACTTGGGCTCAAACTCGTTGGTTGCAGCCGAGGACTGCCATACATAGTCAGGCTGCTCATAATTTTCATACCAGACTTTTTGCCACAAAGACGATAGCGATACTTCCGGGTGTTCATTCTCGATTTCCAGCATTTCGAGCCGACCGCCGTCACCTTCGATCAACAGGCCATCGGCCCGTGGCGCCAACGCCAGAATCCTGGGCTTGCTTTCGGACAGTGACACCTGCAGGACCCGTCGCCCTGCCGTACTGTGGAAAATCGACGCCGTTTGCTGCTGGTCGAATGCGACAAAACCCTTGCGTCGCGCTTCCGGCAATATCCGGGTGATGGCACTACCGGTTGCTTCAAACTCCCGGACTTGCCGCAACTGGAACTGGTTCTGCTCATCACGGACCGGAAACAACTGATGGACGACACCTTCTTTGTCACCGGCCAGGATCGATATTCCGCCCAGTAACATGGTCATGCTGGTAATGGCGGAATCCCCGGTTTTGGTCACCTTCACCGGTTCAAGGCCCGGCAGCGAGTAGCTGTGTATGCGTCCCTCATCATCACCCAGATACAAAAAGCGGTGGTTGCCGCTGACCACCATCGCTGTCACGGAAAAATCGACATTGAAGTCTTTTACTGATGAATCCAACCTGACCTCACCGGCCAGCATATTCTCGAATTTTGTCGCGTAATCAACCCGCACCAACCCCCCCGGGGATGCTACAGCCAGCACCAGCCCACTGTCGTCATCAGCGTACGCAAATGCGGCCATGTCTGACGAAGGCAAAACCAGCAAGGCTTGCTCACCATAGGGAAACGTGAGCTTCGGATTGATTTTCCGCGTCTCTACTCCGCCGTCAAAAGAGGTCTCATAGCTGTGACGAATCACGAAGACCTGGCCATCGCTGGAAGCGAGCGCTACACGCCCTGTCTGCTCGTTCGTCTCTATGGCGCGTACCAGGCTGGCCCCGGGTGCCAGTGGTAATCGGGTCTCGCTTAATAATTCGGCATCCGACAGATGAAAAAACTCGACCAACCCCGAGTCGCTGATCCGGATGCCGACCTCGCGTTGTTCTTCCAGTGAGAGGTAAACAGGTTCCGACTGATTCCAACGGGATACGGCCGTTGGCTCACCCAGGCTGGAACCCGCCGGCATGAACAGTGGAAAGACGACCCAAAGCAGGTAAAAAAAGATCAGCATAACGGCCACAATGGCACCTATGCCGCCGGTGGCGATGAGCCATCGAACAACACGGTCCTTGCGTGACCGCCATAAATGAAAACGGTCCGAGCGCAATGATTCCGACAAATCCCTGGTGGGAGGAAGGGAACTCATAAGCGCATGCTATGTGGCAATTATTACAGTCATGTGACACGGGGCCAGGCGGACAAATTACGTATACTGTTTACACGAGCTTGATGACAGGAGTATGACCGTCATTTTTTTCTTTTTCCGCAAATATCGATTTCTAAAACGGGTATCGGGTCTGCACGCCGAATTGGGCATCCCCATGGATTACGCCCGGTTGCGGCAATTGCCGGTACAGATGGAGGCTCGTGACCTTGTTTCCGTTGGCCTGGATATCTACCAGCGGGAACAGCACCTGTTGCGCGGCGCTGACACTGCCTGGTTGGCCATGCAGGAAGCGGCGTGCGCTGACGGAGTCGATCTGCAACTGGTTTCCGCTTATCGTTCGGTTGACTACCAGCAGGGCATTGTCAAAAGGAAGCTGGATAAAGGACAGGATATCGAAACCATCCTGAAAGTATCTGCCGCGCCTGGCTACAGTGAACACCACAGCGGCCGGGCGATCGATCTGACCACGCCCGGATTTGCGGTACTGGAGGAGGAATTCGAAGACAGCACAGCGTTTGGCTGGCTCTCGAAAAAAGCCGAAAACCATGGCTTTCACATGTCTTTTCCACGCGATAACCTGCATGGCGTCGCCTTTGAGCCCTGGCACTGGGCCTGGATAAAACAGGTCTGAAGCTTAGTGCAGCGATCCCGAGACTCTAATGGTCTCCACATCCGCTGAATCCATCCTGGCTGCAAGGTCGAAAGGCAGGTGTATCTGCTCCAGGCCGAGACGCACCAGCAGCATGCGTAATTCCTGCTGCAGCAAAGGATACAACTGCCGTGTCAGGCTGGCGTGGTGATTGGTGAATTCGGCCACATCTATCGGATCGCCTTCGGTCTGCTGATAGATCGCTTCGAACCCGACCTGGGCAACAAACCGGGGACCCGATTTATCCGGTGAGCCGCCTTTACAGCTGAGCCGGGCGCTGACCTGGTAGGCCGGCAAGTCCTCTCCGCTATCGGTGTTGAGCAAGCGCGGAGTCAGGTTAAGTTCCACCTTGGCTTCCTGAGACCCGGGTTCCTTACTCACCCGGACAAGTTTGGCCTTCAGGAGAGACACCTGGACGTGTTGCAGAACAAATTGGTCTAGTAGATTCACCCCACCAACATGTGCCCTCCGACCGCAGCTTTCAAGTCATCAGCCTGGTATCTGACACCAACCAGAAATACCAACTCGCCGCGGACCGGTAAGGCGCAAGGTGCAGCGTCTGTTGCATGACCTGCTCCGGCGACGGCAAATCGGGCATCCGGTAAACCGCCTGCACTCCTTTTTGCACGCCCAGGTCGGTAGCCGGCATCACATCAGGACGTCCCAGGTTGAACATCAGGAACATCTGCGCCGTCCAGGGACCGATGCCCCGAACCTGGCACAGGTTCTCGATGACCTGTTGATCATCCAGCCGCGCAAATCGACGCATGGGCAGCAATGTACCATCCAGGGATTTTTCGGCCAGGTCCTGAACCGCCAGCGCTTTGTTTCGGGACAGTCCGACAGAGCGCAGGGTCTCCATTGACAGTGCCGGAACCTGCCCCGTTTCGGGAATGTCGTCCTGAAAAAGCGTGCAGAAACGTCTGTGTATTGTAGCCGCAGCCTTGCCGGAGAGTTGCTGGTAGATGATGGCCGAAGTCAGCGCATTGAACAGATCAATATTACGGGTGACTTTCAGTTTTAGCGGTCCGCACTGTTCAATTATTCGCCCGAGATGCTCACATTGGCC
>CAYUBS010000018.1:0-31660 GCA_964443145.1 uncultured Wenzhouxiangellaceae bacterium | reverse complement strand
ACGACCAGAGAATGCTGAACGCAAGCTGGCAGGCCACCGGGAAGGAATTGATGCTTGCTGCCTTCCAGGGAAGGTTGCCACAAAATCCCTTTTTGCCGATAACCGGATGGTTGAACGCCAGCATGTGGGGCGAGTGGTCGCGGCAGACGGGGCATTTGATCATAGGCGAGACGGATCTGAGGGAGGCCAGGCTGGTAAACGAATACCAGGATCTGCGTCTTGACCGGATCAACTCGCGAGTACGATGGCAACATCAGGGCCGGGGCAAATGGGAATTGAATTTCGCCGATTTGCTGTTTGACGATGGGGTACAGTCCTGGACTGCACCGCGTCTGACCATCGAACGGGATGTGTCCGCCGACCGCGGACTCTGGATCAGTGCCGACGAGTTACCGCTGGGTGTGCCGCTGAACCTGGCCCGGGACATCATGTCCATCTACGACACTTCCTGGCCGGCGTATCTGCCCAGGGCGGCAGACGGAGTCGTCCAGGATCTCGACCTCGTTCTGAATGCCAAATGGGGAATTGAACTGGCCGAAGGAATCGTGACCGGGGCCAGTGTCCTTGATTGGGATCGTTGGCCGGAACTGACCGGTCTGGATGCCGAAGTCTCGCTGCGAAGCGGATCCGGCCTATTGCGGCTCAGCGGGGCAGAAATCGGCGTTGACTGGCCGCGAATGTTCCGCGACCCACTGCTTCTCAGCATTCCATCCTGCCAGGTCGACTTGTTGTGGGGACAAGGCTGGCAGGTAGGGATTAATGATTGCGGACTGGAGAATGAAGACCTCGCACTGCATGGACAAGCTGTGTTGAAAGGTGACGACGGCAAGCCGGACGTGGACATCAACGTGGCATTCACCCGCGCCAGCCTTGATCGCGTGGGTCCGTACTGGCCAGAGGGCATCATGAAAGACAGCATCAAAGATTGGCTGCGTAAGGGTATTAAGGCGGGTGAATTGCAGGAGGGCAGGTTCCAGATCCATGGCGACCTGGATGACTGGCCGTTCCGCTCTGGAAAAGGCCGTTACGAATCGTTCGCGAATATCAGCAATGGCCGGGTTGCCTATGTGGATGGCTGGCCGGAAGCTGCTGAAATGCAGGCCCGCGTGGGTTTTGTCGGCGCGACGATGAGCTTGTCCGGCAGCATTGGCGACATCGGCGGTTTACAATCCGATACGGTCACCGCGGGTATTGCAGATATGGGGACGCCCGTATTGAAGATTGCTTACAAGGCTGATACTGATTTACCGGCTGCGGTTCGATTCTTTCAGCAATCGCCATTGCAGGAGCAGGTTGACGTGGACCTGGACCGTTTTACCTTCGCGGGTGCTGCTCAGACGGAAGGCTTGATGACGGTCCCGCTTGGGGAATCCCCGGGACAACTGCAACTGGCTGGCGTGGCGAATATTCCGGAAGGTTTCTTTTCCGACCCGGCAAGCGAAATCATCCTGGAGAACATGTCCGGGGAATTGCGTTATGACGAGACCGGGTTCAGCGGGTCGGCACTGGATGTCACGTTTCGAGGCTACCCTGCTCAATTGGACCTGGATGCCGGTACCGGCCGGGAAGAAAGTTTTCGGGCAGACCTGGTCGGAATTTTCGGCGTCAGGGATGTGATCCCGTCGTTCCTGCTTGAGAGCTACGCTGCGCTGTCGAGAATGGAGGGGGATTGCCTCTGGAGTGCCTCTATCAGTGTGCCATCCGGCAGTGATGAAGCCGCTATGTTAGTGGTGGAGTCCGGTCTTGACGGGGTCGACCTGAATCTGCCGGCGCCTTTGCATAAACCGGCCGGTGAGCATTGGCCCCTTGAGATTCGCTACCCTTTGTCCGGCCCGCAGCAATTGCTGGATATCGAGTTTGCAGAACGGGCCATGCTCAGGTTTGATCTTTCAGGGGATGCAGAATCGCCACACAGTTCTATTATCAGACTGGGCCCCGGCAAACCTGATATGCCACCCGATGGATTGATTCGCGTCGAAGGCCGCTCGCCCATAGTCGATCTTGATGGATGGATCGAGGTTATCATCGACGGAGCGCTTGCTGGCGGTGGCATGGGTGGGCTGGATCTTGAGAAGGGGAGCCTGCAGGCCGGGAAGCTGCTTTTCCTGGATAGGTATTTCGACGAAGTCAGTGTGGATTTCGACGTCATAGATTCCGACATCCGGGCAGAGTTTCGGGCTGAAGATATCAATGGCAACGTTCGTTTTACCACCGGTGAGGAAGGCATGAGCAGCCTTTTCGCGGAGTTTGAGCGCCTTGTCCTGGCAGATCCGGTTTCGGAGGGCCTGGATATGGATACGGATCCCGCCGACTTGCCTGCACTGCACCTGTTCGTAGAGTCTTTCCAGTATTCCGGCGTGGAACTGGGTGAGACACGCATCGAGGCCTACCCGACATCAAAGGGGTTTCATTTTGAAAAAGTCGATGCAGCCTCGGATCAGATTTCAGTGCAAGCCAGTGGTGACTGGTCGCTTGGCGAACAGGGCCCGCGCTCAGATTTTGAGATTCACATGGCGTCCGTGTCGCTGGGCGACTTCCTGAATTCAATGGACATCAGTTCTTCCATGCAGGGCGGGCAGACCCTGGTCGATTTCAGTGCCTGGTGGCCCGGACCACCGGCTGCTTTTGCACTGTCGCGATTAAATGGGCAGATCGAATTCAGCGTTGTGGATGGCAATATTACCGACGCGAGTGCTGGCGGAGGGCGCTTGCTGGGCCTGCTGAGCATCACAGCGCTGCCCAAGCGGCTGTCGCTGGATTTCCGTGATGTGTTTGATGCCGGTTTTTCCTTCGATAAGGCGACTGGAACATTCGAGATGGAAAATGGAACGGCAACAACGGATGATATGCTGCTGAAGTCCTCTGCTGCGAGCATATCGATAGCGGGAAGCACCGACCTGGTTGAACAGCAGTACGATCAGTTGCTGACCATCAGGCCGGGTCTGGGCAACACCCTGCCGATCATTGGCGCCATCGCCGGGGGGCCTGTAGGCGCTGCGGCCGGCCTTGCTCTGCAAGGTCTGCTGCATGAGCAGATTGGGGAAGCAACCCAGGTGCAGTATACAATCACGGGTGACTGGGAAAACCCGGTGTTTGAGCCGTTCGAAATAGAACTTGCTGAAACGCCGTCAACGGACAATGAACAGAAACAGGAAAACTAGTCATATGCATAAGGAATATCTATGAGCGACAGGCTCGCATTGGCGCAACGTCATTTGCTGGAACCGGGTGGCCTGGACCAGACCCAGCTGGAACAGGTGTTGACTGACCTGATGGGGCCGGCGATTGATTCCGGCGATATCTACTTTCAGTCGACCAGCCATGAATCCTGGGTGCTGGAGGATGGCCTGGTTCGCAGCGGCAGCCATTCGGCGGAGCAGGGTGTTGGCATTCGTGCCATGTCCGGGGAGAAAACCGGGTTCGCTTATGCAGATGAAATTATCCTGCCCTCCCTGTTAAGAGCTTCCGGTGCAGCGCGGGCCATTGCCAGGCAGGGCCATGAGGGTCAGGTGCAGGCCTGGAAGCAGTCGCAACGTCCGGCGCTTTATACGGCAGACGATCCGATTCAGGCCATGGGGGCTGCGGAAAAAGTAGACCTCCTGAGGCAGGTAGACACCTATACGCGCTCGCGGGACCCCAGGGTCAGCCAGGTAATCGTCAGTCTTGCAGCGACGCATGAGACGATTCTGGTAGCGTCTACCGATGGGACGCTGGCCGCTGATATCCGCCCGCTGGTGCGGCTGAATGTCAGCGTGATCGCGGAGCAGGGCGGGCGGCGTGAGCAGGGCAGTGATGGGGGTGGCGGACGCTTCTCCTATCAGGAGTTGCTGGAGAACGACGCCTGGCGGGGAATGGCAGATGAGGCCGTGCGCCAGGCCCTGGTTAACCTTGACGCTGATGCCGCACCTGCCGGCACGATGACTGTCGTGCTGGGCCCCGGATGGCCGGGCGTTCTGTTGCACGAGGCCGTCGGACATGGACTCGAGGGCGATTTTAACCGCAAGGGCACCTCGGCTTACAGTGGCCAGCTAGGTGAAAAAGTGGCCTCCGAATGTGTCACTGTGGTGGATGATGGCACGCTGGAACGTCGCCGGGGATCCTTGACCGTGGACGATGAAGGCACCGCAACACAACAGAATGTGCTTATCGAAAACGGCATTCTGCGCACGTATATGCAGGACAAGCTGAATGCCCGCCTGATGAACACGACCCCGACCGGCAATGGGAGACGCGAGTCCTTCGCCCACCTGCCGATGCCGCGGATGACCAACACGTTCATGCTGGCAGGGGAAACCCCGCCGGAAGAAATTATCGCCTCGGTTGACCGCGGTCTGTATGCGGCAAATTTTGCTGGCGGGCAGGTCGACATCACCTCCGGGCGCTTTGTTTTTTCGGCCAGCGAGGCTTACCTGGTTGAAAAAGGCCGAATCACACGACCCGTTAAGGGTGCGACTCTGATCGGCAACGGGCCTGACGTTATGAACCGGGTTTCAATGGTTGGAAACGATCTCAAGCTCGATGCCGGTGTGGGTGTATGCGGAAAAGATGGGCAGAGTGTTCCTGTGGGAGTGGGTCAGCCTACGTTGCGTATTGATGGTCTGACCGTGGGCGGTACTGAGGGTTCATGACTCGGTTACAGGCGGTAACGGATCTGCTTCATCCATCTCACGGAGCAGTCGGAACAGGGCTCGCGCGGAAGACGGTGGCTTGTTGCGGCTTGCTTCCCGTGCAGTATTTCGAATCAATTGACGAATGGCCTGGGTATCGGTGTCGTTTCGCTGCTGCATCAGGTCGCCAACTGCAGGGTCTCCGGAATCCAGCAGGAAGTCGCGCCAGGCTTCTGCCCGGTGTTGCCGGCCTGTGAGTGCCCTGGCTTCCGTATCGAACCCTTCGATGGCCTGGAATATTGGCTCTGGGTCAATGCGCCTCAACAGCTTCGCCGCGTATTGCATCTGGCGTTTGCGTGCCACGTGGGGGCGAATCTGCCGTGCATCCATGATGGCATCCCTGACATCGTCGTCCAGCGGGATGCGTCTAAGCCTGGCCGGGCTGATTTTCATCAGTTCAAGCGCCAGGGACTTCAACTCCAGTGCGTCACGGCGCCGTTGGCTTTTGCTGACTGGCGCGTCTTCTTCGGGTAGGGTTTCCTTGCCTTTCATTGTTGTCTCTCAAGAAACTGCTAGCTGTTAAGGGGTAGTAATAGATGTCTGATCATTCCATGGTAACGCAGCCTCCGTTGAACCGCGAAGCCGAACTCGATTACCTGGAGGTCCACGTGGCCGAAGCGCTGGCATTGGCTCGCAAGGCCGGAGCTACTGATGCGGAAGTTTCAGCTCATACCAGCCAGGGGCTGTCGGTGGGTGTGCGTCTGGGCGACGTCGAGACGGTTGAGCATATGCAGGACCGGGGGATATCGGTAACGGTGTTCATGGGCAAGCACAAGGGCCACGCAAACAGTGCCGACCTGCGCCGTGAGTCCATCGCCTCCTGTGTGGGGCATGCAATCGATATTGCGCGCTTTACCCAGGAGGATTCGGCCAATGGCCTGGCAGACGCGGCACTACTGGCCACCGAGTTTCCGGACCTTGACCTGTGGCACCCGGCTGTCGTCGATGCCTCTGTTGCCATCGAGCGCGCGCTTGAATGCGAGGCGGCGGGGCGCCGCGATGCGGGAATCAGCAACTCTGAAGGGGCCTCGTTTAATGCCGGGTTGGGGTTGGCCGTATACGGCACTTCCAATGGTTTCCTGGGCCGCGGTGGCGGCACCCGCTACAACCAGTCCTGTGTTCTGCTGGCGGGCGAGGGGGACGGCATGCAGCGGGACTACAGTTGGGATGGCCGCCGCAGTCTTGATGATCTTGAAGCGCCCGAAATTACCGGCAGTGAAGCGGCCAGGCGCACGTTGAGCCGGCTGGGTGCAAAGCAACTGCCCACCGGCGAAATGCCAGTCGTCTTTGCTCCGGAAGTGGCCCAGAGTCTGGTCGGGCACCTGGTCGGGGCTATTTCAGGTTCTGCGCTCTATCGCAACGCGTCTTTTTTGAAAGACAAAGCGGGTGAAACCCTGTTCCCGGAATGGCTCAATATCAGTGAACGCCCCCACTTGTCGCGTGGCTCCTCGAGCAGTTCGTTCGACGGCGACGGCGTTGCGACCCGGGCCCGTTCTATCATTGATTCCGGAGTTCTGATGGCCTATGTCCTGTCCACCTATTCTGCACGTCGCCTGGGTCTGGAAACGACCGGGAATGCCGGCGGTGTGCGCAACCTATTGCTGGCTCCTGGTGGGGAAGGCGCTGAAGATCCGCTTGCCTTAATGCAGGACGGATTCTATGTGACCGAGGTGATGGGGCAGGGCGTGAGCCTGGTGACCGGTGACTATTCCAGGGGTGCCGCGGGATTCCTGGTCGAACAGGGTAAGATCACTACTCCAATTGAAGGCGTGACCATCGCGGGTAGTTTGAGAGATATGTTTAGCAACGTGGTGGCGGTAGGAAGCGACATTGACACCCGCGGGAATATTCACTGCGGCTCGGTACTGATCAGTTCAATGATGGTCGCCGGCACTTGAGTATTTTCAAACTCTTTCGCATCGTTCTTCTTTTGAGCGTGTTCTTCGTCATCGTAATCAGTTCGTGGATGACGGAGAGACGAATGGCTGCGTGGGAACGCCCCATATTGGTGGCGGTCTACCCGATTGCTGCGGACGACGATCCGGCCAGCCTGAGAGCCGCGGAGGAGACTGATGGGGCTGATTTCGAAGCCGTCAATCAATTCATGGACCGGGAGGCTGCGCCTTATGGTTTTTCTGTGAAACCAGCGTTCCGTTTCCTGGTCGCCGAGCCCGGTACTGAGCTTCCTCCAGCGGTGCCCGGACAGTTCGCGCCGCTGACGATCGCCTGGTGGAGTCTGAAAATGCGCTGGTGGGCCTGGATGCAGGATTTCAACGACGACCTGGTCACGCCGGACGTGCAAATGTTCGTGCTTTATCATGCTGCCAGCGAGGAAACTGAAATCGGTATTTCGGTCGGAATGCGAAAAGGGCGCTACGGACTGGTCAAGGCCTATGCCGGCGAAGCGTCCAGGCAGGCCAAGCTGATTGTTTTCACGCATGAGATGCTGCATGTTCTGGGCGCTACGGATAAGTATGTGCTAACGACCGGCGAACCCATTTTTCCTGAAGGTTATGCTGATCCGGATAAGCGCCCGCTGCTTCCACAGCAGCGGGCCGAGATTATGGGAGGGCGGATTCCGGTGACCTCCTTCTCATCCGTCATGCCATCGTCACTCAAGCAATGTAAGATTGGCCGTCAGACGGCGGAAGAAATCGGTTTTTACGCCCGGTTGCATGATTGATGGGGATTCGATTCACAGTTGTATGACCGGTATCAAATTTAGCCAGTTCGTGCCTTGAGATATTTGGTTTTGATGGTATCCTTGCGCGCGTCTACCTAGTTACCCTATGAAGGAAAATGAAGATGCGCAAAATTCTGGTCGCTGGAAATTGGAAAATGCATGGTTCACAAGCCATGGTTCAGGAGTTGCTGGAAGGTCTTTTAGAGGGTACGAAGGAAGCGAGTAATGTGGATATGGCCGTATTCCCGCCATTTCCTTACCTGGCTCAAGCGTGCTCACTACTTGATGGTAGCGACATTGCCTGGGGCGCACAGTATATGAACCCGGTGGCGCAGGGTGCTCACACGGGTGAGGTTTCTGCCGGCATGCTGCTGGATTTCGGTTGCCGTTATGTGCTGGCGGGCCATTCCGAACGACGTAGCATATACGGTGAAAGTGATGCCGATGTAGCGGAGCAGTTCGAGGCTGCGCTTGCGGCGGGTCTGGTGCCCGTGCTTTGTGTCGGTGAAACCCTGGAAGAACGCGAAAGTGGCTCTACTGAAGCCGTGGTCGAACGTCAGTTGGACGCGGTACTGAACCGCTGCGGCGTTAGTGGATTCAAACAAGCGGTGGTTGCCTATGAGCCGGTTTGGGCTATTGGCACAGGCAAGACAGCCTCACCGGAGCAGGCACAGGATGTTCATGCGTTTATACGTGACAAATTTGCTTCACAGGATGATATAATCGCCGGTCAACTACGTATTTTGTACGGCGGCAGTGTGAATGGATCCAATGCCGCCGATTTATTTGCCCGGGAAGATATCGATGGCGGGCTGGTGGGCGGAGCCTCTTTGAAGGTTGGCGATTTCCTCGCTATACGCAACGCCATCGCCTGATCTTCCCCGAGAATCGGACGTATTATGCAAGTATTGAACATTTTTCATGTATTGATCGCGATCGCCCTGGTGGCGTTTGTTTTGATCCAGAAAGGACAGGGAGCAACCGCTGGCGCTGCATTTGGCAGTGGTGCTTCGGGTACCGTGTTTGGTTCACGCGGGGCCGGAAACTTCCTGACCCGTTCAACCTGGGTCCTGGCAGCGCTTTTCTGTTCGATCAGCCTTACCATGGCGGTCATGGTTTCACGAATCATGGACGCGCCTGAGAATGATCTTGGTGTGGTGACCTCTACGCAGGTTGAGCCTGCAGATGAGCAGACCGTGCCGGTTGATGAAGTTTCGGTAAGTTCGGATGACCCCCTCGTCACTGACGTGCCGGCGTTTGAGATCGTTGAAGACGCGATCACAGAAAATGCAGCTGAAGAAGCAGCGGCTGTTGAAGAAGAAGTAGACGGTTCTGGGTCGGGTAGCGACGATAGCTGATCCCGGGTGTAGTGCTAGCCCAAGTGGTGGAATTGGTAGACACGCTATCTTGAGGGGGTAGTGGCGAAAGCCGTGCCGGTTCGAGTCCGGCCTTGGGCACCATTTTTGGATAATAAGAGAGACGAGCATGCTCGCTGAGTATTTTCCGGTTCTTATCTTTCTCGCGGTTTCTGTCGTGTTGGGAATCATACTTCTGGCCACGGGCGGGATACTTGGCGGATTACTTGGGACAATCAAGCCTGACGCCGAGAAGAATTCGCCTTACGAGTGCGGCTTCGAAGCCTTCGAAGACTCCCGCTCCAAGTTCGATGTCCGTTATTACCTCATCGCAATCCTGTTTATCATTTTCGATCTCGAAATCGCCTTTTTTATACCCTGGGCGCTGGTGCTGGACAAGCTCGGCGCTTTTGGTCTGGTCGCGATGACCATCTTTGTCGTTGAACTCATCATCGGGTTCTTCTTTGTCTGGAAGAAAGGAGCTTTGGAATGGGAATGAATAATCCCGTCCCGTTGGACTCGGTCGACGATATTCTTCGCCCGAGCGCTGACGCCAACCCCCTGCTGGATCGCGGCATGGTGACCACTTCGCTGGATGCATTGCTCAACTGGGCCCGCACCGGTTCCATGTGGCCCATGACTTTCGGGCTGGCCTGCTGCGCAGTAGAAATGATGCAGGCCGGGGCCGCCCGCTATGATCTGGACCGGTTTGGGGTGATTTTCAGGCCCAGTCCACGTCAGTCCGACGTAATGATTGTAGCCGGTACCCTGACCAATAAAATGGCGCCGGCGTTCCGCAAGGTCTATGACCAGATGCCCAACCCCAAATGGGTGATTTCGATGGGTTCATGTGCCAATGGCGGTGGCTACTACCACTATGCGTACTCGGTTACGCGCGGCTGTGATCGCGTCGTTCCGGTGGATGTGTACGTCCCCGGTTGCCCCCCGACCGCGGAAGCACTGATCTACGGAATTCTCCAGTTACAGGCGAAAATCCGCCGCGAATCCACGATTGCCAGGTAAGGGCATGCGCCAAACAACAAAAGCGATAGCAGAATTATATACGGGCCGGTTCGGCGACCGGGTCACACCGGGCCAGACCCGCAATGGGATTACAACCCTCGAGGTCAGCGTCGATGCCTGGCTGGAGGTTTGCCGGGCTCTTCGTGACGAAGAGGTGTTCAGTTACGAACAGTTGACCGACCTGTGTGGCGTCGACTACCTGAGTTACGGCCAGTCCGAGTGGGACACCGAAGACGCTTCGACCGAAGGTTTCGGCAGGGCGGTCGAGGGTCTTGGTCCGGGCCGGTTCAACTGGGCGGACCGCCCCGAAGCAGGAGACATCAAACAACGATTCGGCGTGGTCGTACACCTGATTTCCATGAAACACAATACTCGCCTGAGGCTGCGCTGTTATGCGCCCGACGAAGGCATGCCGATCGTTCCCTCGCTGGTTGAAATCTGGAGTTCCTCCAACTGGTACGAACGCGAGGCGTTTGATCTTTTTGGCATCGTTTTCGAAGGCCATCCTGATTTGCGCCGGATCATGACCGACTACGGTTTTACCGGCCATCCGTTCCGCAAAGACTTCCCGCTGATTGGTAATGTTGCGGTGCGTTACGACGAACAGAAAAAGCGCGTCGTTTATGAGCCGGTTGAAATCGAACCCAGGGTGGGTGTGCCGCGGGTCCTGAGAGATGACTCCCGTTACAACACGGACGAACTCGACCAGGCTGCCGACGTTGCTGCTGAAGAAGTGGCGGCGAAGACGTCGAGCGAACAGGAAAACTGAAATGGCTGAAATACGCAATTACACGATGAATTTCGGCCCCCAGCACCCGGCGGCGCACGGTGTGTTGCGGCTGATCCTGGAAATGGACGGCGAAACCGTGGTGCGCGCAGATCCACATGTCGGTTTGCTGCATCGGGCGACTGAAAAACTGGCGGAGAGTAAGCCTTTCAACCAGTCCATTGGTTATCTTGACCGACTCGATTACATGTCGATGATGTGTAATGAGCACGCTTATGTGCGGGCGATTGAGCAGCTGCTGGGCATAGAGCCGCCGCCTCGCGCACAATACATTCGCACGATGTTTGACGAGATCACCCGTTTTTCCAATCACCTGTTGTGGATTGCCTCCTGCGGCATCGATCTGGGTGCAATGACGGTCTTCCTGTACGCATTCCGTGAACGCGAGATGATCATGGATATGTATGAGGCGGTGTCCGGAGCCCGGATGCACGCGGCCTACTACCGCCCGGGTGGCGTTTATCGCGACCTGCCGGACCGGATGGCCCCTTACAAAGAGTCCCGCTGGACTAAAGGCAAAGATCTCAAGCGGCGTAATGAATGGCGCGAAGGTTCACTGCTGGATTTCATCGAAGCATTCGCAAAAGACGTCCCGGGTAAAATTGACGAGTACGAAACTCTGCTGACCAACAACCGTATCTGGAAACAGCGCACCGTTGGAATTGGTGTTGTTTCGCCGGAGAAGGCACTTCAGTTGGGATGCACTGGCGTGATGCTGCGCGGTTCCGGGATCGAATGGGACCTGCGCAAAAAGCAGCCCTACGCCATGTACGATCAGGTTGATTTCGACATACCTGTGGGTGTCGGTGGCGACTGCTACGACCGTTACCTGGTTCGGGTGGAGGAATTACGCCAGTCAGCCAGAATTATTCTGCAGTGTGTAGATTGGCTGAAACAGAACCCGGGCCACGTCATGCTGAAGAATTTCAAGGTCATCCCTCCCACCCGGGAAGAAATGAAGGATGACATGGAAGCACTGATCCACCACTTCAAGTTATTTACCGAAGGCTATTGTGTGCCCGAGGGGGAAACTTACGCAGCGGTTGAAGCACCCAAGGGTGAATTCGGCTGCTACCTTGTTTCCGACGGTGCCAACAAGCCCTTCAGGGCGCATTTTCGTGCCCCTGGGTTTGCCCATCTTTCCGGTATTAATGAAATGTCCAGGGGGCATATGCTCGCCGATACGGTCGCCATTATCAGTACCCTGGACCTGGTGTTCGGAGAAATAGATCGCTGACATGCTTACAGATAAAACACGTAAAACAATCGATCATTGGGTTGCCAAATTTCCAGCGGACAAGAAGCGCTCGGCGCTGATTCAGTCCCTGATGGCGGCCCAGGACCAAAACGGCGGCTGGATCAGCCGTGAACTGACCGAAGCTGTGGCTGAATATCTCGAATTGCCACCGGTGTGGGCGCATGAAGTCGTCTCGTTCTACTCGATGTTTTTCTCGGAGCCGGTCGGACGCCACAAGGTCAATATATGCACCAATATTTCCTGTTGGCTCAATGGGGCCGAGGACATGGTGGCGCACGCGGAGAAAAAACTGGGTGTGAAACTGGGCGGAACAACAGAAGATGGCCGCATCACGCTGGTCAGGGAAGAGGAGTGCATGGCGGGTTGCTGTGGCGCACCGATGGCTGTTGTGGACGGGCATTATCACGAGAAGCTCGATTTCAAGAAACTGGAAGCCATCCTGGACGGGTTGGAGTAGAACGACATGGCCGAACACAACGTCGTATTCACCACGCAACACGCGGACCAGCCCTGGTCCATGGATACCTATCTGTCTGTCGATGGCTACAAAGCCTGGCAGAAGATCCTCGAAGAAAAAACCGCGCCGGAAGACATCATTGATGTGATCAAGGCATCCGCGCTGCGGGGACGCGGCGGAGCCGGTTTTCCCACCGGACTGAAGTGGAGTTTTATGCCACGTTCTGCGCCGGTGCAAAAATACATACTGTGCAACTCTGATGAATCTGAGCCGGGTACTTGCCACGACCGGGATATCCTGCGTTTCAATCCTCATGCAGTGATTGAGGGCATGGCTATTGCCGGTTACGCGATGGGCGCAACGGTTGGCTATAACTACCTGCGTGGTGAGTTTCACCATGAGCCTTTCGAACACTTCGAGCAGGCGCTCAAAGATGCCTACGAAGCGGGCCTTCTGGGTGAGAACATCAAGGGTTCGGGCATCGACTTGGATATCTACGGCGTCCTGGGCGCGGGTGCGTACATTTGCGGTGAAGAAACGGCCTTGATGGAATCGCTGGAAGGCAAGAAAGGTCAGCCCCGGTTCAAGCCTCCGTTCCCCGCAAATTTCGGTTTGTACGGCAAGCCAAGCACGATTAACAATACCGAGACCCTGGCCTCAGTTCCGGCCATCATGCGCAACGGCGCAGATTGGTTCCTGAACATCGGTAAACCCAATAATGGCGGGCCGAAATGCTTTTCCGTGTCGGGGCATGTTGCCAAACCAGGTAACTATGAAATCCCACTGGGAACCCCGTTTTCTGAATTGCTTGAGATGGCGGGCGGGGTGCGCGAAGGCCGGCAGTTGAAGGCCGTTATTCCGGGTGGTTCTTCCATGCCGGTGTTGCCTGCTGAAATCATGATGTCCTGTGATATGGATTTCGATTCACTCAGCAAACTGGGGTCCGGATTGGGTTCCGGCGCGGTCATCGTGATGGATGACACCACCTGTATGGTCAAGGTCTGCGCCCGAATTTCCCAGTTTTACCACATGGAATCCTGCGGTCAGTGCACACCTTGCCGGGAAGGCACCGGTTGGATGCATCGCATGCTCAAAAGGATCGTCGCCGGCGAAGGCCGCGATGGCGACCTGGAGTTGCTGCGCTCGGCGGCCGGTCAAATCGAAGGTCATACCATTTGCGCCTTTGGCGAGGCGGCGGCCTGGCCGGTCCAGGGCTTACTGCGGCACTACTGGGATGAGTTTGAATACTACGTAGAACACGGCCGCTCCATGGTCGAAGACCAAAAGGGGCAGGCTGCATGAGTGTTGAAATGGAACAGCCCGTGGATATGGTAAACATTGAGGTGAACGGTGTTGCCCTTGAGGCCCCGAAGGGCTCGATGATTATCGAGGCGACCGACAAGGTCGGGATCGAGATTCCCCGTTTTTGTTATCACCCGAAGCTCAGTATTTCTGCCAGTTGCCGAATGTGCCTGGTCGACGTGGAGAAAATGCCCAAGCCGGTACCGGCCTGTGCTACTCCTGTAATGGAAGGAATGAAGGTTTATACCGAGTCGCGCCGCGCGATGGATGCGCAGCATGGTGTGATGGAGTTTCTGCTGATCAACCACCCGCTGGACTGTCCGATTTGCGACCAGGGCGGTGAGTGCGAATTGCAGGATCAGGCCATGGGTTACGGCCGTTCCGTTTCCCGCTTTACCGAACGTAAACGTGTCGTCAAGGACAAGGACGTGGGTCCTTTGGTTCAGACGGAAATGACCCGCTGCATCCACTGCACACGCTGCGTACGCTTTCTCGAGGAGATTGCCGGCACCACCGAGATGGGTGGCTCCGGACGTGGTGATCGCCTGGAAATCGGTACTTGCGTGCAAAACAGCATCAACTCGGAGTTGTCGGGCAACATCATCGACGTATGCCCGGTGGGCGCACTGACCAATAAGCCTTTCCGTTTTGCGGCACGCGCCTGGGAGTTGATGGCGAAGCCCGCAATTGCTGCTCACGATGGCGTAGGGTCACATGTTTATCACCATATCCGTCGAGGCCAGGTTTTGCGCACCGTTCCACGCGAAAATGAAGCGACAAATGAAACCTGGCTGAGTGACCGTGACCGCTACAGCCACCTTGGCTTGTACAGTGACGACCGCGTGACCACCCCCCAGGTCAAAGAGAATGGTGAATGGAAAGCCGTCTCCTGGGATGAAGTCACCGAAACGGTTGCCACCATCCTCAAGAACAGCGTCGAGTCAAAAGGAGCGGAACAACTCGGGGTGCTGCTGTCGCCCTCTGCCAGCTCAGAAGAATATTACCTGGCACAGCGCCTGGCTCGGGGTCTGGGGTGCAGCAATATCGATCACCGCCTGCGCGAACAGGATTTCTCTGATGATGCGGCCCGCCCGGCGGCGCCCGTATTCGAGAAGAAAATCGCAGAAATTGAAGCCTGCGATGCCATACTTCTGGTTGGTTGCAACCCACGCGAAGAAGCACCGCTGATTGGCCACCGGGTTCGCCAGGCCACCCGTAAAGGGGCCAGCGTCTCGTTGATCAACCCACTGCACTGGTCTTTCACCTTTAAAACCAGCCTGGACGCCATTGTTGCACCGCAACAGATGGTGTCGGAATTGGCTGCGCTGGCTGCGGCTGTGGAGAAACTCACGGCAACGCCAGCCCCTGCCTACCTGCGTGAAGTGTTAGACAATGCCTCTGCAGTAGAACGGCACGATGAACTTGCGGCCAGCCTGAACGATGCTGACAATGGCCTGGTTATGGTTGGCCAGTTCGCCATGAGCCATTGCGATGCCGCCTGGCTTCGATCCTTGTCCGCCTATATATCAGCGGCCACCGGATCGTCCCTCAACCTGCTGACGCACGGCGGCAATGCCGCAGGCGCCTGGCTGGCGGGTGCAGTTCCTCACCGTGGTGCGGGTGCGGCAGAGTCTGCAGCGGGAATGAACGTTGCTGAAATGCTGGAGCAACCCCGGAGTTGTTACCTGGTATGGGGGCTCGAGCCTGACCTGGACATAGACAATCCCGCACGCGCCATGAGTGCATTGCGCCAGGCCGACAAAGTGATTTCAGTCGCCACTCATGTTTCAGACAGCTTACGTGAGGTTTCCGATGTGCTCCTGCCGCTTGCGCCGCTGGCCGAGTCGGAAGGCAGCCTGGTTAACCTGGATGGAACTCACTTGCCTTTCAAAGCTGCCGGCAAAGCCAGCGGTGAAGCCAGGTCGGGTTGGAAAATTCTACGGAAGCTGGGCAGTGAAATGAACCTGGACGGCTTCCAGCAAGTCACCGTCGAAGAAGTCTTTGGTGAATTGCATGCTGAGCTCGGTTCGGTAACAGCTGTCGCCCAGGCCGGGCCGGAACTTAAAGCCGTTACCGTCGCCGAGGGCCTGTTCCGGATTGGAGAAGTGCCGATGTACTCGGCCGATGCACTTTGCAGACACTCCGAACCACTGCAGGAGACTGCGCAGGCCCGGGGCACATACCTGGGTCTCAACCCTGAGGACGCAGACCGCATTGGTCTGGCTAATGGTGCACGGGCACGGGTCGGTCAGGACGGCCAACAGATCGAAGTCGATGTGAAAGTTGACGACAGTGTGCCGGCCGGTGGCGCCATGTTGCGAAGCGCAACTGCCATCGCACGTGAACTCGGACATGCGGTTGCCACTGTAACCGTGGAGGTGGCCTGATGCCTGAAACCTGGCTAGATCAGTTGCTGTACATGGTCATCCTGTT
The DNA here is from genome assembly GCA_964443145.1 of uncultured Wenzhouxiangellaceae bacterium. Lineage (GTDB taxonomy): Bacteria > Pseudomonadota > Gammaproteobacteria > Xanthomonadales > SZUA-36 > JAHEFT01. The sequence continues at coordinate 15,695 of CAYUBS010000018.1, read as the reverse complement.
GCTGAAGATCATAGCAATCGTGGTGCCGTTGATCCTGGCAGTCGCCTACTACACCTACTTCGAAAGAAAGGTGATCGGCTACATGCAGATACGCAGAGGGCCTAACCGTATTGGCCCACTGGGGTTGGCGCAACCGTTTGCGGATGTCTTCAAGCTCTTGCTGAAAGAGATCGTACTGCCGGCGAACTCGAACAAGTTCCTGTTCCTGCTGGCACCGATATTGTCGCTGGCCCCGGCGTTTGCAGCCTGGGCGGTTGTTCCTTTTGACGACTGGATGGTCCTGGCGAACATAGATGCAGGTCTGCTGTACATTCTGGCGATGTCGTCGCTGGGCGTTTACGGCATGATCATCGCGGGTTGGGCGTCGAACTCCAAATATGCATTTCTGGGTGCACTGCGCTCCACCGCCCAGATGGTTTCCTACGAAATCTCAATGGGTTTTGCCTTGATCGGTGTGTTAATCCTGGCAGGTAGTCTTAACCTCAGCGAGATCGTACTGGCTCAGCAGGGCGGCGTGTTGGATTGGTTCTGGCTGCCCCTGTTACCGTTGTTCATCGTCTATATCATTTCCGGACTGGCGGAAACCAACCGCGCTCCTTTTGATGTCGCCGAGGGTGAATCGGAGATCGTAGCGGGTTTCCACGTTGAGTACGCCGGTTCCGGTTTCGCCATATTTTTCCTGGCGGAATACGCCAACATGATTTTGATATCTGCGCTGACCGCGTTGATGTTTACGGGTGGGTGGCTTTCGCCCTTCGAGGGTATCCCGGTGCTCGGTGACACGTTCCTGGGTGAGGGCAGCATTTTCTGGTTCCTCGGCAAGACCGTTGTGTTCATGTTCATTTTCCTGTGGGTACGCGCTACGTTCCCGCGTTATCGATACGATCAGATCATGCGCCTGGGTTGGAAAGTCCTGATTCCGATTACTATTTTCTGGGTAATGATCACGGCCGTTATATCCGTGTTTGGCCTGGTCGTGAGGGGTAGCTGAAGATGAATGCAATTACCCGTTATTTGAAAAGTCTGCTGTTGATCGAACTGGGCCAGGGCCTGATGGTCACGCTGAGGTACTTCTTCAGGCCCAAATTCACCATCAACTATCCGGAAGAGAAGACGCCTAAGTCCAATCGTTTCCGCGGGCTGCACGCACTCAGGCGCTACCCCAATGGTGAAGAGCGTTGCATCGCTTGCAAGCTTTGCGAGGCGGTTTGTCCTGCACTGGCGATCACCATCGATTCCACCCAGAGAGAAGATGGCACGCGGCGCACGACACGTTATGACATTGATCTTTTCAAATGTATTTATTGTGGCTTCTGCGAAGAATCGTGTCCGGTTGACTCGATCGTGGAAACCGATGTCCTCGAATATCACTTCGAAAATCGTGGCGAGAATATCATGACCAAGGAAAAACTGCTGGCCATTGGCGATCGCTATGAAGAAAGCATTGCCGAGAATCGCCGGCAGGACGCAGCTTACCGCTGAGCGGAGCAGAACACATGCCGATTTATGAAATAGTCTTTTATGCCTTTTCCCTGGTGATGCTTGCCGGGGCCGTGATGGTGATCAGCGTGCGCAACCCGGTCTACGCCGCACTCAGCCTGGTGCTGACGTTTTTTAGTGCTTCGGCGCTTTGGATGTTGCTGGAAGTCGAGTTCCTGGCCATTATTTTGATCCTCGTCTATGTCGGGGCGGTGATGGTGCTGTTCCTGTTCGTCGTGATGATGCTCGACGTTGATGTGGCGCCATTGAAAGAAGGCTTTGTCCGTTACCTGCCGGCAGGTTTGGTGGTCGCGGTACTGATGGCGGCTGAACTGCTGGCGGTGCTGTGGTCGAAGGGTCGTTTCGAGGCGGGCGCTTATCCACTTCCTGCTCCTCATCCAGAGGGTTATAGCAATACCAAGGCAGTCGGAGAATTGCTGTATACCAACTATTTGCTGGCCTTCGAAGTGGCAGGCGTCGTACTACTGGTGGCGATCATCGCCGCAGTTGCGCTGACATTGCGCCAGCGGCCCGGCGGCCACCGCCAGAATCCATCATTACAGGTCAGGGTCCGGCGTGACGAGCGTGTCCGCCTGGTGAAAATGGATCCGGAACCCAGGCAGGGGAGTTGAGGAAAATACCATGCTGACACTCACACATTTCCTGACGCTCAGTGCACTGCTGTTCAGCCTCAGCGTCACCGGTATATTTCTGAACCGGAAAAACGTCATCATCCTGCTGATGTGCATCGAGCTGATGCTGCTGGCAGTGAACATGAACTTTGTCGCTTTTTCACGCTTCCTGGGCAACCTGGATGGGCAGGTGTTTGTATTCTTCATCCTGACCGTGGCGGCTGCAGAGGCTGCGATTGGGCTGGCGATCCTGGTGGTGCTGTTTCGCAACCGCCAGACGATCAATGTGGCCGAACTGGACGATCTGAAGGGCTGATATGTCTTTGAAAACGATTTTGTTGTTGATACCCCTGCTGCCATTGGCAGCGGCCGCCATTGCGGGTTTGTTCAGAAACCAGGTGGGTAGGGCAGGGTCGCACTGGATAGCTATTCTGGGTGTCGGCGCTTCGTTCTTCCTGTCAGCCTGGGTGCTGTACATGCAGGTTTTCGACAACCTGGGACCGCAGAATCTGAGCATTTATACATGGATGATCTCTGATGGAATCCACTTCGAAGTGGGTTTCCTGATTGACCACCTGAGCACTCTGATGATGACCGTCGTCACCTTTGTGTCGCTGATGGTTCATATCTACACGATTGGTTACATGGCTGACGATCCGGGCTATCAGCGGTTTTTCAGTTACATTGCTTTATTCACCTTTTCGATGCTGATGCTGGTGATGGCCAACAATTTCCTGCAACTGTTTTTCGGTTGGGAAGCAGTAGGCCTGGTGTCGTATCTGTTGATCGGTTTTTGGTTCAATCGTGAGTCAGCGATTGCGGCCGGCCTTAAAGCCTTCCTGGTAAACCGGGTCGGTGACTTTGGTTTTCTGCTGGGAATAGCCGGTGTCTTGTACTGTTTTGGAACGCTGGATTACTCCGAAGTATTCGGCCAGGCCGGCAGTGTTACAGGCAAGACAGTGATGTTGATTCCGGGTATCGAGTGGCAGTGGATTACGGTTATTTGTGTCTGTCTGTTCATTGGCGCAATGGGCAAGTCTGCGCAGGCACCGTTGCATGTGTGGTTGCCCGATTCAATGGAAGGCCCGACACCGATTTCCGCCCTGATCCACGCGGCTACCATGGTTACCGCCGGCATCTTCATGGTGGCCAGGATGTCGCCGTTGTTCGAGTTGAGCGATGCGGCCCTGAGCTTCGTCATGCTGATTGGCGCGGTGACTGCGTTCAGCATGGGACTGGTCGGTCTTGTGCAGAATGACATCAAGCGTGTGATCGCTTATTCAACCCTGTCACAACTCGGCTATATGACCGTTGCGCTGGGCGTTTCAGCTTATTCAGCAGCCATCTTTCACCTGATGACACACGCATTTTTCAAGGCGCTGCTGTTTCTCGCTGCGGGTTCGGTGATCATCGCCCTGCATCACCAGCAGGACATGCGTTATATGGGCGGCCTGCGGAAACAGATGCCAATTACCTGGATTACGGCCTGGATCGGCACGCTGGCGCTGATTGGATTCCCGTTTATGTCCGGTTTTTATTCAAAGGATGGAATCATCGAAGCGGTCCATGCTTCCAGCCGGTTCGGCTCGGACTTCGCCTACTGGGCGGTGCTGCTGGGTGTGCTGATCACCTCCTTCTACAGCTTCCGTCTGTTGTACCTGACTTTCCATGGCGCCCCACGATACCGGATCGACGTTGGAGCCGGGGATCATCCGGCGGATGGCGTGTTGGCGCACGAACCGCATGAGTCGCCCCTGGTGGTCACCATTCCATTGATCCTGCTGGCGATACCCTCCGCGGTCATTGGCTACATGACCATCAAACCAATCCTGTTTGGCGGCTGGTTGTCTGATGCGATAGTCGTACTGCCTCAGAACGATACCGTGGCTGCCGTTGGCGAGCACTTTCATGGTCCGGTCGGCATGGCCACGCACGCATTGCAGACAGCACCTTTCTGGTTGATGATCACCGGTTTTGTGCTGGCGACCGTTATCTACATGTTCCGACCGGCGGTTGCAGAACAGTTGCAGCAGAGAATGCCAAGGCTGCATCGGCTGCTGGAAAATAAATTCTTTATCGATGAGTTGTATCAGAAGGTATTCGTGAGCAAGACAATTGCGATTGGCAATGGCTTGTGGAAGAAAGCGGATGCCGGACTGATTGATGGTGTGCTGGTCAATGGATCTGCCCGCCTGGTGGGTAACCTCGCCGCCAGGGTTCGCCTTTGGCAAAGTGGATACCTGTTCCAATATGCTTTTGCGATGATTATCGGCCTTATCGGCATGATCGCAATCTGGGTGATGTGGAAGTAGAGGGGCGAATAGAAAAATGGCATCAAACTGGCCCATCCTTAGTTTACTGATCTGGCTGCCGATACTCGGCGGGCTGGCCGTTATCGCTGTTGGTGACAACCGCGCCCAAATGGCACGCTTGTTGGCACTGGTGATCTCCGCGGTAACCTTCGTCCTGAGTATTTTGTTGTTCACAGGGTTCGATAGTGCAACGGCAGCTATGCAATTCACCGAGTTCAAGCCGTGGATTGAGACTTTCAGTGTTCATTACAGCCTGGGTGTTGACGGGTTTTCGGTTCCGCTCATCCTGCTGACAGCATTTTTCGGAGTTTTGGTCGTGATTGCCGGCTGGGAGTCTATCCAGGTCAAGGTCAACCAGTACATGGCTGCTTTCCTGATCATGGAAGGCCTGATGATCGGTGTGTTTTCAGCACTGGATGCATTGCTGTTCTACGCGTTTTTCGAGGCCATGCTGATTCCGATGTTCCTGGTGATTGGCATGTGGGGTGGCCCGCGCCGCGTCTATGCCACCATCAAGTTTTTCCTGTACACGTTTCTCGGCTCGGTCTTCATGCTGATTGGCCTGATCTATCTCTATACCCAGTCTGGCAGCTGGTCGATCCTCGAGTGGCACCAGTTTCCGCTTGAGCTGGGTGTGCAGAAATGGCTGTTCCTGGGTTTCCTGGCCGCATTCTCCGTGAAAATTCCGATGTGGCCGGTACACACATGGTTGCCGGACGCGCACGTCGAAGCACCCACTGGTGGCTCGGTGATACTGGCCGCCATCATGTTGAAAATTGGTGGTTATGGTTTCATTCGCTTCAGCCTGCCAATCACGCCGGATGCATCCGCTGCACTGGACTGGCTGATCATCAGCCTGTCGCTGATAGCCGTGGTGTATATCGGCTTCGTTGCGCTGGTTCAGGAAGATATGAAGAAGCTTATTGCCTATTCTTCGATCTCGCACATGGGTTTCGTTACGCTGGGCATGTTTATCGCATTCGGCGTTTTCCAGAATACTGAAAGTGGCAGGGGAGCGGCACTGGGTGTTGAAGGCGCCATGGTGCAGATGATTTCACATGGCTTTGTATCCGGTGCGCTGTTCCTGTGCGTTGGTGTGCTCTACGACCGTTTGCACAGCCGAATGATTGCCGACTACGGCGGTGTGGCCAATACCATGCCCTGGTTTGCTGCCCTGGCCGTTTTGTTTTTCATGGCCAACGCGGGCTTGCCGGGCACCAGCGGATTTGTTGGCGAGTTCATGGTCATCCTGGCGGCCTTCCAGGCTAATTTCTGGTACGCCTTCCTGGCCGCTTTGAGCCTGATCCTCGGCGCTGCTTACAGCCTGTGGCTGGTCAAGCGGGTGATCTTCGGTGAAGTGGCCAATAACCAGGTCGCCCAACTGAAAGACATCAATGCCAGGGAGGCCCTGGTTCTTGGGACCCTGGCGGTGGCTGTATTGCTGGTCGGCCTGTGGCCCGAGCCACTGGTCAACCTGATGCATGCATCGGTCGAACAGTTGCTGCAACACATCCAGCAACCCAAGTTTTCAGTAGCCGGTATCTGAGGGACTCGTTGATATGAATACTACGAACATGTTGCTGGCTACCCCGGAACTCTGGGTGCTGACGATGGCCTGCGTGATCCTGATCGTTGACCTGTTCCTCAGTAAAGAACGGCGAGGCATCATTCACGGACTGGCGATGCTCACCCTGATTTTTGCTGCGATTATCACATTGCGGGGTAACTTCATTGGCGATAGCGCAAGCGCTGAGCTGGCCTTCAACGGGTCTTATATCCGTGATTCGATGGGTGACGTGCTGAAACTCTTCAGTTTTCTCGTAATGGGGCTGGTCTACATCTACGCTAAGTTTTGCCTGCGCGAATTCCGCATGTTCCGGGCTGATTTTTATACCTTGTCGCTGTTTGCACTGCTCGGCACTATGCTGCTCATTTCAGCCAACAGCCTGGTCATGGTGTACCTCGGACTTGAACTGGTGTCCCTCTCTTCTTATGCCCTGGTCGCCTATGATCGCGACTCCCGGCTGGCTTCAGAGGCGGCAATGAAGTACTTCGTTCTGGGTTCGATGGCTTCCGGAATGCTGCTATACGGTATGTCGATGATTTACGGCGCTACCGGCACGCTGGATCTCTACCAGGTGTCAGAAGCTATTCAGTCGATGAACAGCGACGATCCGCTACTGGTATTCGGACTGGTGTTCCTCGTGGTTGGGCTGGCGTTCAAGCTTGGCGTTGTACCGTTCCACATGTGGATTCCGGATGTATACCAGGGAGCGCCGGTCGCCACTACACTCTTTATTGCTTCGGTTCCGAAAATGGCAGCATTTGCGATGGCATTCCGTCTGTTGCAAACCGGCATGGGTGAAATGCATACCGATTGGTCGCAGATGCTCAGTGTGCTGGCTGTGTTGTCTATTGCTCTGGGTAACCTGGCAGCCATTGCGCAGACAAACATCAAACGTATGCTGGCCTACTCGACTATTTCGCACATGGGGTTTGTACTGCTGGGTCTGCTGCCTGGTACGGCATCCGGTTATGGCGCGGGCATGTTTTACATCATCGTTTACTCACTGATGTCGGCGGCTGGTTTCGGTATGGTTATCCTGCTTTCAGCCCGGGGCGTGGAGGCTGAGAAGCTGGATGACTTCAAGGGTCTGAATCAACGTAACAGCTGGTACGCAGCCGTGATGGCGATGGTCATGTTTTCGATGGCGGGCGTTCCCGTTTTCGTCGGCTTTTTTGCCAAGTGGCTCGTGATCAAGTCCGCAATCGATGCCGGCCTGATGTGGTTGGCCATTGTCGCGGTTCTGTTTTCAGTCGTTGGCGCTTTTTATTACCTTAGGGTTGTTAAGCTGATGTACTTCGATGAGCCGGTAACCGAGTCGCGAATCGATGCACCGGTGGATTTCCGGGCAGCCATTTCGCTAAATGGTATAATGATGCTTGGGCTGGGGATATTCTCCAGTTCCCTGATTGCAGTCTGCATGGCCTCATTCGGGGGTTGAATTAGTTACGGGGAGCCTATATCATCCCCCACTTGCTGATGCGGGGTGGAGCAGTCTGGCAGCTCGTCGGGCTCATAACCCGAAGGTCGCAGGTTCGAATCCTGCCCCCGCTACCAGGTTCTAGTTAAAAGGCCCCAGCAGGGGCCTTTTTATTGGGTATTTACGATGGGGGCCGACGAGCCCTTTTTTTGTGTCCGGTTGAATGTACCGTGGCCAAAATACGGAGAAAAGATTGAGATCTGTCAAGTTGACTCATTTGATACAGCCTTTGGTCGAAGACCTGGGCTACGAATTCGTCGGCCTTGAACATGGCAGTAACCCGAAAAACCCGGTGCTGGTCATTTATATGGACAAGCAGAGTGGTATCGCCGTCGAAGATTGCGAACGGGTCAGCCGTGAAGTAGCGGCATTGCTGGACGTGGAAGATCCGATCCCAGGACACTACAACCTGGAAATTTCATCACCCGGCCTTGACCGGCCGTTATTCACCCTGGAGCAGTTCGACCAGTTCAGCGGTGAACAAGCAAGGATAACCCTGTATGCCCCGCAGGACGGACGCAGAAAGTTTAAGGGTGAAATTCTGGGCACTGATGGTGATCAGGTGAAACTGAACCAGGACGGCCTTGAGGTATTGCTGGAGTTAGGCAATATTACCAAGGCGCGATTGGTTCCCGATTACGACAATCTATTCAATAAGAGAGAAGAAGCAGAATGAGCAAAGAAATCCTGCTGGTAGTGGATGCCGTTTCCAATGAAAAAGGCGTCAGCAAAGACGTTATTTTCGAAGCACTGGAAGCAGCGCTGGCCTCGGCCGGGCGCAAGCTCAGTGAAGAGGAACGGGACGTCCGTGTAGCTATAGATCGTACCACTGGTGAATACGAGACATTCCGCCGTTGGGAGGTCATCGAAGACGACGCCGAGATGGAATTCGAGGATGCACAGTTTTTCCTGGCTGCAGCCCTGGAGATTGACCCGGAAGTAGAAGTTGGCGGGTTTATCGAGGAGCCGATGGAAAACGCGGGATTCGGCAGAATTGCTGCGCAAACAGCCAAGCAGGTAATTGTTCAACGTGTTCGCGAAGCCGAACGCGCCCAGGTTGTCGAAGAATACGAAAGTCGCGCTGGCGAGTTGATCAATGGCATTGTCAAGCGGGTCGAACGAGGAAATGTTTACCTCGATCTTGGCGGCAATGCAGAAGCCTTCATCTCTCAACGCAACATGGTGCCCGGCGAATCCGTCCGCCCGGGTGACCGCCTTCGCGCGTACCTGTATGAGGTCAAGCCCGAACCCCGTGGACCGCAGCTGTTTGCCAGCCGGACCATTGTCGAGTTTCTGGTTGCCCTGTTCGAACTGGAAGTCCCGGAAATCGGCCAGGACCTGTTATCCATTATGGGTGGGGCCCGTGACCCGGGTAGACGTGCCAAGATCGCGGTACGATCCAATGACAAGCGAACAGACCCTATCGGCGCCTGCGTCGGTATGCGTGGTTCCCGCGTTCAGGCGGTATCCAACGAACTGGCCGGTGAGCGCATCGATATCATCCTGTGGGATGACAACCCCGCACAGTTCGTCATCAACGCAATGGCTCCAGCTGAGGTTGCTGGCATCGTGGTTGATGAAGAAAACAAATCCATGGATATCGCCGTGGAAGAATCCAACCTGTCACAGGCGATCGGCCGTGGCGGCCAGAACGTTCGCCTGGCCAGCGAGTTAAGCGGTTGGGATCTCAATGTGCTGACCGTCGAGCAGGCTGAGCAGAAAGGTGAAGACGAAGCGCAAAAGATACTGGACCGCTTTATGAAGCGGCTGGACGTGGGTGAGGACGTTGCGAACATCCTGGTGGCTGAGGGGTTCAGTAACATCGAGGAAGTGGCCTACGTACCGGAATCAGAGCTGCTCGAAGTTGAGGAGTTTGACGAAGAAATGGTCACTGAGATCCGTCGCCGTGCACGCGATGCGCTGTTGACCCAGTTGATCGCCAAGGAAGAGGTTCTGGACGAGAACGCCCCCGAGGACGACCTGATGCAGCTGGAAGGCATGACCGAGCGCCTTGCATTCCGGCTAGCAGAAAAAGGCGTCCGTTCGCAGGAGGACCTGGCGGACCTGGCGACAGACGAATTGATCGAAATTGATGAAATGAATGAAGAGGATGCCGCAGCGCTGATTATGGCGGCGCGTGCGCCCTGGTTTGCCGAAGAAGAATAACCGGCTAATCAGGAACCCGTAGATATTCAGGAGCAAAACATGTCAAAAGTTACCGTTTCACAACTGGCAGACGTATTGGGTGTCGACAGCGACAAGCTGCTGACACAGCTTAACGATGCCGGTATCAAAGCCAGTAATGGCGATGACGCGGTTTCCAACGATGACAAGAAAAAGTTGCTCGCTCATCTGCGCGCAAGTCATGGAAAAGTGGAAAGCGATGCCACGGCACCGCGACAGGTCACCCTCAAACGTAAATCAGTCAGTGAACTGCGGGTTTCCGGTTCCGGTCCACGGGCTGCAACCCGAACCGTCAATGTCGAGGTTCGCAAACGCCGTACCTACGTCAAGCGCGAAGTCATCCAGGAACAAATGGGTACGCCTGATGCTGAACGCGAAGAGGCCAGGAAGTTACTGGAAGAGTCACGCGCCAAGCGGGCTGCTGAAGACGTTTCTGTTCAGAAAGCTGCTGAAGACATTCGGCTGAAGCAGGAAGAAGAAGCCCGTGTGGTGGCGGAAGAACAAGCCCGTGTGAAGGCCGAAGAACAGTCCCGCATAGACGCTGAAGAGAAAGTCCAGAAAGAAGAAGATCAGCGTAAGGCGGAAGATGAAGAACGCAAGCGCGAAGAAGAGCGTGCACGCAAGTTGGCTGAAGAAAAACGCCGGCGTGAGCAGGAAAAGAGCAAGGCGAAAACTCGCTACGGCCGTAAAGAGCTGCACGTGGCCGGCGGTGCCGCCACACGGCGGCGCAAACCCAGTGGGATGCGCCACCGGGCCACCTCAAGTGGACCGACCGAGCACGGATTTTCGCGCCCAACGGCCCCGGTCCAGCGTGAGGTCGCTGTTCCAGAAGCGATCACGGTTACCGATTTGGCCAAGCAGATGGCGGTCAAGGCAAGCGAGGTCATCAAAGTGCTGATGCAGATGGGCATTATGGTGACGATCAACCAGCCCCTGGATCAGGACACGGCCTTCCTCGTCGTGGAGGAAATGGGGCATACGGCGAAGGCTGCCGATATGAAAGACATTGAGCAGGAACTCATCGCTGAAGAACCGGAATTGAAGGGCGACGCCGTTCCGCGTCCGCCGGTGGTGACGGTCATGGGGCACGTTGACCATGGCAAGACGTCACTTCTCGACTTTATTCGGCATGCCCACGTGGTCGACGCTGAAGCGGGTGGTATCACTCAGCATATCGGTGCCTACCATGTAGAAACCGAACGCGGCATCATCACCTTCCTGGATACACCGGGCCATGCGGCGTTCACCGCCATGCGCGCCCGTGGTGCACAGGCGACTGATATCGTCATCCTGGTGGTGGCGGCTGATGACGGTGTCATGCCGCAGACCCGGGAAGCGATTCAGCACTCCCGTGCTGCCGGTACGCCGATCATTGTTGCTGTTAACAAGATCGATAAACCTGATTCAGATCCGGATCGGGTGAAAACTGAATTGTCCAAGGAAGAAGTCATTCCCGAGGAATGGGGTGGCGAAGATATATTCGTCAACGTTTCCGCGATCACCGGTGAGGGTGTCGACACACTGCTCGAGAACGTGCTTTTGCAAGCCGAGGTCATGGAGCTCACTGCCAATCCTGATTCAGGGGCTCGTGGTGTGGTTGTCGAATCCAGCCTGGATAAGGGCCGCGGTCCGATCGCCACGCTGCTGATTCAGCAGGGCACACTAAAACGTGGTGACATGATCCTTGCCGGACAGGAGTATGGTCGTGTTCGCGCCATGTTTAATGAAGCCGGCGAAGCCATTCAGACGGCTGGTCCGTCGATGCCGGCAGTAGTGCAGGGGTTGTCCGGTGTACCGATGGCTGGAGACGAAGTGCTGGCGGTGGCGAACGAGCGCAAAGCTCGCGATGCTGCCTCACAGCGCCAGGATCGCCAGCGAGAAGGACGCCTTGCTCGCCAGCAGGCAGCCAACTTGCAAAACCTGTTCGAAAGCATGGGCAAGGAAGAGCAAACCAGCGTTAATCTGCTGATCCGGGGCGATGTGCAGGGCAGTGTAGAAGCGTTGCGCGATTCACTGACAAGCCTCAGCAATGACGAGGTCAAGGTCAACATTGTTGCTTCCGGCGTGGGCGCCATCACGGAAAATGACGCTTCACTGGCCCAGGCATCCGGCGCCATTATTATCGGTTTCAACGTTCGTGCAGATGCGACTGCCCGCAAGGTCATACAGGAACACGAACTGGATCTGCATTACTACAGCGTGATCTATGACGCCATTGACGAGGTCAAGAAGGCGATCACCGGTCTGCTGGGAACCGAGATTCGGGAGCAAATCCTGGGTCTTGCAGAGGTCAAAGATGTGTTCCGTTCTTCCAAGATGGGCGCCATTGCTGGCTGCCTGGTAGTAGAGGGTGTTGTGAGACGGGCTAACCCGATTCGCGTGTTGCGTGACAACGTCGTGATTTTTGAAGGCGAGCTGGAGTCATTGCGCCGCTTCAAAGATGAAGCCAAGGAAGTGCAGTCAGGTACCGAATGCGGCATTGGTGTGAAGATGTACAACGACGTTAAGCCAGGCGACCACATCGAGTGCTTCGAACGCATCGAAGTTGCCCGGACGCTCTAGGAACTTAAAGCATGCCTCGTGATTTCAACCGATCAGAACGTGTGGCCGGCACCCTGCGCAGGGAGTTGGCCCAGTTGATTCAGATGGAAGTCAAAGATCCGGACGTTGGGTTTATTGGTCTGTCTGACGTGGAGGTTTCACGGGATATCTCGCACGCGAAGGTGTTTGTTACCGTGTTCGAGTCGGAAAAGGCCGCATCCAGCATCAAGGCGCTTAACAAGGCTGCGGGCTATTTGCGTAAGCGCCTGGGACAGCAAATGCGCATTCGCTCGGTGCCGGCGCTACATTTTGAACATGATGCTTCGGTAGAGACGGGCCTGCAAATGGATAGTCTGATCGATGAGGCTCGGGCGACTGACCGGCCTGAAACCGGAGATTCGGAAACCGACGGCGAAGAATGAGCCGGCGACGCAAGGGAAGAGATGTCCACGGAGTCATCCTGCTGGACAAACCCGAAGGCTATTCATCGAACCAGGCCGTACAAAAAGTTCGCTGGCTGTTCCAGGCCAGGAAGGCAGGCCACACCGGCAGCCTTGACCCCTTTGCTACCGGAATGCTCCCCATTTGCCTTGGGGAAGCCAGCAAAACCGCCGGTTTCATGCTCACCTCATCCAAAACCTACGTGGCCACCGCCGTCATTGGCCAGGCGACGACCACCGGCGATATAGAAGGCGATATCTGTAATGAATTGCCGCTACCCGATTTCGATTCCCTCCAAATCACAACCCTGTTCAAGTCCTTTACCGGCGAGATCGAACAGGTTCCTCCGATGTACTCTGCACTCAAGCACAAGGGTCAGCCACTCTACAAGTTGGCCCGGGAGGGCAAGGAAGTAGACAGGAAGTCCAGGAAAGTCACCATCCACTCGCTTGAGTTGCTGAGTTGGCAGCCTCCGCTGCTGGAATTTCAGGTGCATTGCTCCAAGGGAACCTATATTCGAACCCTGGCCGAAGATATTGCCCTGGCGATGGGAAGTTGTGCGCATCTGCGATCCCTTCGTCGTCTGAACGTGGAGCCTTTTCTGGAGCTGGACATGATCAGCCTGGACGAATTGACAGACCTGGCGGAAGAGGGCGGCATAGACTCCTGCCTGCTTCCGATAGACTCCGGCCTGGTCGACTGGCCGGTCGTTACACTGGATGAAGCCGAAACCGAACCTTTCAGCCACGGCAACCCGGTTGAATCAAGCGCCGGCGATCCCGGACTGGTCCGGGTCTACGGCCCCAACGATCAAATCCTGGGTATCGGCGAAATAACAGACGAAAAGCGCCTGAAACCCAAGCGCCTAATGGTCTTCAGCCCCCAGTGAAGGAAAAAATGCAGAGCGATTTTCAGCCCCGCTGAAAGAAGTGCTGCATTGTTTCCTGAACGGCTTCCTATAAAAGCACAAAAATACTTGAAAACAGCTTGTTCACAAGCTGTTGTACCGTTAGAATGCCGTGCTAATATTCGTTTTTCTTACCACCGGGGCTTCGAAGTTTTTGCAAAGACCCAAGTACTACGCGGGAATGATCCCGACGGGTTTTTTCAAAGGCTTCGCAGCTCTAGATATGGAGATGGAACCATGTCTTTTGATGCAAACGCAAAAGCAAAAATTGTCAGCGAGTACGCTCGTTCAGAAAGTGACACCGGGTCTCCCGAGGTCCAGGTAGCACTGTTAACGGGTCGTATCCAATTTCTCACCGACCATTTCAAGGCTCATAAAGGCGATCACCATTCAAGGCGCGGATTATTGCGCATGGTGAATCAGCGTCGCAGCCTGCTCGACTATCTGAAGAAAAAGGATATCGAGCGTTACCGCGATCTGATTAAGCGTCTCGGCTTGCGACGTTAAGCGTCCCTGCATTACGACACGGCTTCGCTCTGGTAGACACACCGTCTGCCGGAGCGTTCGCGTATACGGCTTTTAAACAATGCAAACAGGAAATATCCAGTGCAAAAACTGACAAAAACTTTTAAGTACGGTGATCAGGACGTCACGTTGGAAACCGGGCAAATTGCCCGTCAGGCCGGCGGTTCTGTAATGGTATCCATGGGTGACACAAGGGTCCTGGTGACCGTTGTAGGACGTAAAGAGGCCGATCCAGGCCGCCCCTTCTTCCCGCTGACTGTTAACTACCAGGAAAAATTCTATGCCGCAGGGCGTATTCCGGGTGGGTTCTTCAAGCGCGAAGGGCGTCCGACTGAGCAGGAAACGTTGATTTGCCGGTTGATTGACCGTCCGATCCGTCCGCTTTTCCCCAAGGGCTTCATGAACGAAGTGCAGGTGATTGCTACGTTGATGTCTTCAAATCCAGACATCAGTGGTGATATCCCGGCTCTGATCGGTACTTCTGCAGCGCTGGCGCTGTCCGGTATGCCTTTCGCCGGTCCGATCGGTGCAGCCCGTGTGGGTTATATCGATGGCAATTACGTACTGAACCCGACCGCTACCCAATTACAGGATTCCGATCTTGACCTGGTTGTGGCAGGTACAGAAAACGCCGTGTTGATGGTTGAGTCTGAAGCCAAGCTTCTTTCAGAAGAAGTCATGCTCGGTGCTGTGACATTTGGTCACGACGCCGCTAAGTTGGTTGTACAGGCAGTTAAAGAACTGGCAGAAGAAGTCGGTGTTGATCACTGGGGCTGGGAAGCGCCTGCAGTCGATCAAGACCTGGCGGAAAAAGTAGCAGGCGTGGCCAGCGAAGGTCTGACCAATGCTTATGCCATCGCAGACAAGATGGAACGCCGCGACGCCATTGGCGAAGTCAAGAAGGCGACCAAAGCGGCCTTGTGTGATTCCGAAAACGAAAGTGCACCTTCAGAAGGTGACGTTTCCGGCGCATTCTCCAAACTTGAGAAGTCACTGGTTCGTGAGCACATTCTGTCAGGCAATCCGCGTATTGACGGTCGTGACCTGAGCACGGTGCGTCCAATCAGCGTTGAGTGTGGTGTACTGCCACGCGCACACGGTTCTGCTCTTTTCACCCGTGGTGAAACACAGGCCATCGTAGCGACTACGCTGGGTACCGGCCGTGATGCACAGCTCATTGACGCAGTAACCGGCGAATACAAAGACCCGTTCATGCTGCACTACAACTTCCCTCCATTCTGCGTAGGTGAGACAGGCTTCATGAGCGGCCCGAAACGCCGCGAAATCGGTCATGGCCGCCTGGCGCGCCGTGGTGTTGCCGCCGTACTGCCGACTATGGAAGACTTTCCGTACGTGATTCGTGTGGTATCAGAAATCACCGAGTCAAATGGTTCCAGTTCAATGGCTTCTGTATGCGGTACTTCGCTGGCCCTGATGGATGCCGGCGTACCGGTGAAGGCTCCCGTTGCGGGAATCGCGATGGGCCTGATCAAGGAAGGCGATCGCTTCGCAGTGCTGTCTGACATCCTGGGCGACGAAGATCACCTCGGCGACATGGATTTCAAGGTAGCCGGCAGCGAAGAAGGTATTACCGCTTTGCAGATGGACATCAAGATCGAAGGCATCAACG